>QMOQ01000009.1 GCA_003650285.1 Caldisericota bacterium | reverse complement strand
TCTGCTTTTTTCTTAAATCCATCCATATCTCCCGCAAAAAAGAGTGGCGCACCGCAACAAATATCACCGCCACCAAACTCCTTTACATCTACATGTGCTTTATTCAGAATTTTCTCAGTTGCAGAAAGAATGCTCTTGTCCTTAAAAGTATTACAGGAGACAAAAAACCCTATCTCTCCTTTCCCCTTGTTAATCGTTTCTCTTTCACCGTTTGGATTGCCAAACCTGTTAAAATTCTCAAGCACCTCCCCTATAAGAGAAGGTACAAAGCCTTTCTTAAATGCAATGCTACGCTCTTCTATAATAAAATCTCTTATATCAAAATCGTCATACTGGCAATTTACAACACAACTCCCACAGAGTGCACACTGAAATACAGTATCAAAAAATCCATCGCTATCCTCAAGTAAATTTTTCTCCCTGTAAAGTATAAGGCGTGCCTTTTTCTGTGGAGTAAACGTTTCACTACCTGTTGCAAGGTAAACAGGACAACTAAATTTGCACATGTTTGGACACATTGAACAATCTATTAATCTATTTAACTGTTTTTTCATCTTTTCCCCCCACAAGTTTACCAGGATTAAAAATATGATTTTTATCAACTACACTTATCACATCTTTCATCAATTTTTCACCTGCAATTCCAAGCTCTTTTTTCATAAATGGTTTTCGCAAAAAACCTATTCCGTGATGATGACTTATCGAACCATTATGGCGCAGAGTAGTTTCCATCGCGGCTGTCCACGTATCTTCGTAATATTTTAACTGATCTTTTGGAAACCCTGCAAATGTAATATACAAACAAGCTGATTCAGGATAAAAGTGTGAATAGTGACCAGAAATTGACACTGCTCCTTTTACACTTGACATAGACTCAATGATATCCTTATAGAGTGCAGGGGCATCCTTAAATAAAGACACCACTTCAACTGTGTCTACAATTCCTCCGTTTCGCAATATTGTAGGTCCGAGATGCACATCAAACCGTTTACTAAGCCATATGTCAACTGGTTTTTCGCCTATAGAGATGCCATTATATTTTTCTGCAATTTTGTTAATCACTCTATCTTCCAGAAGCACAAAATCTTCATCTCCTTCGGAAATAAAAATTACTGCAACTTTACCCACAAGTTTTTCCATTCCCTCAAAACTTATTTTATTCTTTGATTCAGTTAATATATTTAAAACTTTTGGAGAAACTTTTCCTGTCAAAATTTTGCCTGCAATACCAAAGGCTTGTTGATATTTGCCACGCTTAGACACAACACCAAAGTAACGTTCGGTTTCGTCCTTATCAAAAATCCTTACCACAGCAGGCTTTGCATCTGTCTGAACAATTTTTCTTACCATATCAAGCGCTGTCTCAACAGAATCAAATGCAAAACAGTTTTTAATAACTTTTTCTGGTGTTTTATGCACAGAAAGATATACCTCCGTAATAATACCCATTGTCCCTTCCGAACCAAGAAAAAGATGTTTTATAGAAGGTCCTGTAGATTTTCTTGAAACTGGTTTTATGTAAAGAATCTCCCCGTCAGGCAATACTGCTGTAAGTCCCAGCACCATATCTTCAATCTTTCCGTATTTTGTAGAAAACTGCCCTGCAGCACGCGTTGAAACCCAACCTCCAACAGTAGAGCAAGAAATAGATTGTGGAATGTTGCCCGACGAATAACCCCTGTAATTCAATTCTTTCTCTAAATTTGTGCCGATAATACCAGATTCGAATGCAGCAACTTGTGAAATTTCGTCAAGAGAAATAAATTTATTCATCCGCTGTATATTCAATATAATACTTCCATTAAACGGGATCGCCGCACCAAGTACACCCGAGCCTCCACCAAACGGAGTAATCTGCACATGATATTTATTTGCAAGTTTTACAACTTTTTGAACCTCTTCAGTATTTTTCGGGGAAACCACAGCAGACGGAATAGCAGGAATTTCACCGAACTGAGTTTTATAGACACCATAAAGCCAATAATCCACACTGTATGAGATAAGGTCTCTTTCATCCTCTGATACATATTTTTCACCTACAATGCGTTTCACTTCTTCAATAAATTCATAAGGAATGTTTTTACCTTTTGATAAAAAACTCTTTACCTTCAAATCCTCACCTCGCTTTTAAATGAATATAAATCAGCCCTTGCACTAAAAATAAGGTAATAGATTGGTTTATTATAGCTAAACCATGTACGGTTAATGCCAAGCATTGGCGTTTCTTTTTTTAGCGAAAGAAGCTTAATCTCTTCTTTTGTGGAGATTCTCGAAGAAATTCCCTGATTAATACGAATCACCGGAATCTTACATTTATGCACAATGAGCTGGTAATAGGAACCTTTGAAATTATATCTGTTTAAACAATCAAACAAATCAACCGGGAAATAAGAATCTTCAACTGCAAAAGGTTGTTCATCAGCAAAACGTATTCTTCTTGTGTATAGAATCTTTTCTGTTTTCAGTGTTTCTATCGCTATTTTTGGCGGGTGGTTTAGAATCTTTTTGTTGACAAGCTTGTCTCCCGGTTTTACCCCTCTTGCTTCAAGCTCTATAGTAAAGCTCGCCATAGGTTCCATTGGATCCATGGGATATTTCCGCACAACAAATGCTCCTACTCCTTGCTTTTTATGAATATATCCAAGCCGTTCAAGTTCTATTACTGCTCTTCTTGCCGTCTCTCTGCCAACTTTAAACTCATCTATTAGATTTCGTTCAGAAGGAAGAAGGGTGTCTAAATTGTATTTTCCTTCTTCTATTCTTCTCACAAGCTCATTCCGCAGTTTAATATAAAGCGGTATTCCATCTTTCATTTTTTTCTCTCCTATACGGATGTCCGTATAAGTTATAATACAAAAAAAATAATATTGCAAATTGAAAATAATCTTACAGAAAATAAAAAGGGCTGAATGTAAAATTCAGCCCTGATATGCTTTTAAACCAAATCACTGCTGTTATTCTCTCCTGTACGGTTTGAGAAGCGCTGAAGGATATGATGCATTCCTTGCTATAAAGATAAGCACTATAATTGTAAGAATATACGGCATCATTAAGAAGTACTGAAAGGGAATATTTATGGCAGTTCCCTGCAATCTCAATCCTAGCGCATCGACGCCACCAAATAGAAGTGCTCCCCAAAACACTCTTGAGGGAATCCAGTTAGCAAAGATAACCAATGCTATAGCAACCCATCCTCTTCCTGCAACAATGTCAAATATAAACATATTAAATTGTGCAAGAGTGAAGAATGCGCCGCTCATACCCATTAATGCTCCTCCTATCATAAGGGCAATATAGCGCATCTTGTATACATCTACTCCAACTGCATCTGCAGCTTCCGGGTTTTCGCCCACTGACCGCAAAGACAGACCAAATGAAGTTTTAAAGAAAATATATCCGGATACGATAACAAGTATAACTGCAATATACGTCAAAGCGTACTGGTCAAACAGAATAGGGCCTAAAAATGGTATTTTCCATAACCCGGGGATTTTCAAAGTATCAAATGCCTTGATAGTTGCAGGAATCGTTGGAGAGCCAATTATTGCTCTGTACACATAATAAGCAAGACCACTTGCAAAAATTGTAATACCTAATCCAGAAACATGCTGGTTTAACCCTAACGTTACAACAAGAAACGCCATAAGCAATCCAAATAAAAAACCAGAAAATGTTGCAGCAAATACACCAAACCATAAACTGTGAGTAAAATAAGTAGTAACAAAACCTGCTAATGCACCAAATATCATAATGCCTTCAATTCCAAGATTAAGGATTCCGGAACGCTCAGAAAAGGATTCCCCGAGCGTTGCAAGTATCAAAGGGGTTGCCATTCTTATGGTAGATGCAAAAAGTCCTACCAGAAACGACGCTGTAAAGAAGTTATTCATTTTCCCCTCCTAATACTTATTTTATATTCAAATAAAAGCAACATCGCAAGCATAACAATCAATGTTATCCCCTGGATTACATCTGCGATATACGGTGGTATACCCACGCTTCTGCTCATCATCTGGGCTCCCGTAATAATAACAGAAAAATATAGAGCCGCAAACAACACCCCGAAGGGGTTAAGTCCTCCGAGCATGGCAATAACTATGCCACTGTATCCGTACCCGGGAGAAAGGTTGTGAATAAGATGGTAGTGCACCCCGGCAACTTCGCTAACGCCTGCAAGCCCTGCTACTCCTCCACTTAGAACTGAAGCAATAATAATAGTTTTTAGCGTGTTAATGCCAAGAAAATTGGCAGCTTTAGAATTTGACCCTGTTGCCCTGATCTCAAATCCGAGCTTTGTCTTTTTAACAATAAAATATGCCACAAAAACTATGGCAACAGCAATTAAAAAGCCGATATGCACCCGCGAGCGAGGAACTAATTGTATAAGTCGTGCATTTTCTGCAATATTAACTGACTCTGGCCACATTGATACTGGGTTTCTCCATGGTCCAGTCAAAATTGCGCTAACAAAATAGATCATAATATAATTCATAAGAAGGGTAGTAACAACATCATCTACTTTAAACTTGGCTTTAAGATAAGCAGGAATAAAAGACCATACTCCACCGCCTACAAACCCTGCAATAATTACAAGCGAAACATAAAAAAACGGAGAGAGATTAAAATTTTGTATACCAACCCATGTAGCAAGCAGTGCACCTGCGTAAAGCTGCCCCTCTGCACCAATGTTCCAATATTTTGCAAGAAATGCAATCGATACAGCAATACCAGTCAAAATAAGTGGAGTTGCCTTAACAAGCATTTCCAAAAATGCAAACTTCGTTCCAAGCCCGCCGTAGAAAAGATAATAAAAAGCTGTAAATGGATTTTTGCGAAGGGCCAACAAAAAAATAGAAGAAATCGCAAGAGATATAATTACCGCCATAATTGGCATTAACATTCTAAACCACCATGAAGGAGGTGTTCTTTTTTCCAACTTAAAACTAATTAGGCTCATGCAAACCTCCTATTCTTGCACCTGTCATCATTAATCCAAGTTTTTCTATAGTAATGTCTTCCCTATCCAGTATTCCCATAACTTCTCCTTCGTACATCACAAGAATTCTATCACTCAGCATTAGTATTTCATCAAGATCTTCTGATATAAGAAGAATCCCAACGCCATTTGCCCTCGCACTGAGTAGTTTAGTATGTATATATTCTGCAGCCCCTACATCTAATCCTCGTATTGGCTGAGATGCTATTATAAACTCAGGATTCCTTGAAAGCACTCTTGCAAGTATCACTTTTTGCAAATTACCACCAGAAAGCGTTCTTGTCATCGTATAAATGCTAGGGGTTTTAATATCGTATTCTTTTACTATTCTTTCTGCAAAATCTTTAACTGAAGAATAGTTTATCAAAATTCCACTTGATAATGGTTTTTTATCATAGGATTCAATCACAAGATTTTCGAATACGGGAAGATCTAATATGAGCCCTTCTTCCATTCTGTCTTCTGGAACCCTTCCTATCCCGAGGTTAATAATCTCTTTCGGTTTTTTACCTGTTATTTCTTTTCCCTTAAAGACAATTCTACCGTCTGTATTTTCTCTTACTCCACAAAGAACGTTTTCCAATTCGCGCTGTCCATTGCCGGATACTCCTGCTATTCCAAGAATTTCTTCGCTTCTCACCTCAAATGATATTCCCTTTAACGCCTCTATTCCCTTATCATTAAGAGCATGCAAATTCTGCACTACCAGAAGTGGCTTTCCTTTTTCTGGCATTTCCTCTTTCTCAATAATTTCCAACACTTCTCTTCCAACCATCATTCTTGCAAGCTCTTTCTTGGTTGTATCTTTTTTGTTCTTCTCTCCTGCAAGGGAGCCATTTCTTAAAATAACGATTCTATCGCTTATCTCCATAACTTCTCTTAATTTATGCGAAATAAAAACAATGCTTTTCCCTTCTTTTGTTAATAATCTCAGCGTATCAAATAGATTTTCCGCCTCTTGCGGAGTTAAAACTGCGGTAGGTTCGTCAAGTATAAGCACATCAATGTTCCGATAAAGTGCTTTGATAATTTCTACTCGCTGCTTTTCTCCTACGGATAACTGCCAGATTTTTGCATCTGGATTAACCTCAAGCCCATACTTTTTTGACAGCGATATAAGGTCTTTTTTTGCTGATTCAAGATCAATTTCTATGCCTTTTGAAGGAGGTAATCCCAGTATAACATTCTCTGTTACAGTGAATGATTTTACTAAAGTAAAATGCTGATGCACCATCCCTATCCCAAGAGATATCGCATCTTTTGGAGACTCTATATCAACCTTTTTGCCCTTTACATAGATTTCGCCACTATCCATAGAATACATTCCGTACAAAATTTTCATTAGAGTTGTTTTGCCAGCACCGTTTTCTCCAAGAAGAGTTACTACTTCCCTTTTATAAATATCAAAATCAATATTATTATTTGCAACTGTATGTAAAAAGGTTTTTCTGATGTTTCGCATCTCTACTACTTTTTCCATGTCCACCTCGCGCTAATAATAGTTGAGCACAGGAAATTTCCTGTGCTCAACTGGTTGATCAATTATTTACTAATTAGTCACCTTTTGGAGTTGATTCCTCTACTGAAACCCTAAATGTTCCATTTAGAATTTCTTGTTCTCTATTCTCAACCATTTCCATAATATCTGCAGGAAGTGTGTCTTCAAAACCATAGAAAGGAGCAAGATAAGCGCCACCTTTACCCATCATTGACCAATCCTTAAGATCCTGGGCTTGATAAGCTCCGAGTTTAATAGACGCTACCAGATATTTAACTGTTGGAAACATATTCCAGATAGGTCCGGTAACTACTACATCAGGAGCAAGTGAATTTTGATCCTGCATATTACCAATAGCATAAGCGCCTCTTTCTTTACAGGCATCAATAACACCATATCTTTCTGCATAAAGAACATCTGCCCCAGCATCTATCTGAGCCATTGCAGCTTCTTTTGCCTTTGGCGGATCAAACCAGCATCCAATAAATGAAACCTTTACTTTCACATCCGGATTCACTTCTTTTGCGCCTTCTATAAACGCATTTACAATTCTGTTCACTTCAGGAACAGGGACACCGCCCACAACACCAAGAATATTAGTCTTTGTGAGCCTACCTGCAATCATACCTGCAATATATGCCGGTTCATGAATCCAATCATCAAATACTGAGAAATTCGGTTCGGCAGGTCCACCGCCGGAACCAAACGCAAAAGCGATTTCCGGATAATCTTTAGCTACTCTTCTTACAGCGTCTTCGGCACCAAAAGCATCGCCCATAATAAGGTCAAAACCTTTGTCTGCATACTCTCTTACCACTCTTTCAAAGTCAGATGAACTTATATTTTCTGCCCATTCATAATCGACGTCAAGCTCGTCCTTCGCTTGCAAAAGCGCTTCATGTATACAACCATCCCACGGTTCTTCAATAGGAGTTGCAAAGATTGCAGCTACTTTTAATTTCGTTTCTTCTGGTTTTTCCTCAGGTTCAGCTTTTGGCGCACAGCCAACAACTACAAGTGTAAGTACCATAAATAATACCAAACTCAACAAAATACTTTTTCTTCTCATGCTTATTCTCCTTTTTTTTATTTTACTTCTGACTTAAATAAGATACCTTTCACGGTCAACAAACTTGCCGTGGCTTATTACATAGAGAGGCTCATCGTGATTACGTATTGCCTCTCTCACACTCTTTTCCTTTAGCACAACAAAATTTGCCTGTGCTCCTTCTTTTAACCTAAAGTTTTTTAGTCCTATTGACTTTGCTGCATCAACAGTAACCATATCGTACAGTTTCTCCATATCTCCGCGAGAAGTCATCCACAATATGTGAGAAGAAAGAAATACTACTTCTAACAGATTGTTTCTTCCATATGGATAGTATGCATCTGATATGTCGTCCTGTCCAAGAACTACAAGCACTCCAGCATCAAGAAGCTCTCTTACGCGAGCATGTAAAGGACCTGTATGGGGATCACTTACAACTCCCATATCTGCCTTTTTCAAAAGAGCAATGACTTTCTGTAAATAAGGTCCTGGGTACATTGACATTGCTCTTGCGTGGTGCGCAAGACTTCTGCCAAAACGATTTTCTTTAATTGTTTTTACAGCAAGCATTTCCAACGTCCTGAGACCTGGGTCTCCTGCATCATCGACAAGCATAGAAATATCCTTATTATATTTTTCAGCAATTTCAAACATTGCATCAATATGAGCCCGCTCGTCCTCTTCGGTAAACTCTATCCACGGTATTCCACCAACAACATCTGCTCCCATTTTTATTGCCTCTTCAACAAGTTCTTTTGCGCCAGCTTCTCTTACAACTCCATCCTGTGGAAACGCAACAATTTGTAATTCCACTACATCTTTAAACTCTTCCTTTGCCTTAAGAAGCGCTTTAATACCCTCAAGTTTGGCTTTACTGTCTACATCTGCAAATGCTCTAATATGGGTTACCCCGTTCAATGCGGCAAGTTTCATTGAACGCCTCACATTTTTGATAATCCATTCCTCAGCATATTTTTCCTTAATCTTGGAAGCCAACTCAATAGCGTTCATTGCTTTGCCCATACCTGCTTCATGATAATCTTTAAGTGCTTCTTCATCCATCATCTCAAGAGTATACACTTTGCACAGGTGAAGGTGCGTATTTACAAACGATTCTGTTGCCAATCTTCCGCCTGCATCAATTTCCTTTCCACCTTTCCCGCTCAAATTTTTTCCTATACTTGTTATTATGCCTTCTTTAATGCCAATATCCACAAGTGTTTCAGAGAATCCTCTTGTACGTGCATTTCGCACTACAAGATCAAATTCTTTTATTTCGTCTTCCATCAAATTATTTCTCCTCCTTTCTTGATTTCTTCATATATTCTCTTGCAAGTTTTGCTGCGCTTTCAAAATCTTTTTTATCCTGCTTTGAATAATTTTCAGTTTTTTGTGCAAGTTTTGCGGCATCAAAAATAGATTCGTATCCTGTGCACCTGCAAAGATGCCCACTAAGAACCTCTTTTATCCTGTCATCGGAAGCATCGGGCTCTTTACCAAATAATGCGTATAATTCCATAACAATCCCCGGTGTACAAAATCCACATTGCACTGCATTTGCATCCACAAATGCCTGCTGGATAGGATGAAGTTTTTCCCCGTCAGTTAAACCCTCTATTGTAAGAATATCTGTTCCTTCTAGTGTTTTAAATAAAACTTTACAACTCCTGACAGCTTCTCCGTTTACAACTACTGTACAGGCACCACAAACCCCGTAGCCACAACCAAACTTTGTGCCAGTAAGGCCGATTCTGTCTCTTAGAACATAAAGAAGTGTGTCACCCTCTTCAAAATAAATTGTTTCTTTTTTCCCATTTAGCACAAGTGTAATCTTTTCCATTACCGCACCTCCATGTCCCCATCAATTACAGCTTTGATCTTATCTGGTGTAAGCGGAATTTCGTAAAAATCATAACCAATTGCATCATAGATTGCATTCAATATGGCAGGGGCTACTCCTACCATTGGATGTTCTCCTATTCCTCGCGCCCCAAATGGTCCTATTTCGTCATGGGTTTCTACAAACTCTATCGTTTGTTTTCCGGGCATATCGTAAATTGTTGGCAGTTTATACTGCAACAGGTTAGCATTAACTAATTTTCCGTTTTTATCAAATTTTATCTCTTCCATAAGCGTCTCGCCAATACCCATAACAACGCCACCTACAACCTGCCCTCTGGCATTAGCTGGGTTGATTACTCTCCCTATGTCAATAGAGGTAGCAAAGTTATCAATAATAACCTTACCCGTTTTCTTTTCAATCCGAAGTTCGCACCCTTGAACACCCATCGTATAACTCACACCTGTCCTTCCCATTCCTGTTTCCGGATCTGGATTTTGAGCACCTGGCAACCTAAAATCGCTTGACACTTGAACCACATCACCGATTGTCGTTCCGTCTTTCATAATATAACCACGGCAAATCTTGCTGACAGGAACTTTTACATCCGGGTAGGATCTATCATAAACATAATTGCCGTCATATTCAAGCACGCTGACATCTCTATGTAATACTAAAGCTGCATTTTTCTTCAGCATCTCGATTGCTTTATTTGCAGCTTTTATTATGGCGTTGCCGCCCTGGAATGTAAACATAGACCCTACCGTTTGCCACTCCCACGGCGAAAATTGTGTATCAATCTCATTATAAACTCTAACTTTTTCTAAAGGCAGTTTTAATGCTTCTGCAGTAATCTGCCTTACAAGGATAAAGAGCCCTTGCCCAACATCAGCGCCAGCCATATTAACGGAAACACTTCCATCAACATTAAATTTGATATGGCATCCTTTAGCCGCAAATGTTGGAGCCTTTGGAGATTTAATCAGGCCGGCAATACCTCTTCCATAATAATAATTTTCATCTTCTTTTGGTTTTTCTTTGGGAAATATTGCTCTTTCCACATTATCAATACATTTATACAGGTTCCCATCACTCTTCTTCATCTTTTCCCCAACAACATTTGATTTACCTACGGAAAGAAAATTTTTCTTTCTAACATCAGCTGGGGCCATATTCAGTTCCCTGGCGATAATATCCACAAGCCGTTCAAGGGCAAATTGTATTTCAGGATGCCCGTAGGCACGCAGCGCTCCCACTGGTGGAGTATTTGTATAAACGGAGTACCCGGTTACGTCAGCATTAGGAAATTCATAAACTCCGCCTGCAGATTGAGTTGCAACGATTAACACGTTTGAGCCTGTATCTGCGTATGCCCCTGTAGATAAATACAGTTTTGCTTCCATGGCAGTAAATGTGCCATCTTTCTTTGCTCCAATTTTCATTTTTGTTCTTATGCCTCGCCCTAAAAACGTACTTGTAAAATCTTCCTGCCTTGAGACTCTCAATTTTATTGGATGTCCCGGGACAAAGCTTGCAATGTATGCAATAAGCGGGCCTAATGAAGGGTCAGATTTATAACCAAAACACCCTCCTATATATGGCACGTGAACCCTCACGTCACTTATGGGAAGATCAAATAAATGTGCAACTTCCTCTCTCACAGCAAAAGATCCCACATTGGACGTCCAGATTTCAATTGTATTATCCATTCTAAAGAGAGCTATTGCGCCATGTACTTCAATAGCTGCTGATGACATAAGAGGGAAATTAAATTCTCTCTCTACTACAACATCTGCCTCTTTAAATCCTTTGACGGCATCACCCTTTTTTATCCTGTAACGTACAGCAATGTTTGTTTTTGGTATTGGCTCATAAAGAGGTGAAACATGAAAATATTCATCGCTGTGTTCGTGAATAAGATGTGCGTTTTCTTTGATTGCTTCCATTGCGTCTGTGTAAACCGGAAGCGGTTCATATTCAACTCTTATTTTTTTAATCGCATCGCGCGCGCGTTTTTCAGTATCGGCCACGACCGCTGCCACTGCATCGCCAATATGACGGACTTTATCCACAGTCATGGGCATCATATCTTTTATACAATCACCGTAATGTTTTTCCCATCCCTTACCCGTTATAACTTTATATACGCCGGGCATTTTTTCAGCTTCCAATGTATCGATAGACAAAATCTTGGCGTGAGCATACTTTGGGTGTAATATTTGAGCATGAAGCATCCCAGGAAGCTTAATATCATCAATAAATATGGCCTCCCCAGTTACTCGCTCTAAGACATCAGGACGATATTGAACATCTTTGCCAATATACTTGAACCCCATTTTGTTCACCCTCCCGAATTACAAATTAACGAATTATTTCGAATATTTAATATAAATTTATTATATATAAAAAAATTGCGCAGTCAAGGAAATTAATTACACCTTTTTAATGAGATTAAAGAAACTGAATAGTGACTCTAAATAAAAAGCACCTATTTATTCAATTGGAGACATGTTTAAAAATCAGTATCAAAAACCAGACTTAGTAAACACAGATACTAAAAAATTATTTACCTATGCAAAAACGCGAAAAAATTGTATCAAGAATCTCCGTTGAGACTTTCTCTCCCGTGAGCATTCCCAGCAGAACAATTACTTCTTTTAGTTCTTCTGAAACAAGTTCGTCCCTGCCTGACCCTGCAAGCTCTTTTGCCTTTTCGAGATGCTTGGCTGCATCTTTTAAGCAGTTCTTTTCTCTCCCTGTTGTGATAAGGAAAGTCTCTGTCTCTTTAGGGAGGATTTTATCATAGATTATCTGTTCAAGAACCTCAATACCTTTCTTCTTAAGTGCAGAAATTTGAATGATATCTTCATTTTTGAATAAACTTTTTAGCTCTTTTATTGTAAGTTTCGCAGGAAGATCTGTTTTATTTAATACAATAATACGATCTTTTCCGTCTGTGAGTTTGGCAAATTTTTTGTCTTCTGCTGTAAGTATTTCACTTGCATCAAACATAAAAAGTATAATATCTCCCTGTTGAATTGCTTTTACACTTCTTTCTTTCCCTAAAACCTCAATAACATCTTTAGTTTCTCTTACTCCTGCCGTATCGATAAATCGAACAGGAATGCCAAAAAAATCTATCATCTCTTCTACTGTATCCCTTGTTGTACCTGGAATTTTACTGACAATGGCTCTATCAAATTTTAAAAGAGCATTAAGCAATGTAGATTTTCCGACATTTGTCCTTCCTGCAATCACAACCTTTGTCCCTTCTTCAATTCTCTTTCCTGTTTTGTATGTTAAAAGAAGTGATTTGACAAGATTAAGAACATCGGTGATCTGCTTTTCAAGTTGACCGGTATCCAATGCCTCTACATCAAATGGAAAATCTATTGCTCCTTCTATGGCTGAGATAGTATAAAGCAACCTTTTTTTTATCTCGAATATTTTATTGCTTATCCCACCAAAAAGTCTACCTGCTGCAACCTTTACCACCTTGTCTGTTTTTGCTTCAATCAATTCAATTACGGCTTCGGCTTCAATAAGATCCAGCTTGCCATTAAGAAGGGCACGCCTTGTAAATTCTCCTCTTTTCGCAAGACGTGCACCAAGTTGAATGAGAATCTTAACCACTAGCTCAAGATTCTTTACGCCGCCATGCATCTGAAGTTCAAAAACATCCTCTCCCGTATAGGAATGGGGAGCTTTAAAATAAATGGCAATACCTGTATCAATACGTTCTTTCGTATCCGGATTAAAAATATACCCGGTATAAACTGTCTTAGGTTTTTTAACAGTTGTAGAAAAAACTTTCTGCCCTATAAAAAAAGTGGTGGGGCCTGAAAGCCTCACCACTCCTATTCCACCAAAACCTTTTGGCGTAGAAATCGCTACAATTGTATCATTCACTTTTTTAAATCAACTACAACATACCTTCGTGGCTCTTTCCCGGTGCTATGTGTCCAGATGTTAGGGTAGTTCTGTAGAGCCATATGAATAATTTTCCTAGCAGAAGCAGACATCGGTTTAAGGAAAACAGGCTCTTTTAATCTCTTTGCGCGCAGTGCTGCATTTAAGGCAATAGTTTTAAGCATTTCTATCTGTCTCGACTTGTACCCATTAATGTCTAACATAACCATTGGAAAATTTCTATCCTCTTTGTGTACATATATATTTAATATGTACTGAAGGGAGCGCAGAACCATTCCTTCTTTCCCTATGAAGAGTCCTGGGTTAGAAAGTCCTTCTATATTAACATAGAAGTTTCCATATTTTTTTTCTATAACAACGGACGGATTTTCCTCTGCTGCCTTAAAAAAATTTTCAAGAAAATTGTTTATTTCTCGTTCTTCCATATTATTTTTCTTCTTTGCCTTTTTTAGGAACTATTTGTGTTGTTCGTGCAAGATGCTTCAAAATATATAGTTGTTCTCCTGCTTGAACAAATGAGAATGTAATCCAGTAAAGAAGCAATGAGGGAGACCACTTAATTGACCATACTGCAAAAATAACCGGCAAGAAATACATCATCATTTTCATGTTCTGATCCTGTACCTGTCCTGGCATTTGTGAAGTCTTACTCTGAACAAACATGGAGACAAGAACAAGTACCGACATAATATAATACTTATCAGGAGTATTTAAATTACTAAGCCATAGAAAACGCTCAAGATTAAACGGTGCATAATTAGTAAGTGAACCAAATAAAACAAGGAGTAACGGCCACTGCACAAGCAGCGGCAAACAACCTCCAAACATACTCACATTGTTCTCTTTGTAGAGTTTCATTGTTTCCTGATTTGCTTTTTGAGGGTCACTTTTATACTTCTTTTGAATCTTTTTAATTTCAGGCTGAAGTTTTGTCATTCCTGCAGTGGATTTAAACTGTTTTTTTGTTAATGGGTGTGTAAGAAGCTTAAGCAACAACGTAACAAGAATAATAGCAAGTCCATAATTGAAAGTAAACTTGTGTAAAAATTCAATAATGTCCCTCATAGCCTTATAAAATTTATTCGGAACAACAAGATCGATGATTCCGTTCTTTGTGATTGTTTGTAGTGCGCCGTTATTATCCCTATAACTCACTTGAAATGTCATCGGGTATGCTCTCGCATCAATATAATCGTAAGAAGTAATTGTAAATGTAGCTGTTACTGCTTTCCCAGATTCAATAATGGCACTGTTGGCTATTTCTTCTGTATCGATTTCTCTTGCCCCCCTCCATAATTCAAAGGGTGATAGGTCAGAATGGTTGTCAATTGAAATAAGTTTTACTTTCACGTCAGAAATAAAATCGGTTGTATTGTTCGTAATGCGGACTGAAAGAGGAATATTTTCCATAGGCCTTCCTCTTCCTGCAATTTGCACAATCACGCCAGATTCAGTCACATCTGGAAAACTTACTCCACCAGCACATCCTGTAATAAAAATTGAAAACATAAGCATTCCAATTAAAATTAAAAGTAATTTCTTTTTCATATATCCTCCTTATGGGACAGGGTCATTTCCTCCAGGGAAAAAAGGATTACATCGCAAAACCCTTTTTACCGCAAGCCATCCACCCTTCTTTACTCCATATTTTTCAACTGCTTGAACTGCATAATCAGAGCAAGTAGGAGTAAAACGGCATGTCGGTGGTTTTAACGGTGAAATATAACGCCTATAAAATTTAAGAATGAAGAGTAAAAAAGTTTTCATTCCTTACACTCCTTTCTTAAAATCCCTGACAAATCTATTAAAACATCCTGCATTTTAACAGTTGCTATACTTTTCTTTGCAACAATAACATAACTTCTATCCTTCAATAGTTTATCCTCAATTTTTAAAAACGATTCTCTCATTAATCGTTTCGCCCTATTCCGCTCTACAGCATTCCCTACTTTTTTAGATGCAATAAATCCAACTTTCCCTTGTATTTTATCCGAAACAAACACAACAACAAAATGCCCAAAGTGTTTCTTTGAGTTTTCTATTACGTCTTTAAACTCTTGCCCTTTAAGCCTTTCCCACAATTTCACTCTATACTGAAAGCTTTATTCTGCTTTTTGTTCTTCTTCGGCTTAAAACTCTTCTACCGCCGGGCGATTTCATCCTTTCCCTGAATCCAAAATGCCTAGCACGTTTCTTATTATGCGGCTTATAATTTATTCTCATAAAAAACCTCCTTAAAATTTCACATCTTACTATATCAAAACTTTAACAATAGTCAACTATCTTTACTCCAGTTTAGTCCTTCAGCTTGCAAACAGGGCAAAGTGGGCCCTCCCCCTTAAACAAAACACCACATTTTTTGCATGTCTTATAACCTAATTTCTCTTTTAATCTCTCATTTTTTTTATAAAAGGTAAGTAGTTCAATATATTTCTCTTTAAGCTCGCTCTTGACCTTTAATCTATCCGCTACAAATTTTACCCAATCAATATCGCTCTGTGTAAGTTTTATATTCTGATAAGAAAGATATTCATCTTCTTTGGTTCTTCCCCCTACCTTCTTTTGTATTTGTGATACTAATTTAAATTTAATATTTTTGATTGGTGAATCTGGTATACTTTCGTTAATTTTCTTTAATATATCCGCCTTCATGAATGTAAGTTCTCGCATAAATAATGGACTTATCACTCCTATAAAAATTGTATTTTCTTTATAGAAAATAGGTGTTGTATAGTTGGAAAGTTTTTTACCAACAATCTCGTTCCACTTTAAAAGCGCAAGATTTCCTTTAATTTTGACATAAATTTGCTTTTTTTGGAGAACGCTGTCTAAAATATATTTAAGGGTATTCATAATGAAATAATCTTTGCTTTATCGAGTACGTCCTTAGGAATAATATTTAAGTTCAGAGTTGTCAGAAATATTTGTCCATCTTCTGTCATTCTTAAAACATTTTCGCGGCGTGTTTCATCAAGATCAGAAAAAAAATCATCCATTAAAAGTATCGGTTCTTCTCCTCTTTTCCCTTTAATAGATTCCTTTTCTGCAAAACGCATTGCAAAGGCTATACTATATGCCTCGCCTAAAGAGCTAAACTCTCTTACCCGGATGCCATCCATTAAAATTTCTAATTCATCAAGATGTGGCCCAAAAAGTGTTCGTTTCCTTTGTATTTCTGCGTTTTCCATTCCATTCTTTAATAATTTTTCGGTTGGAGATGAGTTATAAATAAACTCTATTTTTACATTTTTACCAGAAATTTTATAAAAGTTTTTTTGCACAATATCATTAAGCGAAGAAACGGCTTCTTTTCTCTTCTGCTGTATCACTCGTCCCACCGGAATAATCTTATTAGATAAAATAGAAAGGAGTTCTCTGGATATATCCATGTTTTTAAGTAGGGCGTTTCTTTGGTATAAAAGAGTGTAATAATTTGATAATTCGGAATAGTATGTGGGATCCGTAAAAATTAACCAGTGATTTAAAAAGTTTCTCCTTTTTTCAGGACTGCCTTTTATAATATCCACTACTTTATAATTTAGAAAAATAACTGGAAGCATTCCTATAATTTCAAAAAATCCTTTTGTTTTTTTATGGTTTAACTGTATTTCTTTCTTCCCATTCCCAATTAAAATATTGATATTTTTTCCCCTTAAACTATCCTGGAAAATAAGGGAGATAAAAAAATATTGTTTATTAAAACTCACACAATTTAACAGATGGCTAGTAATGAAAGATTTTCCCGAAGATGCTAAATATATCGATTCAAGTATTGTTGTTTTCCCAGTACTGTTTTTACCAGTAATAATATTATAAGAAGGAGAAAAATTAAACTCGCTTTTTTGAAAGGATCTAAAATTCTCAATATGCAGAGAACTAATTTCCATTAAATTGTTGTACTTTTTTTCTGTGGCATAATAATATAAAGATATGAATCATCACTTTTCCCTTTAATTTTAATTGGATGTAAGGGACTGTTCATCCCAAATACTACTATATCATCATTTATATGGCTTATGCCGTTAATTAATTTTTCTCCATGAAGTATTACAGAAAGTTCTGCAGTTCCTTCAAATTTTACACTCTCTTTTCCCTCACTTATTTCAGGTAGCACAGCCTCTATATTTAGATTACCTGCTGAAAATGTTAGAACTATTTTCTTTGTGCTGCTCCTTGCAAGTACTTCTACTCTATCTAAAGCAGGTAAGAGTTCATCTTTACGCACTTCTGCATAAAATTCATCTTCTTTAGGAATAACAGCTTCATAAGGAGGAAATGAGCCGTTTATAAGTAGGGATATAATATTAACATTGGGTGTATTAAAGGAAATTTGGTTTTTGTCAGATATAATATCAATTACTTCTTCTTTAACTTCAACTTTACCTAAAACATCCAATGCTTTCCATGGGATAATAAATAATTCTTCTTGAATACCCTCAATTGGAAAGTTACTAAATGCAAGACACGTACTATCGGTAGCTATAAATCTAAGATTATTATCTTTAGAATCAAATAGTATTCCTTTAAATTCTTTTCTGCTTTCTTCTCTTTTAGATGTAGCAAATATTGTATTCTCAGTAAGTTTTTTTAGTATTTTCATAGGAATAGTTATCTTTATTTTTTCCTCTATTTCTGGTAGTAGAGCAAACGCATTTGCATTAAAACAATTAAATTTATACTCGGATGTTCCCTGTTTAATTATTCCTTTATCACTGGTAACTAAAATTTCTGTTTGTTCTTCGTTATTAAACTTTGAAATTATTTCTCTCAGTAAAGCAAATGGTAATACTGTTTCTTTTAGTTCGCCAGGTTCAATTTCTATGTCCCCTTTTACTGTATTTTTAATTCCCTGCTCAAGATTTGTAGCAATAAAAGTAATATCAGTATCATCAACACGTATTAGTACGTTACTTAAAATAGGGTCTATTGTTTTGGCAGTAATTACTTTTCCTACATTGTTTAAAGCTGTCAAAAATTCTTTGTTTAGTAATTTTATTTTCATCTTATCCACTCCTTTATTTTTATTATTTTACTCTTTAATATTTAAAATATCATAATAGTAATAATAAGACGCTGTATTATGTGTAAATGTCTATTCTATGTAGGTTTTTATTAAAAAATACTGTTTATATGTTTATTGATAAGTTTTAAGCTTATCAACATTATGAACAGCATAAAACTTATCCACAAAAAAATTATCTTTTCTACATAGTTTTCCACAGTTAATTCCCAGTTTTAATTTTTTTTGTAATATCTTCTATTAATGCCTTCATTGTTTCTTGTTTTTCAGCTTCTTTTCCTATCTTAGCACAAGCGTGCATTACTGTAGTATGGTCTCTTCCACCAAAGGAACTTCCAATCAACGGTAAAGAGGAATCAGTAAGTTGTCTTGCAAGGTACATTGCAATTTGTCTTGGTATTACAATATCTTGTGATCTTTTTCTTTCATCTAATGCGGCTTCAGAAGTGTTGAAATATTCAGAAACAACTTTTTTAATACTCTTTATTGTAATGGGTTCGTTGTTAGTCTGAATTACGTTTGATAGTATTTTCGTTGCAAACGAAAGAGTAATCTCTTCATCTGTTAATGATGCAGATGCAACCAATCTGACTAATGCTCCCTCCAATTCGCGGATATTGGAAAAGATATTCTTTGCTACATAAAAAAGAACGTCATCGGGCACGCTAATATTTTCTAGCTCTGCTTTCTTTTTTAAGATTGCTACTCTTGTTTCAAAATCCGGAGGCTGTATATCGGCTACAAGACCCCATTCAAAACGGGTTAAAAGTCTTTCCTGGAGAGTTGCTATTTCTTTTGGAAGACAATCGGATGTAATCACGACCTGTTTGCCTGCGTCGTGTAATGAATTAAACGTATGAAAAAATTCTTCTTGCGTACGTTCCTTACCCGCAAGGAATTGAATATCATCAATAAGCAAGACATCTACAGAACGGTACTGTTTGTGAAAACGGTCTATCAGCTGACTATTACTACGCGCATTTTGTATAGCATAAATTACTTCGTTTGTAAATTTTTCTGTGGTAGTATAAATGATTTTCAAATCGCTAAAGTTCCTTAATAGGTAATGAGAAATTGCCTGTAAAAGGTGTGTTTTCCCCAGGCCTACTCCTCCGTATATGTATAAAGGGTTATATGCCGTGCCTGGGTTTTTGGCTACAGCCGTAGAGGCTGCATAAGCGAGCTTATTCCCACCTCCAACAACAAAGTTTTCAAAGGAATAACGCTTTTTCAGAGTTAAGTTATTAATAACAATTTTCTGCGAAAACCCCTTTTCCTTTTCTCCCACAACAATTTCCACCTTTATATCTTTATTTTTTAACCCCGAAAGGGTACTTTCGATGAGAGATTTGTATTTTGTTTCCAGCCATTCTTTTACAAACTCCGATGGAGCATTCAGTGTAACTGTGTTAGCTGTTTCTTTTTCGAGTTCAACTTTGCGAAACCATGTTTCAAATGTCGGCACGCTAAGGTGTTCTTTTAATTCATTTAATGCTTTTTCCCATATATTCATATATGCTCCACCCCTTTAGTTTACATTTTATTATACAGGTAAGTGGAAAAAAATAAATATCTCTAAAGATTTTATCAAATAAAATTTTTTCTTGCTGTTTTTTTAAAAGCAATGATAATAAAATTATTTAGCTTCCTCTTTTCGGTTTAAATTTGTGAAATTATTTTCCGAAGCTTAAAAATAAAGTTTTAATGAAAGAAGGTGCGGGAAAAATCCCGCACCTCAAGACTTATAAATTCTTTCTGATTAATTATGGTTTTGGGTAGGTTATTTTTATTTCTCTTCTAACTTCTTCCCATTCTACAAGACATCCAAGGTTTTCTGCAACAAAACGCAATGGAAGCATTGTTCTATCATTTATAATAATTGGTTTTACATCATGATTATTTTCATCAATCCATTTGGCTGTTCCATTGACTTTTGCCTTTGGATTATCTATCCATAATTCAATTATTGTGCTTTTAAATTGAATTGTTACTTTTCTTGCTGTACCGTCCCAGCTTATTGTTCCTCCCAGTGCTTCTACTATTGCACGTATTGGTACAACAGTCCTGCTCCATTCTGCAATAATAACAGGTTTTGTTCCTCTCCCTAAATCTATTTCCTGTTTTACTTCATTTATATACATATTCGGATTATCAATGTACAAGCGTATTATTATCTGTTCTATTTTAGGTGGAGTTGTAGCAGAAACTTCATTTGAATAATCAGAGAACCCCAGAGAGCTATATGCCCTTACCCTGTAATAATAAGTTGTGTTAGGTAAAAGGAATATATTGTTGTAGGAAGTAATGCCAGTTCCAACGGTTGAAAGAACAGAATATGTCCCACCAGCTTCTTTTCGCTCTATCTTGAACCCATCTTCATTATCACTATTATCTGTCCAGGTTAATGATATTTCACTGCTGCTTACAGCTGTTGCTGAAAGCCCGGTTGGAGTAGAAG
>QMOQ01000008.1 GCA_003650285.1 Caldisericota bacterium | reverse complement strand
TTCGTTAAAATTTGTTTTCCCTGCATACTAATGCCATCTAAAGCGTGCAGATAGTGTGATTAATAAAACAGAGATGCTAAGAACAAATGCTACTAATTTTCCCCACTTCATGATATTTTCCCTCCTTTTTCGTTAAAATTTGTTTTCCCTGCATACTAATGCCATCTAAAGCGTGCAGATAGTGTGATTAATAAAACAGAGATGCTAAGAACAAATGCTACTAATTTTCCCCACTTCATGATATTTTTCCTCCTTTTTCGTTAAAATTTGTTTTCCCTGCATACTAATGCCATCTAAAGCGTGCAGATAGTGTGATTAATAAAACAGAGATGCTAAGAACGAATGCTACTAATTTTCCCCACTTCATGATATTTTTCCTCCTTTTTTTGTAAAAGGGAGAGACCGGTTTTGCCATTGGCTCTGTTTGAATTAAGGCAACCAAGTCCAATTCAAACGTCAACGCCTTCCTCCGTACAATATACTCAAAGTATAAATAGCTTTTTTTATTTTGTCAAATGGCTATAAATAAAACCATCACCTGGAAACTATGTTAATCTACATTTCTCTTCCAAAAAAATACAAAACAAATACTTTCATCCAATATACTTCGCCTAATTCGAACAAATAAAATAACTGCAAATTGATAAAAATTCTAATAATATCCGATTACAAAAACCTCAAGAGAATAAAATTTTAAAGATCAATATTTCTTTACATGACTATTATAGATGAAAGTACGCGGAATCCGTCCGCCAATTCTTGAAACAATTTCATAATTTATTGTGTTTATTTTTTTGGCAATTTCGTATGGCGTTATTACTTCTTCTCCTTGCTTCCCAATAAGAACTACCTCATTCCCGGGGTGAATATAAGGAAAACCGGTAACATCAATCATCATTTGATCCATTGTAATGTTGCCGATGATTCTCGCTCGTCTCTGTTTAATTAATACCTCGCCAATATTTGATAAAGATCTTGAATATCCATCCGCGTAACCAACAGGCAAAGTTGCAATCAGAGTTTCTTTGTTTGTTATATATGTCCTGCCATAACTGACAGCAGTTCCTTTAGGAACCAGACGGGAATAGATTGCCCTGGTTTTGAAATTCATAATCGGCTCAAACTCTCTAATTGGCTCATCAAGCGGAGTCAATCCATACAGAAGCAGGCCGGGACGCACTGCATTAAAATAGCTTCTTTTCAAGTTTAGTATGGCAGCGCTATTTGCTGCATGAATAATGGGAGGTAACGCGCCTTTTTTCTTAATCTTATCTAAAATCTTTTCAAAAATATTTAACTGCTCATTTGCATAGCGTACATCGGAATCAGCAGTAGATAAATGCGTATATATTCCCTGTAAAGCAACATTAGGGAGAACAGATAGCGCATTGATAATTTCAGGCACTTCCGCAGGATCCACTCCTATCCTTCCCATTCCGGTATCTACGTTTATATGGATATTCAAAACATGATCTCCCCGATATTCCCTTAATCTTTTAATAAAGCGTTTATCAAAAAGAGTCACTGGAATGCTAAATTTTGCTGCAACAGGCAAAGCAGATGGAACTACGTAGCCAAGAACAAGAATTGATGCTTTAATTCCATTTTCCCTGAGCTTTAATGCTTCTTCAAGAGAAGCAACAGATAGTGCATAGATTCCTTCTTTCTCAAGTATTTTGGAAACTTCTACAGCACCATGTCCATACGCATCTGCTTTTACAGCTCCAATTATTTTTCGTTTGCCAACGATCCGTTCTATTCTATGAAAATTTCTCTTTAATTTATTTAAATCAATTTCTACCCAGGTTGGTCGCGCAAATCTTCCCATATATCCTCCTTGAAAAAAGTCAATTAAAGTATATCATTAGATAAATAAATATAAAGGGGGTGCAGATGAAAATAGTTATAACAAATGATGATGGTATTGACGCAAAAGGTATTAAATGCCTTACAAAAGCAATCTCAAAATTAGGAGAGGTTTATGTAATAGCCCCAAAAACACCTCAAAGTGCAGGAAGTCATTCGACAACCCTGCATAAACCAGTACGAGTAGAAGAATATTCGCTTAACCTTGGTGAAAAGAAAGCAATGAGCGTATCAGGCTCTCCTGCCGATTGTGTGCTGCTTGCAGTGGACACATTAGTAGAAGGAAGGGTAGATCTTATTGTGTCTGGCATAAATGAAGGACCAAACATTGGAAATGATGTAATTTATTCTGGTACTGTAGCAGGCGCAAGAGAAGGTTTCCTGAATGGAATACCTTCAATTGCCATATCCCTCGCTGCCTACAAAAATTTAAATTTTGATGTTGCAAGTAAATTTTCTTATCTCTTCGTAAAAACGGTGTTGGAGAAAAAAATTGGGAATATTTATTTCAACATTAACATCCCAAATCTTCCCGCACAAGAAATAAAAGGAGTTAAATTTGTAAAACAAGGAAACAGAAGTTACAAAGATCGCGTATTTAAGGGAAAAGATCCATTCGGAAAAACATACTACTGGATCGGAGGAACAGTAGTTGAGGATAATGAAAAAAATACCGACAATGAAGCCATAAAAAATGGATTTATTTCGATAACTCCAATGTCAACAGACATGACAGACTATCCAGTGCTTAAAGAAATAAAAAAATGGAAAATACGTTTTCCATAGGAGGAAAAAATATGAAAAGTGTAAAAGAGGTTTTATACACACTTAAAACATTTTCTGAGCTCGTTGTCACGCTCGGATACGCTGCAATTTTACAAAACGATGTTGAACTTGCCATGGAAGCGACATACATAAAAGATAAAATCCGCGCATTAAGTTACGATATGCGGATTTCAACGATATATGCTGCAAAAACAGCAAGAGACAGCAGAGTAGAAATTCCTCAACTCGCTTCACTCCTTCAAGTTGGCGTTGCTGCTAAAGAAATAAGCGATGGGATAGATGATCTCGTAGACATTGTAATACGAGGTGGAGGAGCTCACCCTGTTCTGCGCTCCATATATGGAATGGAAGGTTTTGTTATAAGGATAAAAATCGAAAAAGGGAGTAAGGCAATTGGAAAAAACTTAAAACAACTTAATATTGAAAAATTTGAATTTACTCCTCTCTTTATAAAAAAAGATACCGAATATTTACTGGATCAATTAGATGAAATTAAACTAGAAGAAGAAGATATTATCCTGTTAAAAGGCGTTGAAAACAAAAACGAACAAGCAAAGGCACTCTTCAAGTAAACGAATTTCTTTTCCACAAAATTCTCTTAAAAGTATACTCAGACAATCGCTTTTTGTGTTATTTCTTTCAGTAATTGGAGAAAGTGTTACTGGTTTTATACTCACTGGAATGGAAAACAAACTCGCAGCATTGCCTGGCCTTATCATCTTAGTACCAGCAATGACAGATCTCAAAGGAAATGTAGAAGCAGCATTCGGCGAACGGCTCAGTACAATGCTACATTTAGGTCTTGTAAAACCAATTATAAAAGTGAATAATGCCATAAAACATAACATCCTTGCATCTTTTACCTTGACTGTATCTGGAGCATTTTTAATAGGTATTTCTGCGGCAGCCCTTTCTAATCTACTACAAATAAAAACTATAGGAGTTATAAGGCTTAGTATGATCTCTACCACAGCAGGAATCATTTCTTCTGTATTACTCCTGCCACTTGTTTTTGTATTTGTTTTTACATCCTTTCGACATCACATAGACCCTGATAATATTATCGCTCCTATACTTCCTGTAATAGGAGATATCATCACCATATCCGCAATTCTTATAGGCACCATTTTAACAATGAAACTTTTACCCATAAAACCCGTTATCTTTGTTTTACTTGCAGTTCTTCCTTTTGTAAGCGGATTTGCAAAAAAGAATAAAAGAAGAAATAAACTACCAAAAAGATATCGTTATTTTCCAATCATAAAACAAAGTTTGCCCATATTAATATTCTGTTTTGCAATAGGTATCACATCAGGTATATTTCTGCAGAATGCAAGAAAAATTTTTTTAATATACCCGGCATTACTTGCTCTGATCCCCCAAGTAGTCGCACAAGGAGGATCAATTGGAGGCATAGTAGGATCAAGAGTTTCAACTGCCTTATATTTAGGAAGCGCACAACCATTTAAGCTCGGTAAGGAAGTAAGAAAAAATTTTACAGCAGGGATAATAATGGGATTAGTTGTCGCTCTTCTTGTAGGAATTGCTTCACTTATAATCATTTATATTACTAAAGCTAATGCCCCTCCACTTACTCAAATATTTCTTGTAGCTTTCCTATCTTTATTTATTCTTTCCACTCTTATGTCGGTAATTGCAATATTTATTTCTTTTTTCTCATTTAAGATTGGCATAGATCCAAGCAATGTTGTAATACCGGTAATAACAAGTATAGGAGACGTAACAGGAATAATTGTATTGCTTGCTATGATAAAAGTATTTATTTTTTGATACACTACCTCTTTGATTAAAAATATTATGCAATTAAAATAATATAATATACTATTCAAGGCAGTGCTGATGGAAATTTTTAAACCGTTTTTACTTTAATTTATAGAAACTAAAAGTTAAACTATATATATCTCGCGGGGAAGCTCTGTTAAAATTACGCTACTTTCGCTACCGACAAGCATGGTGTCTTCCACCCGTATGCCAAACTTTTCCGGCAAATATATACCAGGCTCAACGGTTATTACCATATTCTCATCGAGAATAGTTTTTGAATCAGTATTCAAGCGTGGAGATTCATGAATTTCAAGCCCTACTCCATGCCCCAATCCATGAATAAAATAATCTCCGTATCCTTCATTCTGAATAAATTTTCTTACCTTTATATCGACTTCCGATGCGCTTATTCCTTTACATACGAAATTCCTGCCGATCTCTTGAGCTTTTCTTACTACTTCAAATACCTTTTTTTCTTCCTCTGTCGGCTCTCCAACACAAACCATTCTTGTAGTATCAGAGGCATATCCATCAAAAAATACCCCGAAATCCATCACAATAAGCTCATGTGGAAATATCTTTTTGTTAGAAGCAAGACCATGAGGGAGAGCGCCTCTCTTACCTGACGCAACAATAGTATCAAAAGACGGTTTTAGCCCACCATTTCTTCTGAATCTATATTCCAGTTCGCTTGCAATATCTATCTCGGTAATTCCTTCTTTTATAACGGCAAGTGTTTCGCTAAAAGATTTCGAAGAAATTGCACAAGCTTTCTTTATTTTTTCTACTTCTTGCAAATCTTTTACAATTCGCAGATCTTCAACCACATTATTTAAAAATACGATCTTCAAAAATGAAAGAGAAGAAAGTGAGAGATATAAATCAAGCATTATCCGATTTTTCTCGACTCCAAGCCAATGCACTTTCTCTTTAAGAAGGATGTCTTTAAGATAATTGATAAATGGCGCCTTATATTCCAGTACTTTTACTCCTTCAAAAACTTCTCCTTCTGCCTGAACAGTAAATCGGGAATCTACAATCAAAAATAATTTATTATTTGCTACAAGTAAAAAAGCATCTTCCCCTGTAAAGTTTGTCAAATAACGAATATTTGGAGTTGCAGTAATTAAAAAAGCATCGATATTATTTCCATTAAACTGCTCTAATAAATTATCCAGTCTTTTTAGCATTTTCTTTCCTCCTTTCTACTCGAATGGATTTTGTTTTCCTATCTCTTCTTCTGGAGCCGTGAGAGGAGGTATTACAATGGCTCTATCCTGCAACTGTTTATCCACAAGTTCTATATCTCCTCGTGTTATCTTTGGTATTTCTATAGCAGGTAAAGCTTCTTTCGGAGCAAATAATTTAGGCATAAGATAAAAATTAAAGACAAAAAACACAGCAACAAGAATAAAAACAGTAAACCAGGTTCCTTTTGAAATAACAGATTTTCTTTTTCTCTTTTTCTTTTTCAGGATTACATTTTTATTAACAATTTTCTCGCTCATATGCCACTCCTTACTTTCTCTCAGAGAGATAAATCTCTCCACTAATACTCACATTGTATTCCACAGCATAAGAATCAGCACCTGCCATTGTCGTTCGCGGTTTTACTTTATTAATAGAAAGAGAATTCACTCGAACAATCTGTGGAAATCGGTATATATGCGTAAGAAAATATCGCACATTATCTAACTTAGTAGCAGTAAAATTCAGTGTAAACGGTGTCGTGGTTGCAGAAGCTTGTTGGTCTTTACTTGCTTTTGGGAAATTAAGTGAAGTATAATTTATGCCACATATCGTTCCTGTCACAAGGAATTCTTCCCCGAATACAAAATCATTTCTTTTAATAGGCAATACTTCTTGTAGCTTCAAAATACGCTCTTTCATAAAATCATTATCATTTATGAGAAGATTCATTTTTCTGTTCGCAAGATTAAGTAAAGAAAGTTTCTGTTCCCGTCCCGCTATTTCTGCGTTCAAATCATTCATTTCCTGAAATTGAGGTTTTAATAGAAACCAGTAGAATGCAAATGCAATAATTAAATAGATTATTATCATCAAAACAAACTTAGTTTTAGGATTACTAAAGCTGAAATTAACGTCTCTCATTTCATCATCCCCTTCCATTGGAAGGAAATAGTAAATGTCGAGTATCCTTTTTCCTTATCTTTAGCAATGTCCGATTTTTTAGGAAACGGTATAGAGTAATCTTCTAATGCTAACTGCATAAAATTTTCATTCTGTGAAAGAGCATTGAATGTCCACGCAAGTTTTTGGAAATCTACTGCATGTCCTGTTATCTTGACTAAATTTGTCTTTCGGTCAACTTCTATTGAATCTAACGCAGCATCTTTTGGCATAAACAAAGCAATTTCATCAATTAAATCATTCCATACAGCTTGCTGGTTAGTAAGAGAAGGAATTGTCGTTTCATAATAAAGAAGCTTCCCACTCAAAACAGCTCGTTCATCTAAAATTTTTTGTACGTTCTTTAAGGCATCAATTTGGGCATTGACACTGTCAAGATAATTTGTTCTCTGAATCTTTGTATATACATTACTCGCATATATCCCAGCTAAAAGAAGGACAACTGTAATCCCTATAAAAAGAATTTGCTTTCCTTCCCTTGAAAGCCGTTTCCTCCTTGCCTTACTTGGCAATAAATTGATATCTACGATTTCATTCATATCTCATCCCTTTTTATACTTAAAAACCGGTTTTTTTTGTTGCTTCTGGGCTTCCCTGACCTTTTTTGCTTTTATGGCAGGTTTTGCGCGATGTTCTCGTAAAGCAAGTCCGGTAGCAACGGAAAAAAATGGAGCCATTTCAAGTAAATACTCTTTTGTAAATAATTCAGGACTTACTTCTGCTATATCGGCAAGCAATCGATCCGTACTGGCAGGAAAAGAAGTACTCTCTTCAATGTACTCATTTATCCCTTTCAAGTTTGCACTGCCACCTTCCACAAGAATCACCGTATCTATCGATTTTCCGTCATTAAATTTCTTAAAATAGTAATTTATCGACCTTTTAACCTCGAGTAGTAAGTTATCCAGAAGAGGCAATACAGCCTTAGTTACCGGATCTTTTCTTTTATTAAGATCAAGTTTTGTTTCTTTAATTTCCTGGGCTACTTTAAAGTTTTTGCCAAGAGATTGAGCTATCGCATCAGTAAACTTTTTCCCGCCGATAGGAAGAGTTCTAAAAAAATTTACCATCCCTTTATCAATCATACTCACAGAAGTATAAGTATGCCCAATATTTAACATGACAAAAAGAATCTCGGATTTAAAATCAAAATCAGGTATAAACTGAAGTAGCCTCAATTTCGAAAATGGCTCTACTTCAATAGCAATAGGGTCAAGACTCGCCTCTTTCATTACATCGACAATCGATTGAACTACATCTAATGGTGCAGCTACAACCATTACATTTAATTTATCTGGAGATTCGTCTTCTGGAATAACTCTGTTTAAAATCTTGTAGTCAAATGTGGTTTTTTCGATTGGAAAAGGGAAAAATTTTTCCATCTCCCATTTAATTGCTTCTCTCAGCTCATCCTCAGGAAGTTCTTCAATTAAAATTTCCTTTACTATAACCAACTGGCCGGGGACTGAAACAACAATCCTTTGCCCGACAAAAGAATGAAATTTAAGAAGTTCTTTCAGTGCTTCAACAATTCTCTTTGAATTAACAACTTTTCCCTCTCGGATTGCGTCTTCTGGCGTGGGAAGTATGCCAAAATTCACGAGTGCAAGACCTTTGGGTGTTTGTTTGAATTGAGCCATCTTTATATTACCTGAACCTAAATCAACACCAATTGGTGAAGTTCTGTTCGTCCGTCTCAAAAATGCACTCACCTCTGCCTCCCCTCGAAAAATATTTTCAACACTACATCCACTCAAGACTTAAACCCTTTATTCTCTACTCAATATACAAACTCAGTCAAGTAAAATTACAACTCTATTGTTTTCATTATATTATTCAATTTTTCCATGTCAAGTTTTAAATTCTCTAAAAATTAAAAAAAGATAAATAAAAAGATAAAAATTCAAAACCATACAACAACATAATATATGCAGCAATTGCAAGAAATGGGCCAAATGGCATTGTATCGCTTCGTTTTTTCCTCATAAAAAGTATTGCAATTACTCCTCCTATACCTCCGATTATAACCGAAATAAACAATGCAGCAATAGAAAATTTTAATCCAAGAAACGCACCAATCATAATCCCCAATGTTGCATCACCCTGCCCCATTCCTTTTCCACGCGTTAGTAGTATAATTAAAACAAAAAATCCACCCATAACAAGTAATCCATACAGAGAATCCAAGAATATTGTTTTACCTTGAATAATGGCAAAAATCAACCCTATAGCTGCACCGGGTATCACAACAATATCCGGAACAACCCCGTCAAATATATCGATAAAGCTAACAGTAATGAGTAAACCTGAAAATATGACATATTTTAAAAGATTAAAAGACCATCCATATTTCAAAGCAACGCCCATAAAGGCAAGTCCTGCAACCAACTCTATAACAGGATACCTTACAGGAATTTTATGTCCACAATAACGGCATTTGCCGCGAAGCATAATGTAGCTCAATAAGGGTATTAAATCATACCACTTTAAAGGGTGTTTGCATTCAGGACAATGCGAAGTGGGATAAACAATGGATTCACCTTTTGGCACACGATACACCAAAACATTAATAAAGCTCCCTATTATTAGTCCCAATATAAGGCTAAAAAAAGATAAAAAAATTCCATTTCTCAACAATATCATATATTCAGTATAAACAATTATTTTATAGTTACAAAATTTATTTGCTATAAGTTAAATTAAAAAAGTAGAACTTTATAAAAATCTCTTTAAATTCTTCCCAAAAACTTTATCTCTCAGCACTGCGTCATGTAATTTTCCATATGGAAGTCATTTGGTTGCCTCGTTTAAATTATATGCAAGACTAACGAAAAATGCCATTGTTTTTATTTTGTTATTGCATCTCTTCCTTTTTTGCGGTCGCTGCGCTGTCTTCTCCTCGCCATTGCATGTAGCGAAAAACAGCTTTTTTGCCATGCGCAATCCCTGTTTTAACAATCAAGAATTAGATTATTATACTTTCTCCTATTTGAAGAATAAAAAAATTTTGCTATAATAAAAATAATAAAAGTTAGGTAACCCTAATTTTATTGAAAGGAGTATAGTATATGTGGATATCTGTTGCAAGTGGAAAAGGTGGTACCGGTAAAACAACGGTTGCCGTAAGTCTTGCTTTATCTAATAAAAATACGATATATGTTGATGCAGACGTAGAAGAACCTAATGGTTTTTTGTTTATTAAACCTGTAATTAAAGAGGAATTTTCTTATACGGAACTTATTCCATTAATTCATCAAAATAAGTGTACCTTTTGTGGAAAATGTGCTGATGCATGCGTTTATAAGGCAATTGCTATATTAAAACCCGTTAAAAAAGCAATATTTTTCCCTGAGCTTTGTCATAGTTGTGGATTATGTTCCTTTGTATGTCCTGTAGAAGATGCCATAGAGGAAGTTCCAAAAGAAAAAGGCAGGATAAGAAAGGGAGAAAAAAACGGGCAGTTATTTATTGAAGGAATTTTGAATGTTGGTGAAGCATCTGGCACGCCGCTTATCAGGGGTATGAAAAAATATATACCTCATGATAAAGATGTAATTATCGATTCTTCGCCGGGTACAAGCTGTCCTGTGGTAGAATCTGTTGGGGATACTGATTTTGTACTCCTTGTAACAGAACCAACACCATTTGGATTAAACGATTTAAAGCTCGCTATAGAGATGGTAAGAGAAATGAAACTTTCATTCGGTATCATAGTAAATAAACATGAAGAAGGAAATAATTTAATAAGAGATTATGCAAGAGAAGAGAAAATCACTGTCCTCGGAGAAATTCCATTTAGTAGAGAAATAGCAGAGGCTTATTCTAAGGGAATACCTGTTGTTGACGTTTTGCCTGATGGAAAAAAATTCTTTGTTAACATTATGGAAAAGATCCGGAAAGGAGTTAATGCAAGTGGATAGAGCAAAAGAAATAGTGATTTTAAGTGGAAAAGGAGGAACAGGTAAAACAACTTTAGCTGCAAGCCTCTCAAAACTTATTCCTTATAAGGTAATTGTCGATGCAGATGTAGATGCTTCAGACCTTTTTATTCTCCTTAAACCTGATCCTTTAAGGCAAAATAAATTTAAAGGTGGATCTATTGCAAGTATTGACACAAAGAAGTGTATTCAATGCGGTGAATGTGAAAAGAAGTGTCGTTTTAATGCAATTAGTAAAAACACGGAAGGAAACTTTATAGTTGATCCTTATAAGTGCGAAGGCTGTGAATTTTGTACATATGTATGCCCTGTTAATGCAATTAAGATGAATCCACAAATTGTAGGTAATTGGTATGTATCGGAAACGTCTTTCGGTACGATGGTACATGCGCGGCTTATACCAGGTGCAGAGAATTCAGGGAATCTTGTAGCATTAGTAAAACGCGAAGCTCAACTTATTGCAAATAAAAAAGGACTGAAGAGTATTATTGTTGATGGTCCCCCGGGCATTGGTTGTCCTGTTATTTCTTCGTTATCCGGTGCTGCTCTCGCCTTAATCGTCACAGAGCCTACTTTATCAGGGATCCACGACCTCGACAGAATTTTGTCTACGTGTAAACAATTTAATGTGAACGCAAAAATTATAATTAATAAGGCAGATATAAATCAAAGTAACACAGAAAAAATTCAACAGTTTGCTAATAAAAATGGTTTAGAAATAATGGGTAAAATTCCTTTTGATCGCTGTGTTGTAAAAAATCTCTCTAAGAATCTTACACCTATCGATTCTGATAATTGTGGAGACGTTAAAGAGGAGATAAAAAAGATATCTAATGATATTTTGAGGTATCTATCTGAATAAATTGAGCTTCAAACAAGGAATTATTTAAAAAGAGCTTTGTTTCTTGTTCCTTGGTTTATATCATTTTTTAATTTTTTATTACACATATGAAATAATTGTTACTACTGACCGATATTTCTGCTTCTATGCAATTAAGAATCCACCTATTTATAGCAATTGGATCAGCGTTATTTGTGATGCCAAAAATAACATTCTTTTTTAATCTCCCTTTATTCTAATTAAAAAGAATTAAGGGTGTAATATCTCTTGACAGGATAAAATATTTGATTATAATTTAATTGATAATGAAAATCATTCTCAAAAAGGAATAAAAATGGAAAAGGAAAGAAAATTTAGAAGCACGCAGCCGAGAGAAGTTGTACTATCTGTTTTAGAAAACAGCAACGATCATCTTACTGCTGAACAAATATTCGATACTGCACGAAAAATCTATCCCGGGATTGGTTTTGCTTCTGTCTATAGAATTTTAAAATTGTTTGAAGAACAAGGTATTGTTGAGACGCTTAACGTAGGCTGGGGGAAAAGATGTTTCCAATTAAAAAGACAAATGCATCCTGCAAGAATTCATTTAATCCGTACTGATTACAATGAAATAGTAGATTTTTCAGACCAGGATAGAGAGTTTAACAAAGCTATAGAAAAGTTTAAAGAAATTCTTAAAGAAAAGTATGCTTTTGATATTTCTGTTCTTGATATAAGAGTATTTGGAAAGTATGATAAACAACAAAAAGGAGGTGAGGGTATGCCATTTGGAGACGGGACAGGACCTTTAGGTAAAGGGCCGATGACAGGAAGAAGAGGTGGTGGAGTAGGAAGAGGCCGTGGTAGAGGTGCAGGACGAGGACGCGCTGGTGGAATGGGAGGAAGTATTTATCCTGTTACTCCACCAGTTCAAAATAATACTGGCAGTTCTTTGAATATAGAGAATAAGGAAGTGGTAAATGCTATTTATGAAATTTTACCAAAGACAAATTGTGGAGCATGTGGTTATCCTACATGTCAGGACTGTGCTCGTGCTATTGCAATGTGGGAAGCACCTTATAATGCATGTAAAATGCTAAAACCCGAACAACAAGAAAGAATTAAAGAAATTTCACAAAAAAGGAGGTGAAAAATATGCCAGGTGGAGACGGAACTGGGCCATTAGGCCAAGGACCAATGACTGGAAGAGGATTAGGATATTGTGTAGGTTATGCTGCTCCCGGTTTTACATGGGGTAGAGGTTATGGCAGAGGTCAAGGTTTTGGTAGAGGTTTTGGGCTTCGGAGATGGAGACGTAATCCTTACATCAATCCCGTAAATCCTTACTATGCTGCAGGTTATAATTATCCTGATTATAGAGAAGGTTATTTTGCCCCTTACGGATATCGTGGCACGCCCTCTAAAGAAGATGAAACTGCAGCAATGCGTAGCACATTAGGAGAAATTTCAGACGCTCTCTCGGAAATTGAGAGAAGAATAACAGAATTAGAAAAGAAATAAGGAGGCCTTTTATGATTATTTGCATAGCATCGAGTGAAAATACAGCAGATGGAGTAATAAGTCCAATTTTTGGAAGATGTCCTTATTATATATTTTATGATACAGAGAAAGACAGCTATGAAGCATTATCTAATCCTTCGATAACGATGGGAGGAGGTGCAGGTATTCAAGCAGCACAATTTGTTGTAAATAAAAGGGCTAAGGCTGTTATATCAGGAAATATTGGTCCTAATTCTGCTGGAGTTTTGCAAAGCGCAGGCGTTGAAATGATTACTGGAATTACAGGCTCCGTAAAAGATGCAGTAGAGAAATTCAAAAGAAACGAGTTACACAGCACCGGTCGCGTGACACAAGCAGGGTACGGAATGAGAAAAGGATCTCAACAAGAAGCCCCATCCCAGGAAACAACAATTTCAGGAGAGAACTTAGAGACAATAAAGAATGATCTGAAGGAATTAGTTGAAAAAGTAAAAGAGTTAATAGAGAGGATGAATAAGCTGGAAGAAAAATGATACTTACCACTCTTTATGATAATGTTTCTTTGAACCCCCAATCTTCTTTAAAAGAAGACTGGGGGTTCTCTTTGTTTGTTCAAGAAGATGGCTATTCGATTCTTTTTGACACAGGAGCCAACGGAGATATCCTTCTACATAATGCAAAAACCCTTTCTGTCTCTTTTCCTAACAAAATTTTCATTTCGCATTTTCATTCAGATCATACAGGGGGATTAACCACTATATTAAAAAAAGATAGCATAGTGTACTATCCGTATTCCTCTTTTGATTTAAGCGAAACCTTACAGAAGGCAGGAGTAAATTCTGTAAAGATAAATGACACCCTTGAAATTTATCCTAATGTTTATTCTACAGGAGTGCTGCCTTTCCGTTCTGCTGTTAATGAGCAAGCACTTGTATTTCAAAAATCGAATGGCTTGATTCTTATTGTGGGATGCTCCCACCCAGGCATACAAAATATTGTAGATTTTGTTACTGATAAATTTGGAAAATCCATTTTTCTTCTTATAGGAGGCTTTCATTTACTCGGAAGAAATAGGTGGAGAATACGAGGAATTGCAGAAAATCTTTTGGAAAAAGTGAATTATATCGCACCTTCCCATTGTACGGGAGAAGCTGCAAAAAAGATTTTCAAAGATGTGTTCAAGGAGCGATTTATACAAAATGGTGTTGGTCGAACAATCGAAATAAAAGATGAAAGGTTAAGTATAGGATAATGAAATATAAATATATTTATGGGCCTGTGCCCTCGCGAAGATTGGGCATTTCTTTAGGTATCGACCCTATTCCTTTAAAAGTTTGCAGTTTCAATTGTATTTATTGTGAAGTAGCAAGAACAACCCTTCTTACCACGGAGAGGAAGGAGTATATTTCTTCCGAGAAAATTCTTTTAGAGTTGAAAAATTTTTTAAAGGAATCCAATCAACATATTGATTATATTACTTTTTCAGGCTCCGGTGAACCTACCTTGAACTCAAAAATCGGCTATATGATAAAGAAAATAAAAAAGTTTGCCAATATACCTGTAGCAGTTTTGACCAATGCATCCTTGCTTTATCGGGAAGATGTAAGGGATGAACTTCTTAACGCAGATCTTGCAAAGTGCACACTTGATGCCGTAGAAGAGAAGTATTTTAAAAGAATCAACCAACCCGAGCAATCTCTAACAATTCAGCGTATTATTAACGGAATTATCAAATTCAGTGAAACGTATAAAGGGAAACTTTTAATTGAAGTAATGCTGGTAAGAGATGTAAATGATACAGAGGAAAATTACCGTGCACTACATAAAGTACTTAAAAGAATTAAAGCTGACAAGGTACAAATAAACACTGTAGTTCGCCCATCTGCCGTTGGTTTTGCCAGGCCATTGACAGATCAAGAATTAAAGTTTGCAAGAAAAATTATCGAAAGTAACGCTGAGATTATAAAACCACTTGATAGAAAAACGAATAAGGCATACAGAGCAGATTTAGAAGAAGCAATTATTGACAGTATAGCAATTCGCCCGCAGACAATTGATGACCTTGCAAAAGGACTCGGTGCTCACAGAGATGAAATTTTAAAATATATTGAACTTCTTACGGGAGAAGAGAAAATTATAGAAATAGACCTAAGGGGAGAAAAATTTTACAAGGCAACATCAAAACTATCAGAGTAATAGATTCTATTCTCACTCCGTTTCTAATCTGATTTATACTTAAAAAGTTAATTTGCTAATCAACAACTTATAACCCTATTTTGTTTCTTAAATGGTTTAGCCGTTCACTAAGAAAACTTCCTACTATCAGCCCGGCACAATAGTAAAAACAGGACAAAAAATCCATTTTTTAACAATATCATATATCATTTTGCTACAAATCTTTAAATCGTATTTTGTATGATTTAGCAGCAATTTCCTTCGTAAATCGTTCTGTTAAATCTTCATCTATACGGATATGCATTTCTGTTTCTTCGCCGAACTTTTTCTTCAACACCTCTGCTCCGAATTTATCCAGCATATACATTACTAATCGAGATTCATTATACGGAAAGATTAAGGAAATTTTTTTAAAAACCTTCCTTTCCACAATACCTGCAGTTTGAATCGCCATTTTTGCAGTATCACTATAAGCGCGAATCAATCCGCCTATTCCTAATTTGATACCTCCAAAGTATCTTGTCACCACAATTACTGTATTTGTAATACCCAAGCCCTTTATCGTGCAGTATATTGGGTACCCGGCGCTTTTTGATGGCTCGCCGTCATCACTAAATGCAAAAAATTCTCTTTTTATACCAACCGAATATGCAAATACATTATGGTTTGCATCTTTAAAGTTTTTAGATACTTCTTTTACAAACTCTTTTGCCTGTAATACATCCTCAACTGGTGCTGCAGAACCCAAAAATTTAGATTTTTTGATAACCCGGGAAACAGAAACATCCTTTTTAATTGTTTTATATGTCATTAATCATCAATCCTCAATTTGTATTACACAATTTTCAGTATATATTTTCACAGTTTGATTATAATAGTTTTCAGAAAATTAAAAATTATAAACCCTCTTCTCCTCTTGACAAAAATGCATTCTTGAATATCTTATTTATGTACTAACAGGTTCCCTGTTAGCTCAATTGGCAGAGCGGGTGGCTGTTAACCACTAGGTTGTAGGTTCAAGTCCTACACAGGGAGCCAACTTAATCACTGTTTCAAACTCTTTCGGGTTGTTCTTAAGACGCGCCCACGCAAAAAAAAGACAAAATTTCTCTTACTCCTATTCTGGGATAATAGTTAAATCCAATCTTACCTGCCTGGCAGGAAAAAATCCAATCAATCTGAATTTGACTTTTTGCTCCCTCTTTGCTACCATAATTTATATAATATTAAATTATTGGGCTAAACTTTGCTAGCAAAAAAGGGGAGTTGAATTTAACATTACTTTCTAACAGGAGGATAAAATGATAGGAAAATTACCAAAAGAAATTCTTAATGCATTATTAGAGACGCTGCCAATTGAATTTTCAGTGGTAGATAAATCCGATAATGTTTTAGCGTGGAACAAACACGAGACAAGAATTTTTAAACGGCCTGCAGGAGTAGTAGGAAAAAATGTAAAAAATTGTCATCCAAAAAAAAGTTTGGCTAAAGTGGAAACAATTTTACGCGAAATGAAAGAAGGAAAACGAGAGAAAGCAAGATTTTGGATTGATTTGCCAATTGGCAAAAACAATGAAAAGAATAAAGTATTAATTGAATATTATGCACTAAGAGATCCGGCCGGCAACTATTTAGGATGCTTAGAAGCAAGCCAAAACGTATCAGAAATACAAAAATTAAAAGGCGATAAGCGTCTACTAGACTAAAAAATTGTGGCCTTGCCGCACAAAAGCTTAATAAATGGATGTTAATATGAAAAAGAATGCTAAAATTGCTTTAATCATGGCTCTTGTAATCATGTTATTATTGATCTGGGCGCCCTGGATGGATAATCAAGCTATTCATGACAGAGTCTTCAAAGAAAAAGCCAGAATAGACGGAACAATTGATAAACAAACTGGCGAATTGATTTGTGACTATACTGTTATGTGGTTCCCATTTGGAAGATGGGTTGTAAGTTGTGAAGGAGGTTATTTTGTTACATTTTGGGGTAAAATACTATAAGTCCGGCAGCAGAACTCTATGTTCTTTTCGATCGCTAACGCAGTATATGCAATTCGCTCGTTGCACCGTATAATGCTCTTTTTTCTACAATCAAATTATAAATCTTTCACAAAAGTAATTTCTAACGGCTCTTGATTTAATAATAGCGAACTCACATCCCTGTATCCAAGCTTTCTATAAAAATGCTGCGCTTGCTCATTTGATAATGTCGATGTCATTATTTTTTTATATCTTTGCTTTTTTTTGGGCATTGAGTGGAATGTGTCCACTCAAATTAATAAAAGACCCACTTGGCATGCATTACGGCAAGTAAGGGAGCGCCAGCGACTGACGCGGCAGTCTCTCTTTTGATTCTTCCGGAATCCCGTCTTTTATATTACTATGTGACTGCCACGACAACAAGTTATCTCGCAGAGACAGAACAAAAAGTGGTTAAAATGGTGCCTGGCACAAAATTAACCACTTTACATTGCAAATGTTCGTTGCGCTCTTTCTTCTTTGTCATTCCGTTCTTTTCCTCTTAGTCACTAATACTTTGCCCGATGTTTTTCCTATTTGTAAAACCCAGGATACATACTAATCAACATATCACTTTAATTTCTTATACATTCTATAGAAGTAAAACAATTCCCCGGGCACCCTTATTGAAGATTCTTTAACGATTGCATATCCAAGCTTCTTATATAGTTTGATTGCCTTTAAATTTTCTACCTCCACGTCCAACACTACTTTTTTTGCTCCATTTTTTCTCGCTTTCATCTCAACCTTAGCAATTAAATCTGTTCCTATGCCCATTCCTCTATATTCCGGATAAACAGCGACATTGCTGATGTAATGCTCCTCTCTATTAATCCATCCGGTTACATCTCTAACCTTTAAAAAAAGAGGGAGTCTTTTAATGAAATTTAATTCCATATACTTTAGCAACAATAAGCCAGTCCTCAAATCTTCCTGTTTTTTAAAGCGCCAATCATATTCTAAAATCATTCCGGCTTTCTTGCCGCCACTCTCTGCAAAATAAACATGGTTGAAACTGAATAAATTATGCTGGTGCAAGAACAAATACTGTAATATAGATTTGAATCTATTGCCGTACAGCTTTTTAAAAAACAACGGAGCGGAAAGTATAATGAGGCTGACAAAATCTTCAACATCACCTGGCAATGCTCTTCGCATTATAATTTCTTTTTTCATATCAAGACAATGCTCCCTAATACTTCGATGCATACAAAACCTTTAGCTTCTCATTTGACCTTCTCTAACTTCAGTAACATTTCGCAATACTTAATTTAATTTTACCTTCTTTTCCTTTATTTGTACAGTAATATATAAAATTGTCCACAAAATTATAAATAATGAAATAATCATAAAACTGGTAAAATAACTTATATATGTAAGTAAAATTCCGATAATGATTGGGCCTAACGCCTGTCCTGTATCCGCGATAGTTCCAAACACACCAAGACTTGCCCCGAGTCGTTTATCGGATGCTATTTCTGCCACATAAGCAACGGTGGAAGTAGTTACAATTGCCTCTGCTGCACCAAAAAGTATCGCTACTGCCGTTAACGCATAAAAATTAGAAGTTAAAGTAAAACCTGTAAATGAAACAGCACAAAGAAACATACCAAGTGAAATAAGTTTCCATCGTTTCATTCTGTCTGAAAGATAACCCATAACAGGTTTTAACACCACAGAAGTGCCCATTATAACGGACCACAAAATTCCAGCGTAAAGCACAGAAAAATGATATTCTTTTACTACTAATATGGGCAAAAATGCCATTGCTGCGCCCATTGTCATATTCTGAAATGATTCCATCGATGAAGTCATTAATATTTTTACATTCCTGCCCGTTTCCTTTAACCCGTTAAAAACCTTACTGAAAGAATCTCTTATCCTTCTATGCTCGGCAGATGGCTCTATCTTAGGAAGCAAAAAGAAAGCTACTGCCAGCGCAATCATCCCCAAAATCCCGCAAAATAAATAAGCGTAGCGGAAATGGCTGAGATTGTATTCCTGTCCTTTAGCCAGAGAATATAATAACCAGCCGCCAACCAATCCCCCCAGTGCGTTAGTCCCAATTTTTATCACGGAGAAAAGCGACAGGAACTTCCCTTTTTCTTTACCGGCAATATTAGCAACAACCGCATTTGCCACAGGCCCGTATATCGAGGTAGCCATACCGTGAATGGCCCTAACAATAATAAGCGTCCAGGCCACTGTTACAAAAGTATAACTAAAGGGCATAATGGCAAAAAGGAACGCACCGAAAAGAAGCATTCTTTTTCTGCCAATGTAATCAGATAAGGCACCCGAGGGAGCTTTTAAAAAAATACCCGTCACGGTAGATGCTCCGACTATTGCACCTATTAATGCCGGAGAAGCTCCCAAATACAATGCAAAAAGCGGTAATAATGGCGTCCTTGCAATATTGTAACTTAATCGTGCAGAAAAATCTACCAATGAAATATTAACAAACGAGCGCCATTTACTACTCATAATTACTTCGCTTCGCTCTCCAGCTGTTTTTTGAAATAAGCATACAGCGCATCATAAAGATAAAATTCTTTTTCAAGGGTTTCGTAATCATCCTTACATATCAACCTATAACCCCTGCCAAAAACATCAAGTGCGACAGCAAGAGGCGAATGCACTACATCTGAATCTGCTTCACTCACAATTGACTGAACTTTTTTTAATGCAGGATCCTGAATATTATACTTCTCCATAAAAGCATCAAACGAGCATTTATCACCATGATGCCCCAGCTCTACCCCTTTCATATCAAATGGAGTCCCTTCTTTTATCGTTGATGGATCCGTATCTCTTGGAACAAAAATAAACTCCGCATCAGGATCAATAAATCTCTTGATGAGCCACGGACATGCAACTCTATCCACATGAACTCTTTCCCTTGTTACCCACTTCATAATTACACCTCCTTCAAATTTGTTGTTTTTGTTACAAAATTTTACTTAACGGTACCAGTATAATGAAGTTTTTGCGAAGACATAAAAAAAGAAATCTCAAATTGTAGCAGGAGCAAAGATATCATAAACTAAAACATCTTCTGAAACATCAAAAATTGAATGTTCTGTGCCTCGAGGAACTCGTACCAACATTCCTTCTTTAAGTTCAAGCTCTCCTACTCCTTTAACAAACATTTTTGCATGTCCTGCGAGGATGTAAAGAATATCTTCGCTGCCAGTGTGAGTATGCTTTGGAACAAAACCCCCCTTCGGAACTTTTACCAGAAAAATTGTAGGGCTTTCATCACCAAACTCTTTTTTTGTGACAAGAGTTTTAATAAAAACATTTTTTACCGTCGGATGTGGTCCCCAGCTACATTTCTTTGTATCAATGATTATTTCCATCCTTCTTTTCTCCTTTCAAAAACCACTAAAGTTGTTTACCTTATCACGATTTTTTATGTCATATCTTTTAGCCATTTGTTACAAACTTAATACCTGCCAATTTGATATTCCCATACTGCTTTTTCCACATTGTCCATCTATATTTATTTTTCTATTTGATTTTTTCCATCACAGATTTCATTTTTCCTGCTAATGTTAAATCTTTATCTCTCCTATCATCAATTTTGATATTCGTTACAACTCTTTTCACTTCATCTGAAAATAAATCTTTATGAACTTTCATAACAATTTCCATTCCCAAATCCAAATCACCTTCAATAATTGTTCCCATAGGAGTTAATTCATATTGAATTTGTCCTTCATATTTTTTCACAATATTAATTGCTTGAGCCACATATTGGCTCACAGAAGCCGATTTTGTTCCAATAGGAACTACACTAAACTCTATCATTGCCATTTTGCTCTCCTTATTTAATCTGTAATCTATAGTTTTGCAGCGTTAATCACAACAAAACTGCCAGCTCCATATCCTTTACGAAAAGACTGGACTTCTTTAATTTCATTTAATTGTCCAAATACAGTTTGAACAATCTCAAAGTTTCCAAACTTTGCGTTCTTCAAAAAGGATAAAATTTCATCTGTCGAAAAGAAAGTAGCCTCTTTATAAAATTTATTTTCATGTTTATGTTTTAAATAAATCTGGCCTATGGGACTATGCTTATCAACAAAAGCAATAATAATAGTTCCATTTTTTTTCAAAATACGATAAATTTCTTTGAAAGATTTTTCTACATCATCCACAAAACAAACAGATGTCACCATTAAGGCAAAATCAAAACGAGCATCTTCAACAGGAATGTTTTCTGCTACACCTTTATAAATAGTAATACCCCTCTTTTTAGCGATTTCTGCCATTTTATCAGAAGGTTCAACTCCATATTGTATGCCTAATGGTTCAGAAAATTTTCCGCTTCCCGCTCCAATTTCAATACCTGTCTGGTTTTTAGGTATAAAATGTTTTACAGCTTTGATTTCACTTAAATAGGCAAACTTGTTTTCATCAAACCATTCTTCGTATTCATTAAAGTAATTTTCAAAGGAGGTTATTTTTGGCATAATATCTTCAAGGCACCTCGAACCTTCGGTTAACATTTTTGAACATTTATTTTTTTCTCCTTTTTCACATGTCTATTTTATTTGTTTTTTATTATGTTTCATTTGTATATTTAACCCTTCTTTTGTATTTTACTTTCTTTACAAAATATCTCCAAATTATTTTTCTCTTTTCTTTGTCATTCTGCCTTTCTTCTCGTCATTCTTGATGGAGCATTAGCGACAGAAGAATCCCACTTTTTGTTCCCTCTGTCTTTGCGAAGCCACGTAGTGGCTACGGCAATCTCCTTCTTTGTCATTTTGCTCTTTTCCTTGGCACGCATTACGCCAAGT
>QMOQ01000007.1 GCA_003650285.1 Caldisericota bacterium | reverse complement strand
CAGAGCGTTATTATTAAAAACGATTTTAAAGAGGAATGGGTTAGTGATTTAAAAGGTATCAAATCTTTAGAATCTTTATCAAAAGAAGATCTTATAAAAAATATAAGAGACAAAGGTATAGTAGGTATGGGTGGTGCAACATTTCCTACTGCTGTAAAACTTTCTCCTCCTAAAGATAAAGTCATTGATGTTATTATTGCGAATGGTGCTGAATGTGAACCGTATCTTACAACAGACTACAGGGTGATGATGGAGTACCCTGAAAAAATTATTAACGGTCTTCTCGTCGAAATGAAAATTACGGAAGCAAAGCATGGTATTGTTGCAATCGAAACTAACAAGAAAGATGCTGCAGTACTGCTTGAAGAGAATGTAAAAAAAAGAGGACTGGATAATGTAGAAGTGGTTTTGGTGAAAACAAAATATCCTCAGGGAGGCGAAAAACAGCTTATTAAAGCAGTACTCGGAAAAGAAGTTCCTGCTGAAAAACTGCCTCTTGAAGTAGGTGCAATAGTGCAGAACGTTGGTACGCTAAAAGCTATTTCTGAAGCAGTATTTGAAGGAAAGCCGCTGATAGAACGAGGGGTTACTGTTTCTGGTTCTGCAATTAAAAAGCCGGGCAATTATATTATAAGAATAGGTACTACTGTGACAGATATAATACAGCAGACAGGTGGACTTACAAAAAAATTGCGGAAGCTTATTTTTGGTGGTCCTATGATGGGAATTGCCCAATCTACAATAGAAGTACCAGTAACAAAAGGCACGTCTGGGATTTTATTTTTTGGAGAAGAAGTGCTTGACATGGCACCACAAGACGAGATGCCCTGCATACGATGTTCGCGGTGTGTAGACTGGTGTCCTATTGGGCTTATGCCTCTTCTTATCGATCATGCCTGGAGGAGAGATGACATAAAACTGACAGAGACATTAAACGCAACTGATTGTATTGAATGCGGAGTTTGTTCATATGTCTGTCCTTCAAAAAGGCACCTCACGGAAAATGTGAGAAATGCTAAACAGAAAATTTTAAAGCAGAGAAAGATTGAAACAGCTAAGCAAGCTGCATTTGAAAAAATAAAAGCATTAAAAGTAAAAAAAGCACAAGAGGAGAAGGAAAAACTAGACGAAGGAGAAAAAGCTAATGGATGAAAATTTGATTGATCTTATTGTGACCTCCTCCCCACACATTCGCGATAAAGCAAAGGTATCTCTCATTATGAGAGGGGTTTTGATTGCTCTTATGCCTGCCACAATAGCAGGACTGTATTTTTTTGGAGTTGGACATACATTAGGGGTTGTCATCGTTTCTATTTTGTCTGCAGTTGTTGCTGAGTATCTAAGTTGCTTGATTTTCAGGAAAAAAGCGACAGCATATGATTTATCTGCTGCAGTTACAGGATTACTCCTGGCACTTACTCTTCCACCGTCTTCACCGTACTGGATGGTAGCAGTTGGTGCTTTTGTAGCAATAATACTTGGAAAATGGATTTTTGGTGGCATAGGTTCTAATCCATTTAACCCGGCACTTGTTGGAAGAGCATTCCTTATGATTTCTTGGCCTACATATATGACGATATGGGTAAAACCTTTTACGCAAAGTGTTTTTCCTCCTACAAGTGCGATTACAACGGCTACTCCGCTTAATATTATAAAGTTGAAGGGATTTTCTGAGGTACTTGCAATGTTTGATGGCTCAAGATTAATCATGTATAAATCCCTTTTTTTAGGTAATGTAGCTGGTTCGATTGGGGAAACATCTGCGTTACTTTTACTTATAGGTGGAATTGCTCTTATTGCAAAAAAGATTATTGATTGGCGTATCCCCGCTGGTTTCATCGGAACAGTTTTTGTCCTTTCCGCTGTTTTCAATAGAGATCCTGTTTTTTCTATTCTCTCAGGTGGTCTGTTTCTTGGTGCATTTTTTATGGCAACAGATTATAGCTCTTCCCCCATTACTGTTAAAGGAAGATTATGGTACGGCATTTCATTAGGAGTCCTGACGGTTATTTTCAGGCAATTTGGTGCTTCTCCTGAAGGAGTCATGTTTTCAATATTAATTATGAACTGCTTTGTGCCATTTTTAGATAAGATGCTTCCAAGGATATATGGCCACTTTGCTCCCAAAAGAAGGATGAATGTATGAATAAAATACTAAAATTAACATTAATCCTTGGTGTTGTAGGAGCGATATCGGGTGGCGCTCTGGCAACTGTTTATAAGGTCACCGGGCCTGTTATAAGTGCGCAGGATGCAAAGACATTGCAGGCAGGGCTTTCAGAAGTTTTCCCCGGAGACTATCAATTTGAAGGGTTAAATGAAGAATTTGAATTGTCTGATTCAGTTGTAAAAATTGATGATGCATATATTGTTAAGTCTAATGGGGGAATTATCGGGTTAGTATTACAAGTTACATCTCCCGGTAGTCAGGCTCCGATTAAACTGCTTGTTGGAACAAAAAAAGACGGAACTGTAAGTGGAGTTAAAATCTTGGAAAGCCTTGAAACTCCAGGGCTTGGTGCAAATGCTTCTAACTCTGATTATTATGTGGAGAAAGAAAATAAGATAACATTCCTTGGTCAATTTAAGGGGAAAAAATTTTCTGATAATTTTGTGCCCAAAGAAGACGTCATTGCGATTACAGGAGCTACAATTACTTCTACTGCTGTTGCAAGGGGAGTAAAAGTAGCTGGGAGAGTTGCACATAATTATTTCAAAGAAAAGGAAGGGTCGGGATGAAAAAATACTGGAAAATTGTTTGGAACGGAATTACTCCATCGAATCCGATACTTATTCTTGCTATTGGACTTTGTTCCGTTGTTGCTGTAACCAATTCTGTGCAAAATGCTTTACTAATGACATTTGTTTTTAGTTTTGTTCTAATATTTTCAGAAGTCATCATTTCTTTACTAAGAAAAATTATTCCTGGAGACATCAGAGTGCCTATATTTGTTGTGGTTATTGCCACTTTTACAACAATTGCCACACTTCTCTCCAGAGCATATTTTAATTCAATTTATGAAGCAATCAAACTCTATATTTTTCTTGTTGTTGTAAATTGTATTATCATTGGAAGAGCAGAGGCATTTTCTTATCAAAATTCTATTGTAGATTCTATTTTTGACGGCATTGGAATGAGTATTGGTTATAGTTGGGTGATTATTGCAATAGCTGCTGTTAGGGAAGTGTTTGGTAATGGCACCATAGCGGGTTTTAGAGTATTTCCTGCATCATATAGCCCTGCGCTTGTTATGATTCTTCCACCTGCTGGATTTCTTATTTTAGGTGTACTTGTAGGGTGGCTTGAGTTTACTTTAAAGAAAAGGAAGGTTAAAAAATGAGTTATCTTGCAAACCTCGGCAAAATTTTTGTTGCTTCAGCTTTTGTAAATAATATTGTGTTGTTGCAATTTCTTGGTTTATGTTCGTATATAGGTCTTACGGATAATATGCATGCTTCTATTGGTATGGGGTATGCAGTGACATTTGTGACAGTACTTGCTGCTGCTGTGACATGGATTATCGATCGTTGGATACTGATTCCATTTCATCTTCAGCCATTCCTCCAGATTGTGTCGTTTATACTTGTAATCGGATCGTTAGTTGGGCTTGTGGAGATTTATATTAGAAAAATGTCCCCTCATTTATATAAAGCAATGGGCATATATCTTCCACTTATTGCAACTAATTGCCTTATATTGGGAGTTACCTTTATTAATTCTCTTCAAGGTTTTGATTTTGTGGAGTCCATTGTTGAGGCAGTTGGTGCAGCAATTGGCTATTTTATGGCTATGTTGATTCTTGCTGGCATAAGAGAGCGTTTACGCAACTCAGAACTTCCTGATTTTTTCAAAGGTAAGGCTATTGCATACATGGTATCAGGGATTGTTGCTCTTGCGTTTATGGGATTTCAGGGGATGATAAAATGAGGGGCATGAGATGAAAACTTTTATTATTTCTGTAGCGACGGTTGGCGGCTTTGGTGCTTTTTTTGGTGCCTTACTTGGCTATTTTGCAGAGAAATATAAAGTAGAAGAAAATCCGTTAGTTAAAGCAATTTATGAGGTTTTACCCCACGGAGAATGTGGGGCTTGTGGTTTTCCTGGGTGTCATTCTTGTGCAGAGGCAATAGCCGAAGCACAAGCTTCTGTAGATGTTTGCGTTGTAGGGGGTGCAGCAACTACAGAAAAAATTAAAAAGGTTGTAGAAGAATTTAAAAATAAAGCCAGTAAAAATTAAATTGAAATCATTTTTTTAATCGATATAATGTAAAAAGGGAGAAAAGAAATGCGGAAATTTATGTACAGTGTGATAGCTATAATAGTTATGTTTAGTTTAATATCCAGCAATGTACACCTGGACAGTTCCGTATTGTTTAAAGACATGGATGTTCTTAGCAGTTTTTCGAATAAAGCAGTGGACTCTTCAGCAAATACTATTGTTCTTTCTTCTGCTATTAATTCTGAATTTTTAGAAGATATTTCAAATGCAATACAGGAGTTTTATAAAAGTATGATTCCGTTTTTTAAAAATCTTTCGGAAAAAATTGTTGAATTTTTTCTTCCTGCAGCTGAATTAATATATCCTTATATACATACTTATTTACCTGATGTTGGCACAGACACACTTGCTATGATTCTTTTTTATATTCTTTTGGCCTTGATCATTCTTTTGTTTATTCCAAAGAGAAAACGGAAAAAGTCACTTCCTGCTATTAAACTGGAAGAATCACACAGAAAAATACCTTCTTTTAATGTGAAAGTATTGGAAGAAAAAGAAACAGTTAAAATTGATTATGAAGTTGATGAAAAGTCAATGACAATTCCCGTTCCTGAGAAAATCGGGAAAGAAGAAGTTGTTGCAAAGCCAGGGAAGAGTAAAATGCCTTATGGAGGAGGAGTTCCTTATGGGCAAAAGAGAGTTGAGAAAATTGATTCCAAAAGCAAAGTGCAAAAACAAGTCGAGCCCTCGGAAATAAAAGAATCTATTCCTTCTGTTTCAAAAGAAGAAGTAAAAAACCCATTAGAGGAAAAGAAAAATGTTGAAAAAATAGTTGTTGAGCAAGTTCCCGGGAAGATTGATAAAACAAAAGAGGCAATCTCTCCATCAGATAAAGAAAAAGGTATGGAAGCAAAAGAATTGAATGTAAAACCCTTAGAACTGAAAAAAGAAACTGAATTGCCGAAAGAGCCAGTAAATGAGATTAAAGAAAAATTAGAAACGGAGGAAAAAGAGAAACCCGAAAAACGCGATACAGAGACAAGACTGAAAGGAGAAGCAAAAGAGCCTTCTGTTCCTAAAGAGAAGGCCATTCCAACTGAAGAAAGAGAGGAAGAGGTTTCAGAAGAAACAAAAAGCTCTCTTGATCTTTTGCTTGAGAAGGTGAAGCGTGAATCCTTGGAGCAGGAGTCACGGAAAACTGAGGAAGAGCAAGCAAAAGGGCCTATAGCTCCTGAAAAGATTGGCAAAGAAGAGGAAAAAGCTGCCAAAGAACCTCAACAAGAAAAAGTTCATCCTCTCCCCTCTCAAGTTTTTAAAAGCGGTGTTGTGATGGATGCTGATTCATTATTAGAGTTGCTAAAATTGAAAAAAACTGAGTATCTGAACCAGGCATTTGTTTCAGTATCTGCTCAATCGCACCTAGAGGAAGACATTAAAATAAAATATAGAATAGGGGTTATTACTCTAACTTCTATAGAAATAAATTTTGTAGAAGATCTTGCACATAGAATTGCTTCTAAAATAAGTACAGCAGAAGCTGTGCTTATTGCTAAAAAAATAAAAGCAAAGGATGTTGTGGTATCGGATTCTCCCAAGATTACATCGTATCAGGGGATAAAAATTCATAGTTTGAAAGATTTGCTTGAATAAGTAGAACATATAGTAAGTTTTTCTTTAAAAGGGTTTTTTGCTGTGTATTTTAGTTTTTAAAAAGATTAGTTCACTCTATTTTTTAGTTGGAGATTTTATCCTCTGAGGAACATCCCACTTTGCACTACAAATATTATACCTAATTTCAGGAATAATTTGTTAAATCGTATATGTTATGATAAGTTACTCTTTTTGGAAAAGCTCGTACAGTTTGCCTGAAATTGTAAAAGTATCTTCATTTCCTTTTGCTATGATAATTCCATTTTCTTCTGCTTTTGCGATAGCTTGCTTTGGTATTGTGCTGTTCTCAGAAATTATAATAATTGGTATTTTTTTAATTGTTGCAACGCCTATTATATTCATGTTTGTTTGTACAGTGAGCCATGCGGACTCATCTTCTGCTTTTGCAAGCACATTACTTAATAGGTCACATGAATATGCAGATTTTACTTCTTTTTCCATGTCTACATTTTTTGTAACCAATTCGAGTTTTAAAGCCTTAATAATTTGTTTTATTTTCATTGCAGTTCTCCTTATTTCGTTATCTTTTGCTTTCCATACTTCAAATTGAAGTGATGTGCCCTTTCCTTTTTCTGAATGTAGCATGGTAAAATCGGCTATCTTTTGAATATTATTTAGACCTACGCCTGCGCCGAATCCCAAGGATTTTGCAGTTTCAGATGCAGTTGAAAATCCAGGTGTAAGCGCATTTAAAATGGACGGAATTCCCGGCCCTCTATCTATTACCTCTCCCTTGATTCTTTTACAACAGAGAATCGTTTTAAATAATCCGTAATATGCATGGATAATTACATTTGCTTCTGCTTCGTATGCACATATACCAAATCTCCTTAAAAAATCTCTACTGCCAACAAATGATTCATTTTTGAAACACTCTTCTTCTGTGAAAGAAATTTTGATTAATTTTCTTGTTTCAATTGTTACATTACCAATATGTTCAAAATCTGCACCTCTTATGGGAAATTGGAATATTTTTATCTTTTTTGCCATGGAGCCCCTTTTAATCCTTCTTTATAGAGAAGTCCACAAGTTACAAACATTATATAATGGGTTTTAAGCATTATAATATTGTTTTTCTTTGCAAGCTCGATTGTTTTTTGAGGAACTGTTTTACCTCTTACGATGAGCACAACAGGAATGTCAAGTATTATAGCTGTTCTTACAACAGATTGGTCTGTAATTCCTGAAATAAGCAGTACTGGTTCTTCTTCTCTGCTTATGATAAAGAGTGTATCACTCATCAAATCTGCAGCAAATGCATATTTGATATCGATGTCTGTGATACCGTTTTTCTGGAGAATTTCTGCTTTTGTTACATCTATTATTGTTTTTATTTTCATTTTTATTTTATCCTCTTTGATTCTATATTAGAATACTATCTTATATTAATAAAATAGTCAAGATAGTTAATAAGTGGTAATAAAATTTTATTTTTTACGTGAACTAACTTTATTTTTCTTGATCATAAAATCATTAGTAAATACTTTAAAACTATGAATAATTGGGTAGATATTTCAATATTTTCATAAATAAAAGTAATTCTTCAATTCGAAAACTATTGCATTATCCAATAAATATGGCACTTACTGTAGAATCGTTTGATGTGTCAAAATGAAGGAAAAATTTTCGAATAACCAGCTTAATTTATTATTTGAAGATATTGAGAGCTCAACTCGAGATTTGTAGATTATCCTGTTTCATGCATTATTAGAGAAATTATAGGAGTTTTTAATGTTTGTCCTTTATAGCTTTTTTGAAATAGTATTTATTATATAAATATACATAACTTATATAGGAACTTGACTTAAAAAAAAATGAGGTTATATTGATATAAAATGGGGTTATATTGATGTCTTTTGTATATTAAGTTAAGTAGCATATGAGACATATTCTTAGTTAAATTTTGCCTAAAAAGGAGTTAGGGGGTGCAAAAAGAAAAAAACTCGAAAAGGTTTTGAAAGATTAAAAATTAAAGGAGGTTTTAAATGGCAAACGAACAAATTGAATCTTCCGGGTGGGTGCTCTATCCCATAGGAAGCAAACCGCGCTGGGGTTTATCATTTTTACTTGGTTTCCAGCACTATCTTACGATGTTTGGGGCCACTGTTAGTATCCCCCTTATCGTGGGAGGTGCGATGGGATTCCCCCCAGATCAACTCGCTATCCTTATCGGAACTGTTTTCTTTGCGAGTGGAATAGCAACTTTATTCCAGCAATTTTTGGGTAACAAACTCCCTATTGTGCAGGGAGGAAGTTTTTCTTTCCTTGGACCTACCTTTGCTATTATAGCAATGGTGCAGGCTCAGGGCGGAAACTGGCAGATGTGCATTCAAAATGTTGCGGCAGCAATTATGTTTGCATCGATTTTTGAAATTATTCTTGGTTATTCTGGCGCAGTAGGCAAAATAAAGAAATTTATTGGGCCTCTTGTAATTGGTCCTACAATTACTATGATTGGATTATCTCTCTTTGAAAGTGGTGCACCATTTATGGCGGGAAACTGGACAATTTCTATAATCACATTGGTTGCATTAATTGTTTTTTCTCAAGTTTTTTCAAGAAAATCAAGATTTTTCTTGCTTTTCCCCGTTATTTCAGCAATAGCTGTAGGTTGGATTTGTGCAGTTATTGGAACTCAGGCTGGCTGGATTCCTGCTGGGAATCCTGCAAATTTAACTAGTGCTTTCCATAACATTGCAGCAGCTCCTTGGTTTACTATCCGGCCTCTTATTCCGTTTAAATGGGGATTCCCAACTAACACTTCCCTGTTGATAGCAGGTAGTTTTGGTATGCTTGCTGCTTATCTTGCTTCAATGGTAGAATCCATCGGAGATTACCATTCATGCGCAAAGATATCTGAGGCTCCGCCACCAACAGAGCGGATGATTTCAAAAGGTATTGGTTCTGAAGGTTTAGGTTGTCTTGTTGCCGGAATACTTCAGTCCGGAAGTGGAACGACCTCGTATTCAGAGAACATCGGGGCTATGGGTATCACAAGAGTTGCTTCAAGAAGGGTTATAAGATGTGGTGCAATTATTATGCTTGTTATCCCGATTCTTGGGAAAATAGGTGCGCTATTTGCCTCACTTCCTGGCCCGGTTGTTGGAGCAATGTATGTTGGTCTCTTTGGTTTGATTGCAGCGGTTGGGCTTTCAAACCTTCAATATGTGAATCTTAACAATTCAAGAAATCTATTTGTTCTCGGTATATCATTATTCAGCGGCTTGTCAGTACGTTTTGCATTCCAGAGTAACCCAATAAGCTGGGGGGCTATTGGAACTGTTGGAGGTACATTGGGAATGATCCTTCAGACAATTCTTACTACGGCAATGGCTGTTTCAGCACTTGTTGCAATAATCCTTGATAATTCACTCCCTGGCGCAACAAGGAAAGAGCGTGGATTAACCTACTGGGAAAAGGAAGCAACTGAAGAATCCTGGGCAAAAGCTGAGGCAGAATGGACACAGATGAAAGAAGGAGAAGAAAGGAAATTAGCAGGTTTTGAGGCATCCCAGAAGTAATTTTTAGGTAGTTTTTAAATTAGAGCCAAGGGCTTTGCGTGCCCTTGGCTTCTTGGAGGAGAGTACGGTGAGCGAGCAGAGTAAAAAAGTTTTTTTTATTGTTTTTGCGTTACTTTCAGTATTTATAGCCTACTTAATATTCAATGTAGGAAACCCGAATTCTTTATTAAGATATATTATCGAAGACCCTTCTTATGACATTATAATACTTGTTGCATTTGCTGTACTTTTGTCCGTTATGAGTTTTTATTATGCTCATACGAATGAAACAGGTGGGTACGAAAAAATTGTTCAAGCGAATTTAAAAAAAATTCAGAAGTTGAGAAGAAAGGGAAAGACAAATGAAGAGATTGCCCAATCAATCTTAAAGGCGATGAATATTAGAAGAGGATATCGTTATCATTATGCAGTGAAAAGATTAGTATTAATTTTAGAGAAAGTTAAATAAACCAAATGAAATCGTCTGTAGTATATAATATTTTAATAGGGGTATTCATTTTTGGCATCGTTTTCTTTAGATGGTTTATTCAAAGAGATAGGAAAAAAGTTAGGGGGATGTTTAAGGAGGAAGACATTGTTATTTCAAGCTATGGGGTACATTTCTATGGATTAGAATCAGAACCTGGCGGGATTATTGATTCAGGCGGACAAATGATTCTCCTTAAAAATGGATTGTATTATAAGGGAAGGTTTGACAATAGAGAGCTTTTTATTCCAAAAGAAAATTTATTGTCAATTGCTGTTACAGATTTTCATAAAAATGAGCCTACGATAATGAAATGCCTTGCATTTCATTTTATTAATAAGGACGGTAAACCTGATAGGGCAGCTTTTGAGCTTCCGCGTCCAAAGCAATGGGTAGATGCGATAAAGTATTATTTTGAAACTGAAAATAAGAAATTCCCAGTTGGAGAAGAATTTATAGGGTAGTTTATATTTAAGGAACTTGACTTTACCAAAAAAATTTGTTAAAATTTAAAAATAGCAAGAAGGATGTTTTGGTGGTAGACAAATTCTCTAATATCTCTTAAAGCCAGAACAATTTGTAGTACAATAAAAAACTTTTATAAGGAGGCAATATAATGGTTGACATTGAAAAAGCCAACCAAGAAGCTTTTAAAAGACTTCTTGATGCAAGACCGGTTTGGATTGGTGTTGAGAAAGCAATTGATGTAATCCCTGGAATGAAGAAAAATCTTATTCTTCATGCAGGTCCACCTGTGACCTGGGACAGGATGAGTGGCCCTCAAAAAGGGGCAGTTATGGGTGTTTTGGTGTATGAAGGGCTTGCTAAAACTCCAGAAGAGGCAGCAGTACTTGCTGCATCTGGTGAAATTGAGTTCGAACCCTGTCACCATCATAGCACTGTAGGGCCAATGGCTGGAATTGTTTCTGCATCAATGCCTGTTGTTGTTGTTAAAAACGAAACGTTTGGTAATGTTGCTTTTAACACCCTTAATGAAGGAATTGGAAAGGTTCTGAGGATGGGTGCATATTCCCCGGATGTCATTGAAAGGTTGAAGTGGATGGAAAATGTTATGCTTCCGGTTTTAAGTAAGGCTATAAAAAAGGCAGAGAAAATGGAGCTTAAACCCATAATAGCAGAAGCTCTTACAATGGGAGACGAGCTTCACAATAGAAGTAGAGCTGCATCGTACCTATTATTTGCAAAAATAACGCCTTATCTTCTAGAAACTATGGAAGATACAAAAAACACAAATGATGTGATTAACTTTATGCAGGCAAACATTCATACTTTCCTTCCATTTATTATGGCAAGTTGCAAGGCCTCTCTTGACCCTGCAAGAAATATTGAGGGAAGCACTATGGTAACTGCTATGTCAAGAAATGGAACTGACTGGGGCATTCAAGTTTCTGGACTTGGTGATGAATGGTTCGTTACAGAAGCCCCTGTTCCGGATGTTCTTCTTTTTCCTGGATTTAAAAAAGAAGATGTTGGAAGAGATATTGGTGATAGCTCAATAATGGAAACTGCAGGTCTTGGTGGTTTTGCAATTGCTGCAGCACCGGCAATAATTCAATTTGTAGGAGGAAATGTTGCGCTTGGAACTTCTAAAAACCTTTCAATGTATGAAATTACAATTGGTGAAAACAATATTTATAAAATTCCTAATTTTGATGGCAGAGGGACTCCAACAGGGATAGACATCAGAAAAGTTGTTGAGAAAAATATTGTTCCGTTCCTTGATACTGGTGTTGCTCACAAAGATGCCGGAGTTGGGCAGGTTGGTGCAGGACTTGTTGATGCCCCAATGAAAGTATTTAAGGATGCTGTCGTTGCATTTGCGAAGAAATATGCATCTTAATCTTAATAATAAAAATTAAAGGGAGGTAAGCATGGAAAGTGAAAAGTTTCTTGAATTAATGAAAAATGCCAAGGTTTATGATTTGTCACATCCTGTTAGTATCTTTACACCACCCTGGCCTCATGATAAATCTTTTGAGGTACATTTCTTTAAAAGGGTTACGGGAGCTTATGGTGGTGGACAGGGAGCAAATGGCCAGATCTTAAATTGGAGTAACTCTGTTGGAACCCATCTTGTTGGCGAAACAGCGTACCATTCTGGTGGAAGAGCAATTAGTGACATTCCACTTAAAGAACTTTCAGGACAAGGGGTTGTTGTTGATATTTCGGATGCGGTAAGTGATTATGGCATCATTACCCCGGAAATGATTACTGAAAGAGCAAACGTAAAAGAAGGAGATATTCTTATTATTTATACTGGTTACAATAAGTACTCCTGGGATAAACCCGATGCAAGCGAATTTGATTTTTTGGTGCGTCATCCCGGGGCAAATATGGAGTTCTTTGAATGGGCAATGAAGATGAAACTAAAATGGGTTGGAACAGATGCTGGTTGTATTGAACATCCAATGAATACTCCAATAAGATACTGGCATGAAAGAGATTTTACAAAGGCAAAAGAAAAAATGAGAGAGAATTATGGAAAAGAATGGGATGAAATGTTCCCTCCTGAAGAATACTATGAATTAATGCACATAAAAGTTCCAAAATCTCATTTAGTTTTTGTAGAAAGCGTTGGAGGAGATATAGAAAAAGTTCTAAATAAGAGATTATGGTTCTTTAATGGAGTTATACCGTTTATGGAAACGGAAGCAGCATGGACAAGATTGGCTGCATATGAAGCACCAGACGGCATGAATAATGAAGAGTTTATTCAAATTATGGAATCAATGGATCAATATGATCTTACGGTACCATTTAGCGTAAGAACACCACAGTGGTTAAATTATGAACCGCTCACTGTGAAATTCTTTAAAAGAGTTGGACAACAGCAGTTTGGCCTTGGTAGAAATGCTTCCATATGTAATGCAAGTATCCATCTTGGTACACATATGGATGGAGAGAAACACTTTTACCCTGCAGGTAAAACAATTGGGCAGGTTCCACTTGAAAAATGGATTGGTCCTGGTGTTGTAGCCGATATTTCGGATATGGTAAGCGATGTCAGTGTTTATACCCCGGAAATGATTAAAAAAGTTGTAGATATTCACGAAGGAGATATTCTTATTATAAAAACCGGCTGGAACAAATATGGTTGGAATAGCCCGGATTCTAATGAATTTAGGTATATGGTAAGGCATCCGGGTCCTTCACCTGATTTTGCACAGTGGGCCATTGATATGAAGATAAAGTGGATAGGAGTTGATGCTGTTAGTGCAGATCACCCGATGAACACAATCATGAGAATATGGCACCCGAAAACATTCCAAGAAGCAAATAGAAAGCTTACAGAGCAGTTTGGCAAAGACTGGGATGAGATGTACCCAATTGAGGACTTTTATCAGGTTATGCATATCAAACTCTTTCCGAAACATATTGTGCATGCAGAAAATCTTGCGGGCGATATTGCAAATCTTCCAAGTGGAAGATACTACATCGGATGTTTCCTTGCAAGAGTCATGGAAGCAGAGTCAATGTGGGGTAGATTTGTAGCCTGGAAGGCAAAATAATTTTAATTTCGAAGGAAAGAGTGAAAATTTTCACTCTTTCCTTTTTATTTTAGAGGAGGAAACTATGGCAATAGTACATGAATTTGAGTATTTTAAACCAGAAAGAATTGAAGACGTTATTAAACTTCTCAGTGAATACAAAGGCAAGGCTCGTCTTCTTGCAGGTGGCACGGATCTGGTTGTTAGAATTAAGGATGAACTTGAATCTCCTGCAGCAGTTATTGACATTAAGGGCATTGAAGAATTAAAAAAACTTGAATTTAGAGAAGGCAAACTCCATATTGGAGCACTTGTGACATTTACTGACCTGATTGATTCAGATATTGTAAAGAAGCAATTTCCTTTGTTCTGGGAATCCTCAAAGACAATTGCTTCTCCTGGAATACGCAACAGGGCAACTTTAGCAGGGAATATTTGTTCAGGAGTGCCATCACTTGATAGTGGCCCTGCTCTTCTTGTATATGAAGCAGATATTATTGTGCGAGGCGCAGAGGGAGAAAGAGTTATCCCGGCACTCAACTGGTTTCTTGGTCCAAGAAGAACTGCTCTCAAAGAGGAAGAATTTGTCCGTGAAATTGTTTTTTCTCTTCCTGCCAAAAATCATGGAGGAAGCTATATAAAACTTGGTAGATACAAAGGAGAAGACCTTGCTCAGGTTGGTTTAGGCATACTTGCATTAGAAGGGAACGAATATCGTTTAGCATTCTGTGCGGTTGGACCGGTACCAAGTAGAGCAAAGAAAATAGAAGCACTTTTAAATGGGAAACCACTAACGGATTCCTTACTTGAAACGGCTAAACGTTTAGTATCTGAAGAAATTTCCCCAATTACAGATGTACGAGCTACAAAGGAGTATAGAGTGCATGTGGCAAAAATTATGCTTGAAAGAGGAATTAGGGCCGCAGTTGAAAGGATTGATGGTAACGGTCCTGCTTATGGAGAGAGATTAATTTAGGAGGAAGAGATGAAAAAAATTTCGTTTATTTTAAATGGTGAGAAAAGAAATGCTTATGTAGAACCAAATGATTTACTTGTTGATGTCTTAAGGGAAAAACTTGGAATGCATAGCATAAAATATGCATGTGGAAGAGGAGATTGTGGTGCCTGTACAATTCTATTAAATGGTAAAGGCGTTAGGTCTTGTATAATACTTGCAATTGAGGCTGATGGTCAAGAAATTTTAACAGTTGAAGGATTATCAAAGGACAAACTTACCTCTCTTCAAGAGTCTTTTATTGACCATGGTTCATTTCAATGTGGATTCTGTGCTTCGGGAATGATAATGTCGGCGACAGAGCTTTTGGATAAAAATCCAAACCCAACAGAAGAAGAAGTAAAAGAAGGGCTATCAGGGAATCTATGTAGATGTACTGGCTACACTCCTATAATCGATGCGGTACTTGATGCAAAAAAAAGAGATGTTGATAAAAAATAAAAGGAGAGGAGAAATGGAAGAATTTAAATTTATTGGGAAATCAGTAAAAAGATTAGATGAAAAGGAAAAAGTAACTGGGGCTGCAAAATATGTTGATGATATTGAGTTTGGACCAAATCTTCTTTATGCTGAAATAATTGAAAGCCCTCATCCGCATGCACTAATAAAGAGTATTGATACAAGTGAAGCAGAAAAAATAGAAGGTGTTGTGAAAGTTGTTACAGGAAAAGACTTTCCTTATAAGTTTGGCCTATATATGAAGGATAGGTATATATTTGCTCAGGATAAGGTGAGATTTATTGGAGAGCAGGTTGCAGCAGTTATTGCAAGAGATCCAAGGACTGCACAAAAAGCTGCAAAATTAGTTAAGGTTGAATACGAACTTCTTCAACCAGTTTTTGATCCGATTGAAGCACTGAAGGAAGATGCTGTTATCATTCACCCAGACCTTGGAAATTACCCTCATGTACCGTGGTTTTTTCCAAAAGGTGGCACAAATATTACTCATCGTTTAAAACTTAGGAAAGGAAATACCGAGAAAGGATTTAAAGATGCAGATTTTATTCTTGAAGATACTTACAGAGTTCCAAGGTATGCTCATTGTTGTCTGGAGACCCATATAGCAGTTGGGCTGCTTGATTATTCAGGGAGATTAACTATTTGGGCAAGTACTCAATCTCCCTATACACAGAGAAACCTTTTTGCTGATGCACTTGCCCCTCTTGGTTTTTCACACAAGGATATTAGAGTAATAGCTCCGTATGTTGGTGGTGGTTTTGGTGGAAAAGCTGGGGTAACAATGGAGATTATCGCTGCTGCTCTGGCAACGACCGTAAAAGGACACCCTGTTAAGGTTATGTGGAGAAGGGACCAGGAGTTTTATAATACGTATATGAGGCAACAGGTTGTTACAAAGATAAAAGTCGGAGTGAAGAAGGATGGAATAATAACTGCATTTGAAATGGCGAATTACTGGGATGCTGGTCCGTATGCTGAGTACGGGGCAAATGTTGTGAATGCATCAGGTTTGTCAGCAACAGGTCCTTATAGAATACAGAATGTGACAATTGATTCATACTGTATTTATACGAATCTTCCTGCAGCAGGTCCTTACAGAGGTTTTGGATATTCTGAAATGTCATTTTCGGTTGAGTCGCATATGACAAGAATTGCAAATGCTATAGGTATAGATCAAGTAGAGTTTAGAAGAAAAAATGGCATAAAGGAGGGAGATACTGTTGCTTATGGTGCACCAATGAATCCCAATGGACTTCTTGAAGCAATTGATAAAGTTGCTGATGAGATTAACTGGGGTGAAAAAGAAGAATCAAAGGATCCTAACAAAGCAATTGGAAAAGGTCTATCTATTTTCTGGAAAGCACCTGCAATGCCACCAAACGTTACAACTTCTGCTTTTATAAAATTCAATGAAGACGGAAGTTTGAATATTCTTGTTTCCGGCATGGAATTAGGACAAGGATATCTTACAGTTATGGCTCAAGTTGCTACAGAGATTCTTACTGTTCCAATTGAAAAGATAAGAGTTGAACTTCCGGATACGGATAGAAATCCTTACCACTGGCAAACTGTTGCGTCCCATGTAACATGGGCTAGCGGTAATGCAGTTAAGAGAGCGGCACTTGAAATGAGGGATAAGATATTTGAGGTTGTACATGCAGCATATCATTATGATAAAGATTCTCTTTATCTTGAAGATGAAAAGGTTAAATGCAAATTGCATTCTAGTTTTGAATTGCCGCTTAAGGACTTCGTAATAAACGGGATTCAGACTAAAGACGGAACGTATAGAGGCGGAGCAATAGTTGGAAGTGGCTCATTTATGCCAGAGTTCACATCTGCAAAACAAGACCCTGAGACAAGCCAGGGCGGTCATCCAAATGTTCATTATACCGTTGGTGCTGGAGCAGTAAAAATTGAAGTAGATAAACAAACTGGCAAAATAAGGATTCTTAAGGCTGTTGAGGCAGTTGATGCCGGAAAAGCAATCAATCCACGGAATGTTGAGCATCAAATCATTGGAGGTCTTTTGCAAGGATTAGCAACTGTATTGTGTGAGGATATGAGATTTGATGAAAATGGTAAAATACTCAATCCAAATTTTACGGATTATAAAATCCCTACGTTTTTAGATATTCCTGATGAAGTTGTACCGATAATTGTTGAGGTACCTCAGCCAGATGGACCATTTGGTGCACGAGGTATTGCTGAACACACAATGATTCCGGCAGCACCTATCATTGCAAATGCGGTTGAAGATGCAGTTGGTGTTAGAGTAAAGGCAATGCCAATAACTGCAGAAAAGATTGCCATGGCAATTGCTGATGAAAAAAAAGAAGTAGATGATTTCTTAATGATAATGAAAAAATAGTTAGTGAACCAAGAGTTAAAAGGGGAGGCTGGTGCCTCCCCTTTTTTATTAATTGAAAGACTGATGAGAAACTGAAATAGAAACAAATTTAAAGCAGAAGTTTTAATTGAATGTTGCTTTGCCGTCAGCTTTTATGCAAAAAGAAGAGATAGAATTCGTTGAAATGATGATAAAAAGCTATCCTGAAAAAGTTAAAATAAATATTTCGAAAAGGCAAATAAATATAGTTTTTAAACTCTGTTTTTAGGCGGGTTTAAATCTGATTTAATTGATTTATTTAACGAAATTATAGAAAGCTGATAAAGAGTAAAGGCCCCGAGGACGGGGCCTATTTTGTTAAAGTAGCTAAATTTCTAATTTTTCTGCAAGAATTAGTTTTTTATTTTTTTCAATTAATTCTTGCGAGGCTTCTTTGAAGGAGCCGTGTGCAATTTGTCCAAGATAATTGTCTTTTATTTCTTCTTCCCAAAGTTTTTTTGTAAGGTAGAAAATTTTTGCTCCTCCAAGTTCATGTTGGTTATCAGGCCATGGGTATGATGGAAGTGCCATACGAAGTCCAGCTAAAACCCATCCATTATAGCTTTCAAATGTCGCCCAGAACTCTTGTTGATTGCAAACTTCAAATGCATACCATGCTTTTGAATAGAATAGGATTCCACCGGCACCAACTTTTCTTTCAAAGGCCATTGTATGAAGGCTAATATTTATGTCTTCACTCATAAGTCTTCCGTTGGCAATTCCAACTAAATGTCCATTTTCCAGTCCAAGGAAGAAATATTCATCTTTCATTCTTTTTCTCTTTATTGCAAGTAATTCTGCATAAACTCTTGCTCCAACAATATCATAATAGTCATATTCTGCATCAAGTGTGAGCCTTAAAAAATTAAGCATCGGGTCAATCTCTTCTTCTTTGATTGAACGGATTAAAACGTCATGTTTGTTGCCGTCCCTGCTTGTGATTTCAGAATACATTGGTTTCATTGGTGGGGCGCCATCCGGTGCCTGAAGCATTCCTTCAAGCCATTTTGCCGAGAAAGTGTACTCTGATTTTCTCAATTTGGTTGGGATTTCCTTTTTCATTTTGCCTCCATAAAATTTTTATTGTATTTTAAATTGTTCTGATTTTAAAGTGTGTCTGTGGACTTGTTTGTTATCAGAACCTCTTTTTTACCACTACTATTTTAACAAATTTTTTATCTGTGTCAAATCTTTTGAGAAACATATTTCTGATGGTGCTTTATAATTTTTTTATTGCAATCCATAAACTGGTTTAAGTTATTTTTATTTAAAACTTCCAGTATACACGGTTCCGCAAATTATAGGGGTTCTCTCTATTTGAATAAATTCTGGTATGTATATAAAACTTCTAAATATTATTCGCAGTTTAAATGCATTTGGTTTATACAAACACTTGACTATAATTTTTTAAATGTTAAAATATCGTGAAGTTAATCACTATAACATAGGAGGGAATATGGAAAAGACTAGGTATCCTCAGGTAGAAATGGAAATCAGAAAGTGGGGTTCAAAACCTTCTTCTCTTATTCAAGTCCTGCATGGAACTCAAGAAAGAATTGGCTATTTGTCTCAAAATGTCCTGGAATATATCGCAGAGAGATTAAATGTTTCTCTTTCTAAAGTTTATGGTGTTGTTACGTTCTATAATTTTTTTAAAACTCAGAAAGATGCTGACCATATTATTATGACTTGTATGGGTACAGCTTGTTATGTTAAAAATGGCGAAGAAGTCATTAAAGCCATTGAAAAGTACCTGGGGATCAAAATGGGAGGAAAGACAAGCGATGGCAAATTCTCTCTTCGAATTGTAAGATGTCTTGGTGCCTGTGGTATGGCCCCTGTTATGTGTATTGATGGCGATGATATTTACGGGAGACTTACCCCGGAAAAAGCGATTGAGGCAATAAAAAGATATCAGTGAAAGAGCTTTCCCTTAACATTTTAGATATTGTTGAAAATTCAATTAAAAGTGGAGCTAAAAATATTAATCTTGAGATCGAGGAAGATAATGTTAAGGATTTTCTTGTTATTACGGTAAAAGATGATGGAAAAGGAATGGATGACGAGTTTGTAAGGATTATTTTCGATCCATTTACTACAACGAGTACAAACAAAAAAGTAGGCCTAGGTTTGCCTTTGCTACGAGAAGAGGCAGAAAATTGTGGTGGCGGCATTGAGATTCAGAGTGAAAAAGAAAAAGGAACAATTGTTGTTGTTAAATTTAAACACTCCCACATAGATAGGCCTCCTATGGGAGATCTTGCTTCGACAATTCTTACTATTATTGCAACAAATCCGGAGATTAATTTTTTATATGTACACAAGGTTAATGGGAAAATTTTTAAGCTTAGTACTAAAGAAATTAGAGAAATTGTGGGAGATACAGCAGCATTGAGAGATGTTACAATACTTAAGTGGCTTGGAGATTATGTGAGAGAAAATATTAAAACTTTATACGGAGGTAAAGAGAATGGAAAAAATTAAATCAATTGAGGAATTAAGGAAACTTAGAGAGCATGCCAGGGAATCTTTAAAAGTGAGAAGCGGAGAGACAAAAGTAAAGATTATGGTGAGCATGGGAACAGTTGGTATTGCTGCTGGGGCGAGGGATACTCTTATGGCAATCATTAGTGAATTGGAGAAAAGAGAGTATCATGATGCCCAGATTGTAGAGAGAGGCTCGCTTGGTTTAGATAGAGAAGAACCTGTTGTTGCTGTTGAGAGAGATAAAAAAACAGTTTTCTATGGTAAGGTTACGCCGGAAGTGGCAAGGGAAATCGTAGCACAACATGTCATTAATGGCCAAATTGTAAGCGAATGGGTTATTGCTAAGGAGTAAGCGGATGAAAATATATCGTATTCATGCTTTAATTTGTGCTGGGGCCCAATGTCTTGCAGCTGGGGGAAATGGCTTTGAAGAAGCTCTTAAAAATGAGCTAAAAAAACATAACATCGAAGAGGAAGTCTGTGTTGTGGAAACTGGTTGCATGGGAGCTTGCCAATTAGGTCCTTTGCTAGTAGTGTACCCGGAAGGAATTATGTATACAAATGTAGAGGCCAAAGACGCAAAAGAAATTGTTGAAGAGCATTTTTTAAAAGGCAGACCTATAAAACGGCTTATGTGGAAAAAAGAAGGAAAAGAAGAATTTCCTGGACTTAAAGATATTCCGTTTTTTGCAAAACAAACGAAAATTGTTTTAAGAAATTGTGGCTTAATCAACCCGGAAGACATCAATGAGTATATTGCAAGAAACGGTTATAAGGCCCTTGCTAAAGCGATTGTAGAGATGAAACCACAGGATGTTATTGATGTGGTAAAAGAATCCGGATTGAGAGGTAGAGGTGGCGCTGGGTTTCCCACAGGATTAAAATGGAGCTTTGCTGCAAATCAGGACTCAGAAGAGAAATATATGATATGTAATGCAGACGAAGGAGACCCTGGTGCATATATGGACCGCTCCGTCTTAGAAGGTGATCCCCATTCAGTTATTGAAGGTATGATGATTGCAGGGTATGCAATAGGAGCAAATAGAGGCTATATTTATGTAAGAGCAGAGTATCCTCTTGCTGTGAGGCGACTTGAAACGGCAATCAAACAGGCAAAGCAGGCGGGGCTCCTTGGTAAAAATATTTTAGGTACAAATTTTTCCTTTGATATAGAACTGAGAATGGGGGCAGGTGCATTTGTGTGTGGCGAGGAAACTGCTTTAATTAATTCAATAGAAGGAAAAAGAGGGGAACCCAGAAAAAAACCTCCATTTCCTGCGATAAGTGGCTTATTTGGAAAGCCTACTATAATAAATAATGTAGAAACACTTGCAAATTTGTCCGTTATTATAGACAAAGGTGCTAAATTTTTTAAGCAGTTCGGTACGGAAAAAAGTCCCGGGACAAAAGTGTTTGCTCTTGCTGGAAAAGTTAACATTAGTGGCCTTGTTGAAGTTCCTATGGGAACTTCACTTCGCAAAATTGTATTTGATATAGGAGGAGGTATTCCAGAAGGGCATACTTTTAAAGGTGCGCTTACTGGTGGTCCTTCAGGTGGTGTGATTCCAATGGAATTCATCGATACACCGATGGATTATGAATCACTTCCTGCTCTTGGTACGATTATGGGATCTGGCGGACTCATTATTATGGACGAAACGAGCTGTATGGTAGATGTGGCTAAATTTTTCTTAAAGTTTGTTGTCGATGAATCATGCGGGAAATGTGTTCCCTGCAGAGAAGGTACAAAGCAAATGTTAAAAATATTGGAGCGTATTACCTCAGGCAGAGGACAAAAAGAAGACATCGATAGGTTAGAAAAGATGGGGAAACTTATTAAGCTTACTGCACTGTGTGCCCTTGGCCAAACAGCACCAAATCCAGTTTTGTCGACAATAAAGTATTTCAAAGAAGAATATCTTGCTCATATTATTGATAAAAAGTGTCCTGCAGGGATTTGCCAGTTTAGTGCATTGAAAGAGGGGGGGAAGAAACATGAAGCAAAAGTCACTCATTGACGATTTGCATGACATCCAAGAAGAAGAGGAGAAAAATTATCTTCCACTGAATAAAATGATTAAAGCTGCCAAGACAACGGGAATATCAGAAGCAAAAGTATATGGTGTTTCTACTTTTTACACAATGTTTTCTGTATATCCTCGCGGCAAGCACATTATACGTGTTTGTCGAAACCTTTCGTGTCATTTATCAGATGCCGAAAAAATAGTTGAAAAATTAAAAGAAATACTGAATGTAGATTTCGGCGAAACAACGAAAGATGGAGAATTTACCCTTGAAGAAAGTAGTTGTTTAGGGATGTGTTCTGTTGCACCTGCAATGACAATTGACGATGAACCTTTTGGAAATCTTGTTCCTGAGAATATTTCTGAAATTCTTAGAAAAATAAAGGAGGATTCCAAAAAATGAAGATATACAGAACACATATATTAATTGCCGAAGATTCAAAGAGCATTTTGGAGGGAGCAAGCGAGATAAAAAAGGTACTTGTTAATGAAATAGATAAAAAAGGATTACAAGATGAAATTTCTGTTATACCCACTGGAAGTTTAGGTTTTGAAGACATAGGTATTGCGATGGCTGTTTATCCTGAGGGAATAGTCTATGCTCCTATTAAAGTAGAAGATATTCCGGAAATTGTCGAGGAGCATCTTTTAAAGGGGAGAATTGTAAAAAGACTTGTCAAAAGATGGGAAAAAAAGGAAGTGACAGTCGGGATTACAAGGCCAGAATATATAAAGGGTAGTCAGTACAGGGCAATCCTCCGAAATGTAGGTATGATTAACCCTGAAAGCATTGAAGAATATATTGCCAACGGGGGTTATGTGGCTTTTGAAAAGACTCTTTCTATGAAGCCGGAAGATGTTATAAATCAGATAAAAATGTCAGAACTTAAAGGCAGAGGTGGTGCAGGTTTTCCTACAGGCTTAAAATGGGAATTTACTGCAAAAGCAAAGAATCCGGAAAAATATATTATTTGTAATGCTGATGAAGGGGAACCAGGTACATTTAAAGATAGAGAAATTATGGAAGGCGATCCCCATACTCTTTTAGAAGGTATGCTAATTGCTGGTTATGCAGTTGGATCTGGGAAAGCATATATCTATATTAGAGGAGAGTACATGCTTTCTATTGATAGACTTGAAAAAGCTGTTAATGATGCAAAAAATTATGGACTGCTTGGGAAAAATATTTTAGGAACAAATTTTTCTTTTGATGTCGAAATTAAAAAAGGTGCAGGTGCATATATATGTGGTGAAGAAACAGCTTTATTAGATTCTATAGAAGGGAAAAGAGGTGAACCCAGGAAAAAACCTCCATACCCTCCGACCTCTGGGCTGTGGAACAAACCTACAGTGATTAATAATGTAGAAACACTTGCAAACATTCCTTTAATTATCGCAAAAGGAGTAGAGTGGTTTAAATCAATTGGTGTTCCCGGTACTTATGGGACAAAACTTTTTAGTTTAATGGGAGATGTTAATTGGAAAGGCGTAATTGAAGTTCCTTTTGGTACTCCACTTTCTAAAATTGTGATGGACATTGCCGGAGGAGTAGCAAGGAATAGAAAACTCAAAGCTGTGGTGTTAGGTGGTGTTTCAGGCAGTCTCATAGTCCCAGATGAAATTGATACTCCTGTTGATTTTAATTCTCTTGCGCGTATTGAAGCAGGGCCTGGATCTGGTTCAATAGTTGTATTAGATGATACACGTTGCATTGTAGATATAGCAAAAAATATTGCTTATTTCTTTAAACATGAGAGTTGTGGAAAATGTACAACTTGTCGGGTAGGGACAGAGTTAATGTATAAAATTGTGGATAAAATTTGTAGAGGTGGTGGAACAGAGAAGGATTTAGATATACTTGAAAAACTTAGCAAAGACATGCAACTTACTTCTTTTTGTGGCTTGGGACAAGCAGCACCCAATATTATTGTTCAATCAATAAAGAAATTTAGAGATGAGTGGCTCACTCATATAAGGGAGAAAAAATGTCCGATGAATGTATGTAAAATGGATTGGGAGGAGGAGCAATATGAAGAAATTGGTTAACATTAAGATTAATGAAAAAGATTATCAGGTGCCTCAGGGCACAACTATTTTGGATGCTTGTAAACAAGCAGGAATTGAGATTCCTACACTTTG
>QMOQ01000006.1 GCA_003650285.1 Caldisericota bacterium | reverse complement strand
TAAAAATGATCACAAAGTGCCAGGCACTTTGTGATCATTTTGGTAATCAAAAGCATTTACCTTACCTATTTCACTAAGCCACTCAGTGACCATAGCGTCAGAAGTCATTCTTTTTTCTACTTTGTTTTTAATTCTTCTTATTGTGGCATAGGACATTTTCAATGCAAAAGATATATCTACTAATTTAAATTTTTTAGAGCAAAGTGCATATACGAGTAGGTACTTCAGCTCTCTATTTTTAACAATACTGCCATATTTATTTTGGATTTCTGCAGATATTTCTCTAATTTTTTTTATATTCTCTTCTGAGTTGTGTTCTTTGATTTCTCTTCCATACTTTTTAGATTCTGACACTTTCGACATTATGAATTGAGTAATCCTAGCGATTTCAATGCCTGAGAGGTTATGAATTTCTTTAAAGTTTAGGCATCTTGGAGCATTATCTTTATCCTCAAAATATCTACAACTGCACCATTTATAGTCTTCAAGCTGTTCCACCAATTGTGCTTCTAATGGATTTAAATTAATGTATACAAAAGCATTTATAAAATACTCATCGTTTGTAATTAAGTAACTTCTATATCTATCCTGAAAGAGATGCCCTTTTCTTATATGCGCAGAATTAAAATAGTGTGCATATTTTGAGTTAATTTCATGCATTATCTGTGAAAGATTTGCCTTTTCTGTTTTTATTAGAAGGTGGTAGTGGTTTTTCATTAATGCAAATGAAAGAAGCATTGCCTGATATTTTGAAAAAGCATCACAGGTAAGTTTTATAAAATGCCTGTAATCTTTTTCTTCCATAAAAGCATTTTCGCTGCTTACTGTTTTTGAAATGACGTGATATATAGCACCTTCATATTCTATTCTTTTTTCTCTGCCCATATTTTATTATACACAAATTCCTATTCTCTAAAAATGATCACAAAGTGCCAGGCACTTTGTGATCATTTTAAAATAGAAACGGAGAAGCAAGGGGGATAGCTTCTCCATTTGATCGTTTGATTGATATGTTTGGAGGGAGTTATTTGGCGGAGAGAGTGGGATTCGAACCCACGGAAAGATTTGACTCCTTCACTCGCTTAGCAGGCGAGTGCCTTCAGCCGACTCGGCCATCTCTCCTCCACATATTATTATATTAAACTTGCTGGAAAATGCAACCTATGAAGGGATGATTGATTTTTGCTGAAATTAGTTATGTTTGGTCTTATGCTTGATTTTGCTCGATATTGTAGTAAGATTATCCAAGATGAAAAGGGACATAATACTGGATATAAAGGTGATTACAAATGCGAAGAAAAATAAAGTAGTAGGAAAAAGAGATGGGAAGCTTGTGATAAAACTTAACGCACTTCCTATTCAGGGGAGAGCAAATAAGAAACTTGTAGAATTTTTAGCTGAATTTTTTAATGTGCGAAAGAGTAATATTACAATATTGAAAGGGGCTGCAACCCACATCAAAAAGGTGGAAGTTAGAGAAGTAGACATTGAAAAGGTGGTAGAGATTGATGAATAGAAATATTATTTTTCTTACTGTGGCTTTTTTTGTTACATTTTTCGATCAACTGACTAAATATTTAATACGGCAAAAGCTTGCCGTGGGGGCAAGTGTACCAATAATTGACCGCATTGTTTATTTTTCACATATCAAAAATACTGGTGCTGCGTTTGGAATTTTACAAAACGGTCGTATTTTTATTATAGTTATTGGTATAATTTCTCTAATTGTTATTTTGTATTTTCTTGATTTTTTTACTTCAACCCGGTTTCTTTTACTTGGAAGTGGTTTTCTCTTTGGCGGAATCATAGGGAATTTGCTTGACAGGATATTCATCGGGCATGTGACAGATTTTATAGATTTTAAAATATGGCCTGTTTTTAATATAGCAGATTCTTTTGTAAACATAGGCACTGTAATGATAGTGATTTATATACTGTTCTTTTATGGAAAAGCACATTCTTAAAGCGGATGAGAGAAAAAGGCTGGACCTTTTCCTCTCTCAAAAGCTCGACTATACGCGTTCTTATCTGCAAAAACTTATAAAAGAAGGTTGCGTAACGGTTAACGGACAGATAGTTAAACCTTCACATATGCTGGCGGAAGATGATTTAATTGAGCTACGGGTGAAAGAACCTACCAAACTGTCCATTCCCAAAGAAGACAAACCGCTTGAAATTGTTTATCAGGACAAATATCTTGCAATCGTGAATAAAACGGCAGGCGTTGTGGTGCACCCGGTGGGAAAACAGAGAGAGAATACACTTGTTAACAGGCTTTTATTTCATTTAAAAGATCTTTCAGCAATAGGTGGAGTTATAAGGCCGGGCATTGTGCATAGACTCGATAAAGATACATCAGGCCTTCTTGTCGTTGCCAAAACAAATGAAGCGCATTTGAAACTATCAGAATTACTTAAAGAGCACAAAATTGAAAGAAACTATATAGCACTTTTAAAAGGAAACTTAAAGGATAGAAAAGGTGTAATAAATTTGCCAATCGGACGAAGAAATAAAAACGAAATAAAGATGGGGATTTCTCCATCTGGCAGGCGTGCTGTGACTCATTACAGGGTTATTGAAGAGATAGGGCCTTATACTCTTGTTGCTGTAGGCCTTGAAACGGGAAGAACCCATCAAATTCGTGTGCATTTTGCGTACCTTAAGCATCCTGTTGTTGGAGATTATTTATACGGGGGGAAAATGGGTACAGATGTTTCTCTTACGCGACATTTTTTACATGCTTATGAAATTTCTTTCTTTCATCCTATAATAAATAGAAAAATCATGGCATATGCCATGCTGCCAGAGGAGCTGAGAAATACGCTCAAAGAGTTGAGGGATAAATGGAAGAAGAAAAAATAATTGCTACAAACAAACGTGTTGCGAGAAATTATGAAATTATTGACACAAAGGAAGCCGGTATCCAGTTAGAAGGATACGAGACGAAATCTGTGAGGGCTGGAAAGGTGAATTTGCATGGCAGTTTTATAAAGGAAAAAAACGGCGAATTTTTTATATATAAGATGTTTATAGCGACAAATCCTTCGGCACACAATGTAAAAGACGAAAGGCGGCGAAGGAAACTTTTACTTCACGAGTATGAAATTATTAGATGGAGTTCAAGAGTAAAGGAGAAAGGTTATACAATTATTCCTCTTGATGTTCATACAGCGCATAATCGGATAAAGGTGAAAATCGCACTTGTGCGTTCTAAAAAACTGTTTGGCGACAAGAGAAAAGAAGAGGAGAAAAGAATAAAAAGAGAGATAAGCAGGGTAAGGAGATTAAGATGAAAAAGATATTATCTGTCATTTTATTTATTATGATTATTTTCACATCAGTTCCGATAGCTAATGCAGCTGGATATTATTTGATAGAGGTTAGTGTTTCTTCTGTAAATATAAGAAGTGGGCCGGGAACAGAAAATAACGTTTTATATCGGGCGGATAGAGGAACTTTGTTGGAACTTCTTTTTACTCAAAATAATGCTAAAGGCGAAAAGTGGTACAGGGTGTATGATTTTAATAAAAATACTACAGGATACATTGCCTCATGGCTTACACATAATATAAATATTACAATACAGGGCGAGGATGCAAATTTTGATGCAGAGGTCTTTGCGGATGTGTTAAACGTGAGGGTAGGACCTGGCGTGGGATTTACTATGGTAGATGTATTGAATGAGGGTAATGTGATTAGCGTGCAGCGGATTATAAGGAGATCAGATGGAGAAACATGGTACAGGTATCAGGATAAAAATGGGGAGTATAGATATATTGCAGGTTGGTATACTAAAAAAGTAGAAAAAACTCCCGAAACTCCTCCTGAAACTGGTGATGAAACTTCCAAAGCAACGGCTTTATACTATATAAATCTTAGAGAAGGACCATCACTTGACTATGCGAGAATAGATCTGATAGACAAAGGAAGTGAATTGCCTGTTGTGGGCATTGCAAGAAATGGGGAGACAGAAATTTGGCTGGAGGTCCAGCACAAAGGCAAAATTGGGTGGGCATATGCCCCTCTTTTTGATGTTGCTTCCTCTCCTCCGATAGATCTATCTAAAATAGGAAGTGAGGGAAAAATAGAGGACGTTGTCAATGTCAGGGGAGGCCCTTCTACAAGTTATTCTGTGCAGACTGTGTTAAAATCCGGGACAAATGTAATGATCAGAGGCGTTGGAGAAAATGAAAAAAAGGAAGTCTGGTATGAAGTAACTGTTAATGGAGAAACAGGATGGATTCGTTCTGATTTGGTTATTACTAATGACAAAGGGAAAAGTGAATTAGATAAGATAACCTGGACGATTAGTTCTAACGGAATAGATATTGTGATGAAGGGCAAAAATTTATCTATTCCTTCTTTATCTATGTTAGAGAATCCCGTGAGACTCACAGCTAATTTTACGGGCACAATTGCGAAAAATGAGAATGCTCTTTTGATTAATCTTCCTCCAATTATTCGTGTGCGGTGGGAGCAATTGGATAATTCTGTTTCGGTTACTACAGATTTAAATAGCAGGGTTCCTTTTAAAGGAGAGATGAAAGATACCCAAACTTTTATACTGCATTTGGAGTTGCCTAAAGTTGGCGAGAAGAGAATAGATTTTTCTAGCACGGGAATTTATGCCTCTGTAGAAGATTTAGACAATAAGGAGTATTTGAGTTTAAACGATTTTTTGAATTATTTTAATGCAGAGCCTATTGTGCAAGATGGAAGTATTAGCATAAGTTTATTTGGAAAACAAGCAGTACTTGATAAGAGTAAACTTTTGGAAAAAAACGGAGAATTTTTTATCTCGTTAGACCTTCTTTCAGAAACATTAAATGTTTCAGTTGTTTCTACAGACAGGGTAATTTATATTGACCCGGTATTAACGGAGTACAAAGAAGAGGATGGGAAGTTTTTGTTTACGTTCTCTGCACCGCCGAAGGTAAAAAAGGAAAAAAGTGATTCATTATATTTGATTTTTTATGCAGAATGTGGCACATTTGATATGATTGATTCAAAGGAAAGAAATGGCAATGCTCCACCCGAAATAAGGATTAAAGTTGGCAAAACCAGCGAAACTGTTGATATTAATACAACTGGCACTAAAGTTACTGTTAGTATTGTTGCGAGTAAAAGTGGTTCACTTGCAGGGCGAATTATTGTGATAGACCCCGGGCACGGAAGTTATTCCGGGCCTTATCTGGACGTTGGTGCTACAGGCCCTACTGGTATTAAAGAAGCTGTAATTGTTCTTGACATTGCAAAGAGGTTAAGGAAATTATTGGAAGCAGAGGGAGCTACAGTGATTCTTACGCATGAAGTTCTGGATGACCGAAATAATCCAACGCTTGCAGAGCGGTGTTCAATGGCGGATAATTCAGGAGGAGATTTATTTATATCTATTCACCTTAATGCGTCAGTTAGCAGGGCGATACAAGGAACAGAAACATATTACTGGCACAGCGAGTCTTACAATTTTGCTAAAGCTATTCAGGATTCGCTATTAAAAAATTTAAATACCACAAGTAGAGGGGTGAAGAAAGGTTACCTTTATGTGTGCAGAAATGTTACTACAATGCCATCTATACTGACAGAAATTTTGTTTGTTTCGAATGTTTATGAAGAATCATTGTGCAAAAACTCTGCATTTTTGGATAAAGTAGCAGAAGCTTTAAAAGAAGGAATAGAGAGATATTTCGGTGGATAGCAGATCTTCTATTGGTATTTTTGATTCTGGAATTGGTGGTCTTGCTGTTGTAAACACTATTTCGAGAGTGCTTGAGCAGGAGAATCTTATGTATGTTGCGGATTCAAAAAATTTTCCATATGGTACAAAGACAAAGAATCAGATTGCACAATTTTCTGAAAGAATTACGCGACTCTTATTAAAAAAAGATGTTAAAGCAATAATTGTTGCCTGTAATACTGTTTCTTCAATTGCAATGCCTCTTCTGAAAGAAATATCTTATCCCGTACCTGTATTTGGGATGATACAATCCGGGGCAATCCTTGCAGTGAAAACAACTAAGAATAAGAAAATCGGTGTGATTTCTACTCCTCTTACAGCTGCTTCTCATGCATATAAAAAAGAGATACGAAAATTAGATGATAGCATTGAAGTATTTGAAATAGGTTCTCAGAGAATGGTGAATCTTGTGGAAAATGGCAATAAAACGCGCGAACGTGCCTATGAATTAGTAAAAGGAAAATTGCAAAGCGTGATCTCTGCTAAAATAGATACGCTTGTGCTGGGTTGTACACATTTTCCGTTTCTTGACAAGGTCGTTAAGAATGTTGTGGGAAAAGATGTTAAGGTCGTGGATCCAGCAGATGAACTTGTCCTGAAACTAGGGGAATTTTTAAAATTAAATAATTTAATAAATAAATCTTTGGGTATTAACACAAGGAAGTTTTTTACAACAGGAAGGAAAGAAGAATTTCTTATCAAGGCCAAATTGTTTCTTGATGATTTTCCAAAAGAAGTACATAAACTGGATGTCTAAATTTGCTGGAATGGTTAAATATACTTGATTTTTTAACATTTATATATACAATATGTGATGCTCGGGGTGTGGCGTAGTTTGGTAACGCGCATGGTTTGGGACCATGAGATCGGAGGTTCGAATCCTCTCGCCCCGACCAAGTTTGGATTGGGTTGCGCCTATAGCTCAGCAGGATAGAGCAACGGATTTCTAATCCGTCGGTCGCAGGTTCAAATCCTGCTAGGCGCGCCACTTAGAAATGGTGGGTGTAGCTCAATGGTTAGAGTACCGGACTGTGGCTCCGGTTGCTGGGGGTTCGAATCTCCTCACCCACCCCATGAATATATGTTTTTGTGTTGAAAAAGGAAGCGCCCATAGCTCAGTAGGATAGAGCGGTGGATTCCTAATCCGCAGGCCACAGGTTCGAATCCTGTTGGGCGCACCAACTGCGCCTATAGCTCAACTGGATAGAGCAACGGACTTCGGATCCGTAGGCTGCAGGTTCAAATCCTGCTAGGCGCGCCATGTGTATAAAGGGGGTCCTTGGCTCAATTGGTAGAGCAACGGACTCTTAATCCGTAGGTTGCGGGTTCGAGTCCCGCAGGACCCACCATTTTGCACATGGACTGATGTTGAGTGTGTATATAAAAATTTAAGGCATTTTACATGCCTTAAAGAGAAGAATCAATGGATTTTACTTGTAAACTGACTTTTGGTTTTGAGGGTAATTGCCTATGTGGTTGTATAGATATAAAGTGCGAGGGTGGCGGAATTGGCAGACGCGCTGGACTTAGGATCCAGTGAGGAAACTCATGCGGGTTCAAGTCCCGCCCTTCGCACCATTTTTATTAAAAAGGAGATATAAATGGAATATACAATAAAGGAAAAAACAGGTTCAAAGATTATTTTTGTAACGAAAAATAATAGAGAAGAAATTGAAAACGAAAAGAAGAAAGCATATAAAAAGATTGTACAGAAAGTAGCAGTTCCTGGATTTAGAAAAGGGAAAGCTCCTTATGAAATAGGTGTTCCTTTTGTTGGCGAGAGCAGAGTTTTAGAAGACGCGGTAGATATATTGCTTGAAAAAAACCTTGTAGAATTTTTGGATAAAGAAAAAATAAATCCTGTTGTTCAGCCCGATGTAAAAGTAGACAAATTGGAAGAAGATGAACTTACCTGTACCTACACTGTCGAGTTTCTACCGGAGGTTAATATAGACCTTTCAGAAAAAATTGAAGTTCCTTATGAAAAACCTGAGACAGAAAAAGATGTAGAGGCAAAGCTCAATGAATTGCAAGATTCTTTTACAGAGATTGTGCCTGTGGAAAGAGCCATACAGAACGGAGACATGGTGTCATTAAGCTGGCAGGTAGAAGGGCGTGACAAAGAACCAAAGAATGATACACTTGAAATAGGCAAAGATAAATTTATTGGAAATTTTGATGAAAACATTATTGGGAAGAAAAAAGGTGATAGATTTACTATAGATTTTAAAGATGAAAAGGTAGTTATAAATGTACTTCAAGTGAAGGAGAAACATATTGCTCCTATTGATGATAATCTTGCAAAACAGGCAGGATATGAAAATCTTGAGCAACTAAAAAGTAAGATTAAAGAGGAGACCGAAGAAAACAGCAGACTTCAAGCAGAAGAGGAACGAGGTTTAAAAGCATTAAGTGTGCTTGTAAATAAACTTGATGTGGAAATTCCAGGCAAACTTGTTGAAAAGGAAATTGACGAGAGAATCCAGAGGGCGCGAGATGAATATTTAAAGATAGGTAAAAAAATTGAAGATGCATTAAAAGAAGAAAATAAAACAATGGATAGTTTGAGGGAAGAAGTTAAAAAAGTTGTGGTAGAAAGTATTAAAAATGAACTTGTTATGAAAGAGATCATAAAAAAGAGTAATGTTACCGTTGATGATAACGAAATAGAGGAAGAGTTTAATAAACTTCTTGAAACTAACGGATTGGCGGATAAAAAAGTGCCGCTTAATGATAATATGCGGATGGCAATTGAAGATAATATTCTTCGCAAAAAAGCAATTTTATTCATAAAGGAAAATGCTATAATTAAAAAAAGAGAAGGAGATGAATAATATGCCAATGATTCCGTTTGTGATAGAACATACTGGCAGAGGCGAAAGAAGTTATGATATTTATTCCCGACTGCTGAAGGACAGAATTATATTTCTCACCGGAGCAATTAATGAGGATATTTCGGATCTTATTGTTGCAGAAATGCTTTTTCTTGAAGCGCAAGATTCCACTCAAGATATATACCTTTATATAAACAGTCCTGGGGGAGAGGTAACGCCAGGGATGGCAATTTATGATACCATGCAGTATTTAAAATCGCCTGTTTCAACAATTTGTTTAGGTCAAGCAGCGTCTCTTGGTGCAATCATTCTTGCAGCGGGCGAAAAAGGAAAAAGGTATGCTTTGCCTCATTCGAGGGTTATGATTCATCAACCCTGGGGAGGGGCACAAGGGCAGGCAACAGATGTAGAAATTCAGGCAAAGGAAATAATTAGAATAAAACGAATTGGCATTGAGATACTTGCGGCTCATACCGGACAGCCTATTAAAAAAGTGCAGGAAGACACAGAAAGAGATTTTTATATGTCTCCCGAAGAGGCTAAAGAATATGGGATTATTGATCAAATTATCGTAAAATCTAAAGATATTACAAGAGTGGGCAAAGAATGAACGAAGTAGAAGAACCAAAGTGCTCGTTTTGTGGTAAGAAATACGATGAGGTAGAGAGGCTTATTGCGGGACCAAGTGGTGTGTATATTTGTGATGAATGTTTAAAACGGGCATATAAACTTGTAGAGAATACTAAAAAAAAGAAAAAGAAACTGTTTTTAAAGGATATACCTACACCATCAGAGATTTATTCTTATTTAGATCAGTACATCATAGGGCAGAATGAGGCAAAAAAGGTTATTTCCGTAGCAGCTTATAATCATTACAAGAGAATTATTGCAAATGAGGAAAATTTTGATGTAGAAAAGAGCAACATTTTGTTGATAGGACCTACAGGATCTGGGAAGACTTTATTTGCTAAGATACTTTCTCAAATTATAGGCGTACCTCTTTCTATCTCGGATGCTACATCTCTTACTGAGGCGGGGTATGTTGGAGAGGATGTTGAGAGTATTGTGCAGAAACTTTTACAGGCTACTGATTATAAGGTGCAGCTTGCGGAACAAGGTATTATATACATTGACGAGATAGATAAGATAGCAAGAAAAAGCGATAATCCTTCTATCACACGAGATGTGTCCGGAGAGGGTGTTCAACAGGCGTTGCTTAAGCTTGTTGAAGGAACGGTCGCAAATGTCCCTCCTGCTGGTGGAAGAAAGCATCCCTATCAAGAATTTATACGTGTAAATACAAAAAATATATTATTTATAGGTGGTGGAACGTTTGATGGTCTGGATTCAATTATAAAGGAACGAGTGAAGAAGAGAAAAATTGGTTTTGCTGCAAAGGATGAAAAAAATATCAAGAAATTAAAGCCAATGCCTCATGATTTGCTAAAATTTGGCATGATTCCTGAATTTATAGGGAGGTTTCCAGTTATTGCACAGCTTAAAGAATTAACAAGAGATGAGCTTGTCAGGATACTATATGAGCCTAAAAATTCGTTAATAGGTCAGTACGAGAAATTTTTTGCAATGGACGGCGTAGAACTTGAGTTTGAAGATGGAGCACTTGGTTGTATTGCAGATGAATCTCTTGAATTGAATATTGGGGCAAGAGGGTTGAAATCTGTATTGGAACAGTATATGGTTGGATTGATGTATCTAATACCGGAAATGAAAAATGTAAGAAGATGTGTTATTACAAAAGAATTTTTAGCAAATAGAGAGGAAGCAATGCTATTTGACGAAAAGAATAGAAGAGTACACTTACGTAAAACTGCTTAGGAGGTACGATGAAGACGGGTTTGGAACAGAGTAATAAATTACCATTTATTCCATTAAGAAATATTGTAATCTTTCCTTATATGGTGGTGCCTTTATTTATTGGAAGAATAAAATCAATTACGGCAATTGATCAAGCATTCGGCAAAGACAAAATGATTGTTGTTGCTACACAAAAGAACAGGCTGGTAGAGGATCCAGATGAAGAGGATATTTATAATATCGGTGTTAAAGCAGAGGTATTGCAGCTTCTAAAATTACCTGACGGCTCGTATAGAGTTCTGATTGAGGGTCTTCGGCGCGTGAAGATAACTGAATTTGCTAAGTCTAACAAGTTATTAGAAGTTAGCGTAAACACTATTCATGATGAAAAAACTGAAAAAACTATTCATCAAGATGCTTTGATGCGTTTAATTGCGGAGAAGTTTACCGCATACATTGGTTTCAATAAAAAAATGTCACAGGATATACTGATAGGTCTTTCCAACATAGATGATGTGGGAAGATTTTCTGATGTCGTTGCAGCAAACCTTAACATTGGTGTAGAAGAGAAGCAGCAAATTTTATCAATGAGTAATCCTGATGAAAGACTTAAAGCGCTTGTGCAAATTCTCGAGAGGGAAGTTACGATTTTGGAAATTAGCAAAAAAATCGACGAAGAAGTAAAAAGTACAATAGAAAAAAGCCAAAAAGAGTATTTCTTGAGGGCTAAAATAAAGGAAATTGAAAAGGAGTTGGGAGAATTCGGCGAAGAAGCAGGGGAAATCGGCGAGTACAAAAAGAAAATGAAAGGAAGAAAATTCCCTGCATATATTAAAGATAGAATTGAAGATGAGCTGGAGAGGCTTAAAAAAATTCCTGTTTTAAGTCCGGAGAGTGCAGTGATAAGAAATTATCTGGATTGGCTGTTGGAACTTCCGTGGAATAAACGGACACAGGATAAAGTAAATATAAGTGAAGCGAATAAAATACTAAATAAAAATCACTACAGCTTGGAAGACGTTAAAGAAAGGGTACTCGAATTTCTTGCAGTTAGACAACTTACGAAGAGTATAAAAGGTCCTATTATTTGTTTTGTTGGGCCTCCAGGAGTCGGTAAAACCTCCCTCGGAAAATCCATAGCGGAAGCATTGGGAAGAAAATTTGTCCGTATGTCTCTTGGTGGAATAAGGGATGAAGCTGAAATAAGAGGCCATAGAAGGACATATGTAGGAGCAATGCCTGGGCGCATTATTCAAGGAATAAAACAGGCAGGTGTCAAAAATCCTGTATTTTTACTTGATGAAATAGATAAGGTAGGTGCAGATTTTCGGGGAGATCCTACTGCAGCTCTTCTTGAAGGACTGGATCCAGAACAGAATAATTCTTTCTCTGACCATTTTATAGAATTGCCATTTGACCTTTCGGAAGTTCTCTTTATTACTACTGCTAATATTGTAGATACAATACCTCCTGCATTGTTTGATAGAATGGAAACAATGTCGCTTCCAGGATATATAGATGAAGAGAAGTTGCATATTGCAACAGAATTTATTATTCCAAAACAATTGAAATTTCACGGGCTTTCAAAAGGGGATATAGAAATTTCGAAACAAGCTATACTTCGCATTATAGGAGAATATACAAGAGAAGCTGGGTTAAGAAATTTAGAGCGTTCCATAATGAAGATTATGAGGAAAGTTGCAAAAAATAAAGTAGATAAGCATTTTAAAAAAATTAAGATTACCGACAAAAATCTGAATGAATATTTAGGAGAGCCAATTTTTGCAGTAGGGATTAAAGAAAAGAAAAGCCAAATAGGTGTTGCTTGCGGAATGGTGGTAACTCAAGCGGGAGGAGATATTGTATTTATAGAGGCAATAAAAATGCCAGGGAAAGGAAATTTAATTCTTACAGGACAGCTAGGGGATGTGATGAAAGAGAGTGCCCATGCAGCGTTAAGTTATGTAAGAGCTCATGCAAAAGAATTAGGCGCTCCGAAAGATTTTTGTGATAAATATGATGTACATATACATGTACCTGAAGGAGCAGTACCAAAAGAAGGCCCTTCTGCTGGAATTGCTATTTTTACTGCTCTTATTTCAATAGCTAGAGAAAAACCTGTTAATAAGGATATAGCAATGACAGGAGAAATTACACTAAGGGGCAGGGTGTTGCCTGTTGGCGGGGTAAAAGAAAAAGTATTGGGAGCATATAGAGCTGGGATCAAAAAAATTATTTTGCCAAAGCAAAATGAAAATGATTTAAAGAAAATCCCTAAACAAGTAAAAGAAAAACTTGTATTTAAATTTGTTAATGATGTGAGAGAAGTTATTGATGAAGTGTTTGAATAAATGAAAATTTATCAAACAAGGTATGGGGCAGGATAGGCGATTAACGCAAGGTGAGAAGCGGAATGGTTGATATAGGCAAAGTTTTGCGTGAAGCAAGAGAGAAGAAAAATTTATCTATTCGCGAAGTTTCAGAGCAAACTTTGATACGTGAGTACTATCTTGATAAAATAGAAAACAATGAATTTGACAAATATGACGGATTTATTCATGCGTATATACGCAAATATGCAACGTTTCTATGGCTGAACCCTGTTCCTCTTTCTACTGCATATAAAGAGCTTTTTAGTGATGAGAAAGAACCAAAGGAACAATTTGTGCCGATATTAAGAAGAAGAAATTATAAAGGTATAATAATTACTGCACTTGTTATTGTGCTGATCGTGATTGTTGCGTTATTTTTTTCTATGAAGAAAGCGCCTTTGCAAGAACCAGATAATTCTCCGGCGGTTACTACTCCTGTGGAAGAGATAGAACCTGACGAAACTACACCAGTTATACCTGACGAAACAGTAGAAGAAGTCACCAGAGGCATAAATATAATTGTTCATGCAGATGCGAAGTGCTGGGTAGGTGTGACAATAGATGGGAAATATACGCAACTGTTTATAAACAAAGGAGAAAGTAGAGAATTCACAGGGGAAGAGTACATAAAAATTCTTTTTGGCAATGCAAGGCATGTTTATGTGACAAAGAATGGACAAGATATAGGACAAGTGAGTGAAAATAAAGATGTAGTGGAGGTTATGTATAAACCGTAATAGAATTTTTGAGCCAGTTGGTCTTGTAAGTCTTGGATGCCCAAAAAATATTGTAGATAGCGAAAGAATCTTGGGTAAACTGTTAGAAAATAATATTTATATAACGCTAAACTTAGAAGAAGCACATTCAATTATTATTAATACTTGTGCTTTTCTTCAATCTGCACGCAATGAATCAGAAGGGGTAATTCAAGAATTTATTGAAAAAAAGAAAGCGGGCATTGTAAAAAAGCTCATAGTCTCAGGTTGCTATCCTTCACTTTGCGGAAGTAGTCTTATGGATAGATTTCCTGAAATAGATGCAATTACTGGGACAAATGATATTAATCATATTGTCGATGCTTTAAAATCAGACAGGAAAGCCCAATTTCTTTCAAGAGATTTCGAGCTTGTTCTTCCATCAAGATTTCTTGTGACGCTTCCCCATTATGCATACTTAAAAATAGCTGATGGTTGCAGTCATAGGTGCGCTTTTTGCCTTATACCGAATATTAAAGGAAATCTTCATAGTTTTGAAAGAGAATTTATTATTCAAGAGGCAGAAGGACTGGTTAATAATGGCGTAAAAGAAATTATTATTATTGCGCAGGATACAACAAATTATGGAGCAGATATTTATGGCAAGTCAATGTTTATACCGCTTCTTGAAGAGCTGGAGAAAATAAAAGGAATAGAATGGATACGTGTGCTTTATACATATCCTGGCGAAGTAACAGAAGATCTTGTTTCTTATATTAAAAATAGTGAAAAGGTTGTCCCGTATATAGATATGCCCATTCAGCATATTAACAATACGATACTAAGAAATATGAATCGGATAGGGCAGAGGAAGGACATTGAAAAAATAGTGGGACTCTTTAAGAGGAATGATATAGCGGTGAGAACTACTTTAATTGTGGGTTTTCCAGGGGAAGGCGAAAAAGAGTTTGAAGAGCTTAAGAAGTTTGTCGAGGAAACGCAATTCGACCACCTTGGTGTGTTTAAATATTTTAGAGAAGAAGGAACTAAAAGTTACACTATGGAGAATCAAGTTGAGGAATCTGTTAAAGAAAGAAGAGAAAACACTATCAAATCTATTCAGGATAAGATATCCTTGAACAGGAACAAAACATTTGTAGGCCGAACTATTCCTGTTATTATAGATTATTATGATGGAAAAGAAGAAATGTTTGTTGGAAGAACTAAATATGATGCTCCGGAAATTGACAATATTGTCTTAGTAAAAGGAGCGGTTACAGTAGGAGAGATCCAGGACGTTGTAGTAGAAAATGTTAAAAAACATGCGTTGATGGGGAGGGTTCTGTGAGATTATTTGTTGCTTTAATGACTACTCCTATTCAGGAGCAGATATTTGAAATCGAGGAAGGATTAAAAAAACAAATTACAGATGTCAAATGGGTTAAAAAAGATAATCTTCATCTTACGCTAAAATTTTTAGGTGACGTTGATAAGGTAAAATTTGAATTAATAAAAGAAATTATTGTTAATATAGGAAGTCAGTGCAAAGAATTTGATTTTTCTTTTTCGAGAATATCGGGATTTCCAAAAGAAGAAGCGGCTCGAGTTATATTTATCGGACTGGATAAGGGAACAAAAGAAATTAAGGAAATTATGATAAAATTGGATGAAGAAACCTGCAAGATGGGGTTTAAACGCGAAAAAAGTTATGTTCCGCATCTTACTGTTGGAAGGGTAAAATTTGGAACTGTCAATCTTAGAAGTAGTAGCAAAAATAATTTTCCTTCTGTAATGGGACATGCTACCGGCATCGAAATTATTAAAAGCGAGCTTACAAGGTTTGGGCCGATTTATACATCAATATATAAATTTGGTTTCTGTTAAAAAATAAACTATAATATTAGAAGTAAATTTATTAGAAAAGAGAGGTAACGATATGGCGGGAAGTAAGGATAAATTAGAAAAGGAGAATATTAACAAAGAAAACGCTTTAAAACTCGTTATGGCACAAGCTGAAAAAGAATTTGGCAGAGGCGCTGTGATGCGTTTGGGTGACAAACGAGTCAGTTTTGGTATTGATGCAATTCCTACCGGAATTTACTCACTTGATATTGCACTTGGTGTCGGAGGCTTTCCAAGAGGGAGAGTTGTTGAAATTTTTGGACCGGAGGGAACAGGCAAAACAACGCTTGCACTTGAAGCAATTGCATCTGCGCAGAGATTGGGTGGGAAAGCACTTTTTGTGGATGTGGAACATGCTTTTTCGCCTGAATATGCTGCAAACCTGGGAATTGATGTGGATAACTTGATTGTTTCTCAGCCCGACTATGCAGAGCAAGCACTTGACATTATTGATATGTTTGTAAGATCGGCTGCAGTGGATATTTGCGTGCTGGATTCTGTCGCGGCACTTGTGCCAAAAGTAGAGCTTGAGGGAGATATGGGTGATTCTTATATGGGACTTCAGGCCCGGTTGATGTCTCAAGCTTTAAGAAAACTCACCGGTTCAATTAGTAAATCAAAAACCTGTGTACTATTTATTAATCAGTTAAGAGAGAAGATCGGGGTTTTTTTTGGTAATCCCGAGGTAACTCCGGGTGGCAGGGCTTTGAAATTTTATTCATCCGTGAGGCTGGACGTGAGGAGAGTAGAGAGATTAAAAAATAAAGGCGAAACATATGGAAATAGATTGAAGATTAAGGTGGTGAAAAACAAAGTAGCTCCACCCTATAAGGAAGCTCTTGTCGATTTAATTTTTGGCAAAGGCGTGAGCAGAGAAGGAGATTTATTTGATATAGGAGTAAGTGCTGATATTATTACAAAGGCTGGTTCTTTTTATTCCTATGGAGAGGTAAAACTAGGACAGGGAAGAGATAATTCACTTCAATTTGTAAAAATGCATCCGGAATTATTTGATAAAATAGAGAAAGAAGTGATGGACAAATTCTTCCCTAAGAATACAACGAATGCACAATGATGAGCAATCGGCATTCAACTATTCGTTATATTTACTTTCATTTAAGGATTATTCTGAATATGAATTAAGAAAGAAATTAGCAGGTAAATTTGATGTTTGTTTTATTGATAGCATTATCGCAAAATTAAAGGAAAAAGGACTGCTTTCTGATAAGCAATATGTGGAAAAGATAATAAGAAGATATGGGAATATTAAAAAATATGGATATTTTAAAGTGGAGCAAGAGCTCCGTAAGCGTGGGCTGAAAAGAGAAGTCTATGAAAATCTTCTGAGTGAGATATATACCGAGGCTAAAGAGGAAGAAAATGCTCTATCTATTGCATTTAAAAGGCCGCGTGATAAACTAGGGAAATATCTCTTAAGTAGAGGTTATCGTTCATATATTGTTCGGAAAGTCCTTGCCCTTTTGGAAAAAGAATAGGAGGTGAGGATTTTGTTAAGAGGAGAAGTACCATACATTGTTTATCTTACAATTAGTATAGTGATGCTTGTCTTAGGTGTGGTTCTAGGATACGTGTTTGGATCATATATATATAGAACGAAGATTGGCTCTCTTGATGAGTATGCAAAGAAAAAAAGAGAGGAAGCAGAGCGAGAAATTCAGGCAGAGAAAAGAGAGCAGAAAATACAGTTAAAGGAAGAGGTTGAAAGAAAACAAGGAGAGCTTGAAAATAAATTTCGTTTAAAGCAAAAAGAACTTCAAGAAATCGAAGGCCGACTTATTCGAAAAGAAGAAGCTGCAGATAGAAAATTTTTAACTCTGGAGAAAAAAGAAAAAGAGCTTTCATATAAAGAAAAAGAACTTAGCCAGAAAGAACAGGAACTAAAAGGGAGTGCTCAAAAAATAGATCATGAACTTTCCCGTGTTGCAGGTCTTTCAATAGAGGAAGCAAGGCAAATTATTTTAGATAGAATGGATAAGGCTCTGGAACATGAATATGCTAAGAAAATAAGTGAAAAAGAAGAAGATTTACGAGAGGCTGTTGAGAGGAAGTCGAAGGAAATTCTATCAGGTGCGATGGAAAAATGTGCTGCAGATTATGTGTCAGAAACGACAGTTTCCGTTGTTCCTTTACCATCCGATGAATTAAAGGGAAGAATTATCGGAAGGGAAGGAAGGAATATCCGGACTTTTGAAACATTGACAGGTGTGGATATACTTGTAGATGATACTCCAGAGGCCGTAACACTTTCTTGTTTTGATCCCATTAGAAGAGAAGTGGCAAGAAAAGGATTAGAGCATCTAATTATAGATGGAAGGATACATCCTGCAAGAATAGAAGAGTTTGTTCAAGAAGCTGAAAAAGAAGTGGAGCAGAATCTATTGAAAGAGGCAGAAGATGTTTTAGTGTCACTTTCTGTTCATAATATTCCTATTGAATTAAAAAAGCTTATAGGAAAAATGAAATTTAGAACAAGCTATGGTCAAAATCTTATGAGGCATTCTATTGAAGTTGCAACTATTGCAGGGATTTTAGCTTCTGAGCTTGGCGAAAATCCTGCGCTTACAAGAAGAGCTGGTTTACTGCATGATATCGGAAAAGTAATGGCAAGTGAGATCGAAGGCCCTCATGCGTTGATTGGTGCGGATTTACTCAAGCGTTATAATGAAGATCCTGCTGTAGTCCATGCTGTATCTGCCCATCATAATGAGGTAAAGCCTGAAACTATTTTGGATGTAATTATACAAATAGCTGATACGGTTTCTGCAACAAGGCCAGGAGCAAGGAGAGAAAATCTGGAATTGTATATAAAACGACTTGAGGATATTGAAAAGATTGCAATGTCAGTTAAGGGAGTAAAAAAGGCTTATGTTGTACAGGCCGGCAGGGAACTTAGAATAATGGTAAACCCTGAAGATGTAGGTGAAGAAAAAGCATTAACAATTTCCCACGATGTGGCAAAACAGATAGAGGAGGAAGTTGTTTACCCAGGCATTATAAAAGTAACAGTTGTAAGAGAAACTCGTTATATAGATTATGCAAAATAGCCTCTTATTTCCAGAGGAAATAAAGTATCTCCCTTCTTGTCCCGGAGTATATATTATGAAGGGTGTTAAAGGGGAGATACTTTATGTAGGCAAGGCAAATATTCTTAAAAAAAGAGTTCAATCATATCTACGTCCATCTGATCCTAAAACAACTGTCTTGGTCAAAAAAGTAAAAACTGTTGATTTTATTGTAGTAAATTCGGGATCTGAGGCACTTCTTTTAGAGAGTAATCTTATCAAAAAGTATAAACCATGGTTTAATATAGTACTTGTGGATGATGTAAATTATCCATATATAAAGATAACAGATGAAAAATATCCCAGATTTTTGAAAGTGTATAGAAGAAGAGGTAAAAATGGTGAATATTTTGGCCCATTTCCTCATGGAAAAGCAATACAGCTCAGTATAAGAGCACTTAGAAAAGTGTTTCCTGTAAGGACATGTAATATAAAGATATCTGATGGTAAAAAAATAGAGCCGTGTCTTTTATATCATGTGGGACTTTGCTCTGCGCCATGTGCACATAAGATTACTGCAAAAGAATACAATAAAATTGTCGGGTCGCTAAAGCTTTTCTTAAGAGGAGAAGGAGATAAAATTGTTGAAACATTTAAAAAAGAGATGGAAAAAGCAAAAAACGATCTTAACTTTGAAAAGGCAGTTATATTCAGAGATGAATTGGAAGGGATTTTATCGATTTTGGAGAAGCAAAGAGTAGTTAGTGAAAAAAATGTGTCTTTTGATTTATTTGCTTTGAAAATGAAAGGGAAATTAGGTTGTATTACTGAAGTAAGTGTGAGAAACGGTAGAATTATTTATTCTTACCCTTTTATACTGAATGTTCCTCTGCAGAAAGAAAAGGGAGAGATTATGCAAGAATTTTTTCTTATGCATTCCTTTCACCTTAATAGCAGTAAAATTTATACGGAAACAGTTCTTCCCGATAGAGAATTAGTAAAGGAATTTGTACAAGAAATAAAAGGATTTAAAATTCAAATTGCTACTCCAGGCGGAAAACTCCAGAAAGATATTTTATCTGTAGCACAGGATAATGCGTCTATGCATCTAAAAAATTATATAGAAAAGCGCAAGGGGTCAAGAAATAAAAAAGCACTCAACGGGCTGAGAGATATTTTTCATCTCAAAGAACTTCCTATGCGCATTGAAGGATACGATATTTCTAATATTGCAGGTAAAGATGCTGTAGGTTCTATGGTTGTTTTTACAGGAGGAAAGCCGGACAAAAACGAATATAGAAGATTCCGAATTAAATATGTAGAAGGACCCAATGATTACGCTATGCTAAAGGAAGTATTGTTCAGAAGGTTCAAAAACGATTCAGCTTCTTTTAAGACAAATCCTGATATTATTCTGATTGATGGCGGGAAAGGGCAATTAAGTGCGGCAATGAAAATTAAAAAGTTGATGGAACTGAAAGTATTTGTTGCATCCATTGCAAAAGAAGAAGAACTAATTTTTGTAGAAGGGAGAAACGAGCCTATAAGACTCTCAAGAGATTCAGAGGAACTTATGCTTTTGCAACGCGTCAGAGATGAATCTCATCGTTTTGCAAAAGTATATTTTCAAAAAGTTCACAAAAAATCTATGTTAAAGGAGACGTAAGCATGAAAAGAAGAATTATAGCTTCTTGGATTATTAATGCTATTTCATTTTTTATTGTAAGTCAAATTGTGGCGGGAATGCAATTTGATAATTTTGTAAGCGTATTATTGGCAGGTATTGTGCTCGGCATTGTAAACGCTACACTGAAGCCACTTTTTATTGTCATTTCCCTTCCTGTAAGTGTGCTTACACTGGGTTTATTCCTTATCATTATTAATGCTATAATGCTTGAAATTGTAGCGGCAATTGTTCCAGGATTTTCACTTGTTTCTTTTTGGACAGCTATATGGGGATCTATTCTTTTGTCGATTGTGAGTATGATTATTATGCATGTGTTGTTTCCAAGGCGGAGAATTGCTTGAAAGAACAAGATAAAGCTATATTAGTTGAAATTGTAGAACCAGGTAAAAGGGAAATTTCTTTAGATTCTTTTGAAGAATTTCGAACACTTATTCAAACGTTAGATCTTGAAATTGTTGCAGAGACAACACAAATCATAAAGCAGCCAAATTATGCATTTTTTATCGGTAAGGGTAAGCTGAATGAGATTAAACAGATTGTAAAACTGCTTGAGCCTAAATATGTTTTCATTAATACTACGCTTACATATCTTCAACTTAAAAATATTTCTACAGAGATTGGCGTTCCTTGCATTGATAGGGCTCATCTTATTCTTATGATATTTAGTATGAGAGCTAAAACAAGGGAAGGGAAGCTGCAAATAGAACTTTCTGAATTGAAAATGCGTCTTCCCGATATTGTGCACAATGAAAAATTTCTTGACCAGCAGGTAGGTTCAGAACTTGGATTAAAAGGACCTGGAGAAAAAAAGATAGAGGTTAGGCGAAGATTTGTTGAGCGTCGAATTAAAGTTTTAGAAAAGAAACTTTTAGTTATTGGGAAGCAGAGGGAGTTAAGAAGAAAGCGGAGAAGGAAAAATAACATACCGATAATTGCCATTGTAGGTTACACAAATAGCGGCAAATCTATGCTTTTGAATAGAATTACGTTATCTAAAGCATATGTTGAAAATATGCTTTTTTCAACCCTTGATACTCTTGTAAGAAAAGGTAGCTTAAATGATGACACAGAAGCATTATTTGTGGACACAATTGGTTTTATAAGAGATTTTCCGCATCCTTTGATATATGCTTTCCATTCTACTCTTGAAGAGGTTTTAGATGCATGGATTATTTTGCATGTTGTGGATGTATCTGTACCAGATTTTAGAGAGAAAATTGATTCTGTGGGGGAAACTTTACTAGAGTTAAAAGCTTCACATATTCCACGAATACTTATTTTTAATAAAACTGATAAAATTTCGGATGAAAAGCTTCTGCAATATAAAAACTTGTTTAAAGAAGCTGTTTTTATTTCTGCACTGAACGGGGAAGGAATAAACGATCTCAAGGATAGAATTAGAAAAGAGCTTTCACTGCTCTTTATAAGGCATACTATACTTGTTCCCTATACAGAGCAAAACATTCTTGCGATGGCTTATAAGGAAACGAGGGTATTGGAACGGAGAGATGGCGAAGACGGAGTTTACCTTACTATAGAAGGATTTAAAGGAAATATGGAAAAATTTAAGCAGTTTTTTGTATTTCCTTGAAAATCTTTTTTTTATGTATAAAATTTAATTTATGAGCGGTATAAATTATGTAGATGTGGTAATATTTATTCTTCTTCTTATTGCTGTTGTTCAAGGAATAAGAAAGGGTGTTGTAATTCCTGTTTTTGATATTGTAGGGCTTGTTGCAGGATGGTTTATTGCAAAAACTAATGCTTTTGTATTTGGTATTTATCTGGATGGCAGATTCAATATGGGTTCATTTTTTTATGATAAAGTATTTAACATTGTAAAACTTCCACCAGAAGTAGGTAGTTTGCCTGCAGATAATACAACTGTTATTAATGCGATTAAAGCATTACATTTTCCTTCTTTTTTGCAGAATCTTTTTTTTAAAGGCACAATTCCTTCCGGATTTACAGTACAGCAGTTTTTGGCAAGCAGGATTTCCCAAAGCATTGTTACAGGTATCGCTTTTCTTATTATTCTGCTCGGGGTATTCATACTATTTCGGATAGCGGGAATAATTGTTAGAAGAATAGTTAGAGTGAGTCCTTTTTTGAAATGGTTTGATTCATTTTTTGGAGCTTTGCTGAAATTTGTTTTTATATATGCGATTATATTTATTATTATACAGGTAGTTCTTTCTGCCTATGGCTATCTGCATCTTACAGAAAGTGCATTTTTTTATCAAATAGAAACATCAAAATTTTATACAATTGGCGTAAAGATTTTTCCAATAATAAAGGAAAAGATCATTCTTCTTATTGTTTCTGCTGGTCAATAATTTTTTATGAAGATAGAAGATTTTAATTATAATTTACCAGAGAATCTTATTGCACAGCATCCTATATATCCAAGAGATTATGCAAAACTTATGGTACTAAACAGGAAAGACAAAAGCATTTGTCACCGTCGATTTTATGACATTATTCAATATCTCAGCAAAGGCGATGTACTTGTACTTAATGATACGCGGGTGATACGAGCGCGAGTGAAAGGGTTGAAGGAAGGGACAAAAGGAAAGAGAGAAGTTTTTCTTTTAAGTTATTTAGGTGATTTTCGGTGGAAAGCTCTTGTCAGCCCTGCTAAGCGGACACATAAGGGTGATAGAATCCTTATAGATAAAGATAGCAGGATATACGTTGAGATAGAAGAGAGAGGAGTAAGTGGAGAAAATGTTGTGCGGTTTGAAACACACGGATTGTCAATGGAGGAGATTTTGAAAACTGTAGGAAATATACCTCTTCCTCCGTATATAAAAGGAAAAATTGTAAACGAAGAAGAATATCAAACTGTTTTTTCAGAAAAAGATGGAGCAGTTGCAGCACCTACTGCGGGATTGCATTTTACGGAAGATCTTTTAGAGAAGGTAAAAGGAAAAGGCGTAAAAGTGGTATACATCACTCTGCATGTAGGTCTGGGCACATTCAGGCCTGTGAAAGAAACAATTGAAAAGCATAAAATGCACAGGGAAGAATTTTTCATTTCTGAAGAAACAGCGCGAATTATTAATGAATCAAAGATGGCAGGAGGAAAAGTGTTTGCATGCGGAACAACGACAGTGAGAGCGTTAGAAACAGCCGCTACTTTTAACGGAGTTTTAAAACCAATGAAAGGAAAGACGCGGTTGTTTATAAAGCCTGGATATCCTTTTAAAGTTGTTGATGCAATTATTACGAATTTTCATTTTCCTCGTACAACGCTTCTTATGCTTGTCGCTGCATTTGCTGGGAAGGACTTTATTCTTGATGCTTACAATGTTGCTGTGAAAGAATGTTATAGATTTTATAGTTTTGGTGACGCAATGCTCATTATATATAGGAGAGGATAAAAGTGGAAGATATTAAGTTTAAGATTATTAAAAAAAGGAGTGAAACAAAAGCACGCATAACAAATTTTGAGACGGCGCATTCTATTATCGAGACCCCTGTTTTTATGCCCGTTGGAACGCAAGCAACTGTTAAAACTCTTACTTCAGATGAAATTGATGAGATGGGGTTTAAAATTATACTTGGCAATACATATCATCTTTACTTGCAGCCTGGTGCAGATGTAATAAAAAAGGCAGGTGGTTTGCATAAGTTTATGAATTGGAAACATGCAATACTTACGGATAGTGGTGGATTTCAGGTATTATCGCTAAAAGAGATAAGAAAGATTGAAAAGGATGGTGTAATGTTTCGTTCATTTATTGATGGTTCAAAGCATTATTTCACCCCGGAAAAAGTTATAGATATTGAAGAAAAGATTGGGGCAGACATTATTATTCCTCTTGATATATGCGGAATATATCCCTCAAACCGGACTCTGGCTGACAGGGAGCTTGATATTACACTTGATTGGTCCGAAAGGAGCTTAAAAGCGAAAACCAGGGACGACCAAATTATGTTTGGTGTTATCCAGGGGAGCTTTTATAAAGATTTGCGAAAAAAAGCAGTAGATGGTATTTTGTCATTAGATTTCCCTGGAGTAACGCTTGGGGGTTTAAGCGTGGGAGAAGAGAAAGAACTCACAAAAGAAATGGTTGATTATACTGTTTCGATTTTACCTGAGAACAAACCACGGTACCTTATGGGCGTGGGTGACCCAATTAGTATTCTGGAGTATGTAAAACTTGGAGTAGATATGTTTGATTGTGTTCTTCCTACGCGTGTTGCTCGTAATCGTACTCTTTTTACAAAGAACGGTCCTATAAAAATAACAAAAGCAATTTATAGGGAAGATTTTACTCCAATAGAGGACGACTGTGATTGCTATACTTGCAGGACATTTACCAAAGCATATTTAAATCATCTATTTAAAGCAAGAGAATTTCTTGCAGGAAGGTTAGCTACAATTCATAATCTTTTTTTTCTTCAAAAATTAATCATGGATATAAGAAAGTCGATCGAGAGCGATAATTTTCTTGAGTTCTACGAGAGTTTCAAAAAAAGATACCAGCAGGCGAATTATAAATAGCTAAGTACATTTT
>QMOQ01000005.1 GCA_003650285.1 Caldisericota bacterium | reverse complement strand
TGGCAATGGTTCTTTATTTGGTTGCTCTTCAGTTTCTTCCTTTATGTTTTTTTCAGTCGTTTTTTCAACTTTCGGTTGAGTTTTCGGTTGTAGAGGTTTTTCTTCTTGTGCTTTAATTTTTTCTTCGCTTGTTTTTAATTTCGTCTCATATTCCTCTTTGATTTTACTTTTTTCTTCTTCAAGTTTTTTGATAATACTATCTCTTTCCTTTACTTCTCTCCTACGTCTTGTAGCGGCATTAATGTAAAACATCACCGAGATAAGCCACATTACAATAAATCCTGCAAAAAATACAACTATTGTAAGTAACCCCATACTTGTTGAAAATTCCCATGTGAAAAATTTCAAGCTTACTGGAGTATTGTTTTGTAGCACAAAGACGAGACTTGCAATAAGGATAAGTAACAAAACAATTATAAAGATACTAAATTTTTTCATCTATACCCCCCATTTCTTATAATTTTTTTATATTTTACTATTATATACAGTTTTTTGCAATATTTTGTATAAATTCCATACATTTGAGACTCCGGATAATATTTTAGCAGAAAATCTATGGGTGACAAATTTTCAAGGCCTTTATGAACTCTCTTAGTATTGTACCATATGAGATAATCCATAAGTTTTGAATTAAATGCTTTAGTATCTGTAGCCAATAGGTTAGGATGGTTATCCATTAACCTATTCAAAATTTTTAATTATGTCTATTTATTTAAAATATTTTGATTTCATAAGCAACATTGTTCCAATTTTGAATCCTGTTTCCTTAGCAATTGGCTTGCATTTTGCTTTAAATAAAAAGAAAATAGGAGCTTTCTTGTTTGATAGTGATTCATAATTACCCTGTCCTTTTGCTATGATAAATGTTGCTTTTGCAAAAAAATTTACAAATTCTTTTGAACAGTAGTCCAAAATTGTTCCTGCCACAGAGGAGCCTGTGGAGATAATTTCTTCTTTAATACCTGAAAGCTCTGCATCAAGGCGCGTTGCATCGTTAATAATTGGTTTTTCTTTGACTGCATAGTAGATTTTCTTATTTCTTTTAGCCAGGAGTTCAATAAGCGGCCTATCAAAAACGGTTTCACCGGCATTATCTGCAAGGTATAGAATTTCTTTCTCTTTTTCTATTCTTTCTTCAAATGCATCAAATTCATCTAAATAGAAAAGAGAGTTTTCAATTCGCTCAAATTCTTTTGTGATGTCAATCTTATCTAGTCTACTTCCAAGATCAATTGCATTTCCAGCTATGGCGATCTTCACTGTCTTTTTTAAAGGATTTTTACTTTGCTCTACTTTTTTCATCATTAAGGGATACAAAGCAAGTGCTTCTTTTATGTGTTCTCTCTTTGTATTTTTATACGGATCTTCAACTCCTGTTACATCTGTTACAATTTGGTATACAGGAATAGCTGCTTCGGGAGGGGTACTTTTTTCAAGATGAATATTCTTTACTTCTTCTCCTATTCTATTTAACACTTCCCTTATAAGTTTTTTGTCATTTGTTGCTGCTTTTGCTGCACGGAGTGCTTGACTCATCATGCAGGGGATGCATTCTAATTGTGCTTTCATTTTTTCCTTTCTTTTTAAAGTGATTTTTAATCATTTTCTCTTATTGGAAGAAAGATTAAATTTTATATTTTGTGTTTTTTATACATCTGTAGAATAAATTATTTTTTCTATTCATTATACCTTTCTAAATAAATCTTTATAATTGTATGCTGTTTCATAAATCTGCATGATTTTTTCTTTTGCAAGAGGTTCTCTTGCGTGTATAATACCATTTGCATTGGCGTCCTCTAGTGCCATAAGCGTGAATTTTTCTATGCTTTCTTTTTTTATACCAAGCTTCTTAAGTGATGTAAATGCGTCGATCTTTTTCATCCAATGGACAAGGCGTTCAATGGTTTTCGTGGGAGAATCTGTTGAGAAAATTGACTTTCCAAGTAGTTTAAGTCTATCTGAATGCATCTCTTTTGTGTGATATAAAAATGATGGTAGAAGCGCTGCAAGTCCTCTTCCATGCGAAATTTTGTATAATCCGGATATTGGGTGTTCAAGTGCATGCATTGGCATTGGTCCACTTCTTCCTGCATTTGGAAAACCTGAAAGAGCTAATGTAGAAATCCAGGAGAGTGATTCTCTTGTATCTATATTTTGGGGGTCATTTATTATTATCTCTCCCTGTTTCATTGCCTCCTTCATTAAATTTTCTGAGACACGATCTGATACGGGTGATAACGCGTGAGATGAAAGATAACTTTCTAAAATGTGAATAATCATATCAATTACACCATCAACGGTTTGTTTTTTTGGCACTGACAATGTCAGGAGTGGGTCTACAATGGATGTTTTTGGAAACAGGCTTTCTCCCCATAACGATCTTTTGCTTCTTGTCTTACTGTTTGTTATTACTCCACCCGCGTCAGCTTCAGAGCCTGTTGCGGCTACTGTTATAACTGCAAGAATGGGCAGTGTATTGTCGGGCACCTTTGCTTTTGGTGGTCTTTCGCAGTAATCCCAGACAGGATGTTTGCTTACCGTAACCGTTGCAATTCCCTTTGATGCATCAATTACGCTTCCCCCGCCAATTGCTACAATGAAGTCAACATTTTTTTTGCGTGCTAATTCTCCGCCTTTATCTACAGTGTTACTTTCCGGATTTGATTCTATTTCAGAAAATTCTACAAATTCTACATCATTTTCCTTAAGCATTTTTTTGGCTTTATCTAATAATCCTGAAGATTTAGCAAAGTGTTTTCCTGTAACAATTAATGCTTTTTTTCCTATCTGTTTCGCTTCTTCTCCAAGTTTTTTAAACTCACCCCTTCCAAAAACTATTTTGGTCGGTAATTTAAATGTAAAGTTATCCATACTTTTGCCACCTTTTAATAATTTTACCTTATAAAAGTATACTATAAAAAATAAAAAAATAAGCAATAGGGTTACTTATTTAGCAAAACTTCAATGTTCTTAAAATTAATCATTTTTATTTTTATGTAGGGCTTGTTGTATTTGTTCTTAGAGATGAAAGAGTGCCAAAATAGGAAAAAGTTTATAAGAATAAGGAAAGTCTTTTGTTGTTATTTTTGCTTTGCAAAAATAATATTCGTAACACTTTGGTTTATCCTATGTTTTTAAATGTTAACATTTTTTTTGGACTTTTTAAGGATTTAGTGTAAAATGATTATATTATATGGAAGAGGTGAATGGATGAAAGTACGTGATGCTGTAGTTGCGGGTGCTTTTTACCCCGCTGATAAGGAAGAACTAAAAACGATGGTGAAGCAGTTTATTGCAGCCGCGCCATTATTGCAAATTCCCTGTATAACAACAATTATTGCTCCTCATGCTGGCTATATATATTCTGGCCTTGTTGCGGGTTACAGCTACAGGCAATTGGACAATCTAGATAAAAGCAAACACTGGACCATTTTCCTGATTGGGCCATCTCACTATTCCTATTTCAAGGGCGTGTCAGCTGGGTTGTTTGATGTTTATAAGACGCCACTGGGGATTGTTAATGTCTCAAAAACTACAAAAAAACTTCTTTCGAAAGAGGATTTTCACTTTATTTTAGAAGCTCATCTTGAAGAACATTCTCTTGAAGTACAGCTACCTTTTTTGCAGGTAGCTCTACCTCATTTTGAAATAGTTCCTATTATTACCGGTGATGTATCTCCCAATTATTTAGGGACGGTTCTTATTAATTATGCTCCTGAAAATTCTATTTTTCTTGTGAGTTCCGATTTAAGCCATTATCATTCTTATGAAACAGCAAGGGATATTGATAGTCATTGTAATGATGCTGTGGAAAAACTTAGCCTGAAAGAGCTTGCAATCTGTGAGGCATGTGGGAAGGTTGGAATTGCTACAGCAATATATCTTGCCAAGAAAAATAAATGGAAAAGTAAAGTACTTCATTATGCAACAAGTGGAGATGTTGCGGGTTCAAAGGCACAGGTAGTGGGATATGGTGCCTATGTTTTCTATAAGGGGTGACAATTATGGAGATGCAACTTAAAAAAAATCTTTTGAAAGTTGCAAGAGATGCTATAAAGAATTATCTGGACCACAAAGAAAAAATCGTTGTTTCAGAGGATGATTTTCCAGATCCTGAATTCTGGGAAGATAGGGGAACTTTTGTAACACTCACGATAAATGGAAAGTTAAGAGGCTGCATTGGAACGATTGTTCCTGTTCGTCCTCTGATTCTCGATGTGATAGACAATGCAATTAATGCTGCATTTAGAGATCCACGCTTTTATCCACTTGTGAGAGAAGAATTTTCTACAGTAAATATTGAATTGTCGATCCTTACCGTTCCCATACAATTAAAATTTTCTTCTTCCGTCGAATTGCTTAAAAAGGTTAGACCCAATATTGATGGTGTGATTATACGAAGAGGTCCGTATCAGGCAACCTTTTTACCTCAGGTATGGAATGAGCTGCCTGACAGGGAAGCATTTTTTAAGCATTTATGTTTAAAAGCAGGATTAAATGAGGACTGTTTTCAAATGGGCGGGTTAGAAGTCCATATTTATCAAGTAGAATCCTTTTCAGAGGAAGAGTTTAAATAAGCGGATATGTTATTGTAACTTTCCTTTCTTCAGCATCCCACCCTACACTGCCACCAATATTTTCTATTATGAAGCGCAGCGGCAGATAGGTTCTTGAATTAATGATAAGCGGGTAAACATTTTTGTTTTCGTCTATTTGTACCTCTTTCTCATTTACAATTGCCATATTATTCCCTATAAAGAGATGGATTTCTGCACCATTTATAAATATTGTCACTTCTTTGTTTTCAGCTTCATAGAAAATTTTTCCGCCAAGTGATTCTATAATAGCTCTAATTGGGAGCAAGGTTCGTTCATCTTTAATAATTGGAGCTGTATCGATAATTTTTTTTGTAGAGCCGACATATATGTATTTTTTGTCGATAAAGAGCTGCAATATTGTTGGAGGCAGCGGCGAATAGGCTATTACAATATTTTTTACTGCTTTATTTCCAGCTTTATCTTTTGCTATTACCTCTATAATATTCTTCCCAATCTTTAGTTTTATGTAATCGGAATATTCTGTGTTATCACATTGTTTTTCATTTACATAAAGATTCATTGCATCAATTGCTTGAATGTTTATTTTTATAAAGACATTTGGTGTTACTCTTGGTGTTGTGCTCGATAAAATTTCTGGTGGTATTCTGTCTAATGTCACAATAAACGAATCTTCTGTAAGATTTCCGGCTGTGTCAGTGCAACTGATTTGTATTTCATTTTCCCCATCATGAAGATGATAATTAATAGAAAAATTACCTTCTGCATCGAAACTTACAATCTGACCGTCTATTTGAAGTGATTCTACTGAGATATTATCCGACACCTTCCCTTTCACCAGTATAGGTGTGCTATTAACAAGTTTAGATTTGTTGATCGAAAGTTCTGGTGGTTCAAAATCCGTCTTTGTAAGTTCTAAATTTATTTCTGTGTCATTTGCAACTTCAATATCATTTTCTATCAGTTCAAATCCATTTTTCTCGAGTGCTATATGATGAAGCCCTGGTGCTACCAAAATAGAGAGTGGCGTAATGTATTCTGTTTTTTCATTATTTAGGGAAAGCGATGCTCCTTGTGGGGTTGTCTCAATGGTTAAAAGGAATTTTCCACTCGAATATGGTTTAATTGATAAAACTGGAATTATGTTAGTGTTTGGCTCGATTGGCTGGCTGGCTCCGATGCACTTTAACACAACTTGAAAACTGCTTATATTATTTGGTATCGTATCTATTTCTGAAATTAAATGATATTTTGTAAATTTTTCCCCACTCATAATAAATTTTTCTTGAATAATTGCCCCGTCACTGTCTAATAGTTCTTCTTTTAAGGTAAAATATGGAATATCTACTGTTTTATTTGTTACCGATATTTTGATATTCTCTTCGTCTATTTTTATTGTGGTGACAAATCTTACTGGTATCACTTCTATTTCTACTGTTTCGCCAAAAAGTTCTTCATTGTTTGTGAGTAACTGCATGTGGATTTTAATACTATTGGTTAGTGGTGGAATCTGAATATAAAATGTAGTAGATTCTCCACTCTCTATATTATTTTCGAGCTTAGAGGAAATAATATCTATATTTTTTGGAGATAGAATTGTTGTGAGGGAAAAATCCTTTTCCCATATAACCTCACCATTATTAAACGCTTTTATCGGTAAGGTCGTAGCAGTTTCTTCTGGTACATAAAAAGAAATGTTTTTTTCGGAAAATTTAGAGGAAAGCTTTTGACTTACGCCAAACCATCGCGTGTATACTTTAACAAACAGATAGTTTCCTCCGATATATACGCCATTATCCTGGTAATAACCGCCAATATATGGGGTGTAAAGGTATAGAGCCGCTGTCGCTGCATTTTCGGGGATAATTACATTTTCAATGTATTTGAAATCATCAAGGGTTTTATGAGGCTTGCCTACTTCCCACCCATATTCGCTTGCTTTAATATCAAAGGCATATCTTAAAAGACTTGTTCCATTATCAACCTGTGTGGCAAAAGTAGATGGTTTGTGATACCCCATCGCATAATCCAATGCATGCTGGTTGTAAGTAGTTGCGGCAATTAAGCTCTCCTCTTTTTGTATTGTTGCCATAATGACTTTTGGATTTATTTTGTATCTTTGAGCTGCATTGAAAATTATTTGCGCTGCTGTTTCTCCATTTTCTTGATAAAAAGGAAGGACAGTTCCTTGCTGGAAAAGAAAATTATTTATCTCGATGAGATTCATACTGTTAAAATCTGTAAAATCCTCGTCGCTGATAAGAAAGTTTTTATTAAAAATGAGGGTTTCGCCTGAAATTTTCGGAATGTATGCGAAAACAAGAAACAGCAAAAGTAATATAGCGCAAATTTTTTTCATTTATTTATATGTATCCGGGTCTTTAAAGAACAGTGCAGCTATGAACATAAGCGCCATAGGAATAATGCCAAAAAGGACGATTGAAGATGTGATACCACGGGTAAGTGCTCCAAGCTCTGGCAAAATAAAACCTCCCAGGTTGGCAGCAATGAGAACTATTCCACTGCTAACTCCAGCATATGCAATGCCAATTTTTGAATATGCGCTTGGAAGATGTACCCCTAACGGATACATTGGAAAAAGCGCAAAGCCCAATATAATGCTATTTATGACAAATGCGCCGAGTCCGGAAAGTCTGGGTATAAGGAGCAGCATAATTATGCAAATTATGGGCAGAGTTACAAGAAATATCTTTACTTTCTTTATGTGGTGACTTATATTGGGTACCGTTAGTGCTCCTATAAGACATCCAAGGAGAATCATGCTATGTACAATTCCTGCCTGGGTTGGCGTGATACCTTTGAATTTTGTAAGAATTGTTGGATACCAGCCTGCAAGCCATGCAAAAACGCCTATATCTAAAAAAGCAATAATCATAAGTGGGGTCATTGCTTTTTCGGATAACACAATTTTTAGGCTTTGAGCAAATGATGGCCTTTTTGGCGTTTCCACCTGTTCTGTAAATTCTTGCGTTCTTATTACAACTATATAAAGAATTGCGACAACTGCCGTAATTACTCCATAGACAAGCAATATGTTGAAGAATCCAAACCTCTTTACAAGTGGGTATGTGATGAGATATGTAATAATTTGGCCCAGGGTAAGTGAAGCGGTAAAGCCTGCAACGCGAGAAGCTGCTTTTTCTTTTTTAAATAATCTGTAAGTAAGCGGAGCCCAGGATGTGAAGCAGAAAACAGCACTTGTTGCAAAAATAATCTGGATTGTTAACAGAGCATAGAAATTTCCTATAGTGAAAGGTCGTACAATAACTGTTATTGTCATTATAAGTGCAGCAAGAATAGTCGTTTTCTTTACATCTCTATCGGCGAGGCTACCTGTAGAATACGATAAAAGCACAAGCATGATTGGTACTGATGCTATGAACAGAGCAAGAAGGAATCCGGAGACATGATATGTTGGTTCTATAAAAGACCCCAGCAGTGGTCCCCACATAAACCAATTAAAGCCAACCAGTGCCGTAATAAGTGCAAAAGCAAAATAAGCAAGATTGCTAAACTTTTCTGAAGCAATTCTCTCTTTTTCCATGAGTTACTCCTTTTTAATTTTTTAATAATTATACTGGAATATCCTATTTTTGTAAATAAATTTTGTTCCATTTCTTTCCTGACAGCATCTTCAGAAATTTATGGATGACTTTATCCGGGGATGTTTGAGTTTGTCTTATAATTTGATAATCCAGATATTCTGTCTATTTTTTGTAAAATGAATTTTATTATACAAAATGTTTTTACAAAAACAAAAGTGTTAAGCGGAGTTATCTGGTGGCGGCGGAAGGATTCGAACCTTCGACATTCCGGATATGAGCCGGATGCTCTGACCCCTGGGCTACGCCGCCTAGTGTATTTTTCTTTCAATTCTGCGATTATTTGCAGAATTTGATTTTTCTGACTCTCGCAAGAATTTCTTAATTTTTTCGTCAAGGCCGTTTTTAATTTTTGGTTTTTCTTCAATCTCGCCAATTTTTTTTACAAGTGTAAGATTCAGTTTGCCATTCTTCTTTGTTTTTCCAACAGTCTTTACTACGACTCTTTCACCTTCTTTTACATAATCCCGGGCATCTTTTACGTACATATTGCTAAACTGTGATACATGGATGAGTCCCACGTTGCCATCGTCTAATTTTATAAACGCTCCATATGACATTATTTTAATCACTCTTCCGGTAAATTCTTCTTTGCTCATATGCTTATATACTATATTTATTTTCTGAAAAGTTTCAAGAGCTTTTGCCACATATCCGTAAAAAAATCTCTGGTTTCTTCATTTACTGTCGGTTCTTCTTCAGCTTCAAGCCATTTAAAATAGACGATTGTTTCATTTTCTTTTGCAAGCATTAATTTTTCTCTGGCTTCTTTTTCGACAAATTCTTCTTCTGTGCAAATTATAATTTCATTTTGAAGAAATTCGTTTTCATTTTCGAGTTTTTCAATTGTCTGCTGCAAATCTAATACATTTTTTCTGTTATTTAAATAGTACCTTGTTGTTATTATTGCTTCAACTGAGAGATAAATAATTAGAGCAATTAAAAAGATATTAATTGCATTGATCGAACGTTTTTTCATAATATGAATTTCCTCATAACATAAATATAAGTAGATGTTGTTTTTTGTCAATCATGTTAGCATTTCTCTAGTGCATAAAGGGAAGCATGATGAGATATAAACCGATATATGCAGCAGTAACTGCAGCAATAGTGAAAGGTAAGCCTATCGAGGCAAACTCTTTAAAACTTACTGGATATCCTTTCTTTCGTAGTAGGCCAGTTGCTGCGATATTAGTGGATGCACCAATTGGGGTAATATTACCTCCCAGAGTCGCGCCGATTAAGAGTCCGAAAAGAAAGAGCTCCGGTGGTGCCTTAAGCATAACTGACATTGTTCCCACAACAGGAAGCATGGTGATTACATATGGGACATTATCAATAAACGCCGATGCAAGAACAGATCCCCATATGATAATTGTATACCCTAAAAAGATGTTTCCTTTGGATAAATTTGTCATAAAGTGTGCTATGTCCTTAACTATCTGGATGTTTACTAATCCTTGCACTATAATAAATAAACCAGTAAGAAGAAGTATTGTATCCCAATCTATTTCTTTAACTATCTTTTTTACTATAAAGTATTTTTTCACAAGTATCGTCCTTATTATGCCAATGACGAGGAATGTCACACATATAAGTCCATTAATATTTTTAAACGGAAGAAACGAAGCAAAGATAAGTGCGCCAACCAAAGAAAGGGCAAGATATCCCGGGAACCAATCGGTTACAACAGTTTTTTCCTCAAGATGAATCGGATGGGTTTCTTTCCTAAAAATATAAAGCAAAACCAGGGAAGCAGCAAGTGCACCAATTTCGGTGGGAATCGCAATGCTTAAATGATGATTATACCAGAAGAAATCCAGAAAGTCCATATGAGCATACCCCGCAAGAAGCATTGAAGTTGGGTCGCCTACAAGCGTTGCGGCACCCTGAAGATTTGAAGAAACAGCAATGGAGATAATTGCAGGTACAGGCGAAATGCCGATTCTTTCGCAAATAGAAAATGCAACAGGTGCAACGAGGAGAAGAGTTGATACATTTTCCGTAAACGCAGATATGAAACCAGCGAATAGAGCAAGTACAAAAATCGCCATTTTTACATTCGGTGCTTTATCAATAACGATATCTCCTAAAAGGGAAGGGATACGTGATTCTATAAGAAGTGCTACAATCCCCATTGTACCTAAGAGAATTCCTAATACATTCCAGTTTATTATTAGCGCAACAGATGTCAACGGCACAATGCTTGAAGCAACAAAGATAATTGCACCTATAATAGCGATATGGTGTCTTTTCTTTGGAAATAGAATAAGAAGCAAATAAACTATTATAAAGATGATTCCTGCCGCAAATTTTAATGTCATATATTAGCTTTTTTTACTCCTATATTTTGGTGGAACACTATTTTTAATTTAATTGAACAATAGTAACTGAGACGATAACGTAAAGAGTTGTTATTGAAACAATTTACAAACCAAACATATTGATAAAAATATGCTGAAAATATGTAATTGCTGAAATGACCAGTGCAACTTCTATTTTGCAGAATAAGATTCATAGCACACCGCCTTCACAAACAAACATTTTATAACAAGTTTACTATACAACGTTTTGAAAAAAATAAAACAGGTGGAATTGAAATTTTTAATGAAACCGTGTATTTTTCTTCTCTGAAAGAAAAATACATTTATGTTACTTTGAATAAAAATCCAGTGGAAATTGAAATCGGCGGGATGCATTACACAACAGAAATATCAGTGAATAAGCCATCCCGTCTTTCAGTTACTATTGTGTCTATTATAATTATTCTCCTATTTTTTCTCATGGTTTATACATCAAAAAAGTGGAGAACTCTTCAATTATTTAGTGCAAAGCAATTTTTAGTATTTTCTATTTTGGGAAGTTTTGCTCTGCTTCTTTTGAATAGCTATTTAATCCACTACTCCGTAATTACTATTACTTATTTTATTTTTGCTCTGCTCTTTCTTCTATTTTCTTTGTATGATACGCAGAATGTTTTTCTTTTGAGAATTGGTTCGGCATTAATGATTGTACTTGGGCTTATTTTTAATTTATTTGAATTTGGAACATTAGCTCCTCAATTTTTTAGTTTAATTCCACCTTTGTTCGCTTCTGAAATTTTATTTTTTTATTGTCCCTTTGTATTTACATTTATGTTTTTTTTGCGTGTATGATAAAAAATTGTTTCACAAAATAGAAGTTGCCATATTGCTCCTGTCTGTTGAATTCGTTGTTTTTATGAACGATAAATTTTCTCCGATATTTATATTAGAATCGCGTATAAAAGATCTATACCTTTTATTTATATTGCTCATCGGTGTGTTTATCCTTTCTGCTTTGCATAAAAAAGGAAGACTTGCCTACAGTGTAATTTCTGTTTTCTCGATTTTGATTATCTTTCTTTCACCCATATTTTCGGCACTATTTTTCAATAGGACAGGATCCAGTGCAAAATTGCTTCCTGTCATATTGCCACTAAGAGAATTAATTCTCTTAGTAATCCCTTTTTATTTTATTTCTCTCATCCATCATAATATTGAAAAAGGAAGAAATGTTGCTCTTGTAATAAATCGAATTTTTTTACTTACCTTTGGGTTGCTGTTTCTTTTCGCATTTTTTAATGTCTGGACTCTACGGGTAATTGGCTCATTTACAGTAGAGCGGTATAGTGGAATTATTTTATTCCTCTTTTGTTTCTTTCTGCTATGCTTCTCATTGAACCGTGGAGAAAACAGGAAAATCTTTAGTAAATACATTGCAAATATATGAAATTTTTTTATAATACGAATATGGAGGTGAAAAATGGCAAAGTATAAAGTTACAAATGACACAGAAGCTTGCATTGGATGTGGCGTATGTGCTTCAATCTGTCCGGAGAATTGGACAATGAATGATGATGGGAAAGCTGTTCCCGTTTCTGCTGAATCCGATGCAGATTGCAACAAAGATGCTGCAGAAAATTGTCCAGTCCAGTGCATCCAAATAGAAGAAATTGCATAAAACCTTTTTAGTTCAAATGTTACAATCCCAGGGAGAAATTCTCCCTGGAAAACTATTTAGTTTTAGGTTGGGGAGGCCAACATGAAGGAAATCTATGAGGTAAGAATGCATGCAAGAGCTGGGCAAGGTGCAAAGTCTGGGTCTCAACTTCTTGCAGAGTCTGCATTTAAACTTGGGAAATGGATTCAATCGTTTCCTGAGTATGGCTCAGAAAGAAGAGGGGCGCCAACAGTTTCATACACAAGAATATCTGATAAACGGATTAGAACACATGAACCAATCGTTAACCCTGACGCAGTGCTTGTATTTGACCAGGGTATTGCAGGGAGTGTTCCCGTTGCACAGGGACTTTGTGAAGAACAAGGGATACTTATCATAAATACCACGAAATCTGTAGAAGAAATGAAAAAGATTACAGGTTTTAATGGCAAAATCTATACACTTGATGCAACTGGTATCTCGCTAAAATTGTTGGATGTTGATGCACCAAACGTGCCGATGCTTGGCGCCCTAATAAAAATTACCAATATTGTACCGCTTAAAATAGTTGAGGATGTAATTAAAGAACATTTTCTTGTAAGGTTAGGAGAGGAAAAGGTCAAAAAGAATAAAGAAGGTCTGAGAAAAGCATGGGAGGAGGCATCGTCATGAAAAAAAAGAGATGGAAAGAACTTATGCACGGAGCCGATCTTCCACCAGCATCCTCACTTGAATACAAGACAGGGTCGTGGAGAACGTTACGACCTATTTGGGACCCTGACAAATGTACGCATTGCATGTTTTGTGTAGCATACTGTCCTGATATGGCAATTTCAATAGTTAAATCAGAAAAAGGCGTAAAAGGCTTTAATGGAAGAATCTATAAAGGTACCGTGAGACTTGAGACAGATTTGGATTTCTGTAAGGGTTGTGGGATTTGTGCTCATGAATGTCCTACACATGCGATTGAAATGGTAAGAGAAGAAGAAGCCACTTCTTCAAAATAAGGAGGTGGAGAAAATGAGTACTTGGAAACCATTATCGGGAACGCAAGCTGTTGCTGAGGCAATGCGACAAATTAACCCTGATGTAGTTGTAGCCTACCCTATTACTCCCCAAACTCCAATTGTTGAATTCTTTGCACAATATGTTGCAAATGGTATTGTCGATACAGAAACGATACCTGTAGAATCTGAGCATTCTGCAATGTCAGCAACTGTTGGAGCGGCTGCAGCAGGAGCAAGAGCAATGTGTGCAACAGCATCTCAAGGATTGGCATTAATGTGGGAAGTAGTGGCGGCAGTTCCTGGGTTAAGATTACCTATCGTGATGCCTGTTGTAAATAGAGCGTTATCTGCGCCAATCAATATTCACTGCGATCATTCTGATACAATGGGCGCAACAACGATTGGGTGGATACAAATATTTTCCGAAAACGGCCAAGAGGTATACGAAAATATGCTTTTAGCAATTAGACTTGCAGAACATCCTGATGTATTACTTCCTGCAATGGTTATGCAGGACGGTTTTATAACTGGGCATGGCGTAGAAAATGTTGAGATATTTGATAATGATAAGGTAAGGGCATTTGTAGGGACAAGAAATCCAGATAGATATTTACTTGATGTGGAGCATCCATATACAATCGGCCCGCTTGCTTTGCCTGATTACTACTTTGAAATTAAAAGACAGCAGGAAGAGGCAATGAAACACGTAAAGAAAATTTATTTAGAGATCGGAAAAGAGCTCTCCAAAATTACTGGAAAAGAATATCCATATTTTGAATCATACAAATTGGATGACGCAGATGCTGTAATAGTAGTTCTTTCATCTACAGCGGGCACTGCCAAAGATACTGTAGATAAAATGCGAGCAGAGGGTAAAAAAGTCGGATTATTAAAACCAAAACTATTTAGGCCTTTCCCGTATAAAGAAGTGAGAGCAGCGCTGAAAGATGTACCTGTAATTGGTGTGTTAGATCGCTCAATGGCTTTTGGTGCTTATGCGCCTGTTTATGCTGAAATCAAAAATGCCCTTTTTGAACTGGATAAAAAACCAAAACTTCAGAGCTATGTTTTTGGTCTCGGTGGAAAAGACATATTTAAGAGTGATATAGAAAAAGCATTCAACGAACTACTTTCGGGAGAGGTAAACTCGGAAGAAGAAAGATACATAGGGTTAAGGGGGTAATGATATGGCTACGTTACAAGAAATAATGTCAAAACCTGCAGGACTTGCTCCCGGACATAGAATGTGTGCAGGGTGCGGCATAGGTTCTATAGTAAGAGCAATACTTGCTGCATCAGAGAAACCTGTTATTATTGCGAATGCAACAGGATGTTTAGAAGTTGTTACAACAATTTATCCCTATTCTGCATGGAAAGTGCCGTGGGTACATGTCACATTTGAAAATGCGGCGGCAGTAGCAAGCGGAATAGAGACAGCGTATAGATCTTTAAGAAAAAGAGGAAAAATTGACAAGGATGTAAACATTTTGGCATTCGGTGGTGATGGCGGTACATATGACATAGGATTTCAGGCTCTTTCCGGAGCATTAGAAAGAGGTCATAATTTTATGTATGTCGTATACGACAATGAAGGTTATATGAATACGGGTAATCAGAGGAGTGCTGCAACACCGTATGGAGCAAATACAACAACAGTGCCAGCTGGTTCGAAAAGCTTTGGCAAACCTCAGTGGCGGAAAAATATTGTAGAAATTGCTGCTGCACATCGAATTCCCTATACTGCTCAGGCAGCAAATCATAATATAATAGATTTATATAACAAGGCAAAGAAAGGTTTTGAGGCAGATGGGCCGGCTTTCCTTGCGGTTCTTCAACCTTGCACCACAAACTGGAGATTTGATCCTGCGGCAACAATGTCTTATTCAAAATTAGCAGTTGAAACAAATTTTTGGCCACTATATGAAGTAGAAAATGGAAAAGTTCATGTCAATTATAAGCCGAAGAATAGAAAACCAATTGAGGAATTTCTTAAAGGGCAAGGGCGTTTTAAGCACCTATTCAAAGCTGAGAATAAACATATAATAGAGAAGATGCAAATGATGATAGATGAGGAATGGGAACGGCTTTTAAAACTTGAAGAATCTGGCATTGTACTGTAACACGGAACTAAATTGATATTTACAGCCCCGCTTTAAGTGGGGCTATTTTATTTTGTAAAACTAATTTACCCTATATAAAATTTACGATATAATTGATTAGTTAAATTGGTATTTTAAAAGGAGCGATGCTAAATGGATACTATGCGGAGTGAAATCTCGGAGAGAAATGTTGTAATTAGCGTGATAATGAATGCAATAATAACGATTGCAGAAATAGTAGGTGGGGTAATTTCAGGCAGCCTTGCTCTAATATCCGATGGTTTTCATAACTTATCGGATACATTTGCAGGAATTTTGACACTATGGACACTTAAACTCTCCCACAAAGAACACACAGAGAGGTTTACCTTTGGGTATAACAGAGCTGAAATCCTTTCTGCAATTTTAAACGCAAGTCTTTTACTTGGAATTGCTATCTTTCTTTTTATTGAAGCGTATAAAAGATTTTTTTCACCAGAACTCATTAAAAGCTCTATAGTGATATGGGTTGCATTAATAGGACTAACTGCAAATTGGATATCTGTTTTACTATTACATAAATCTGCGAAGCACAGTCTCAATATCAGAAGTGTGTATTTGCATCTTTTATCCGATGCCTTTTCTTCTATCGGGGTAGTTGTCGGAGGTTTTCTTATGCATTTCTTTGCAATTTATTGGATCGATCCGCTCATTGCTATTTTAATTGCTTGTTTTCTATTTAAAGAAGGTTTTAAAATTATAAAAGAAACTATCGCTATTCTTATGGAATGCGCTCCCAAAGAGATTAATTTAAATAAACTTAAAGCAGATGTTGAATCTATTAGACATGTAAAAGGGTTGCATCATGTTCATCTTTGGATGCTTTCAGACCGACAATTGTTGTTTGAAGGACACATTTGTGTTGATGATATGTTGATGAGTGAAACTAAAAAAATAAGAAAGCAGATAGAGAAATTATTACAAACTGAATATGGGATTTCACATACTACCTTTCAACTTGAATCTAATGGACATAAAGACTTGGATTTAATTAAGAAAAAATGTTAAAAATAAGATTTAATTTTCTATATACAACGTTGTATTGTCTTATTCAAAATTAGTGGTTGAAACGAACTTCTAACCATTGTATGAAGTGGAAAATGGAAAAGTTCATGTCAATTATAAGCCGAAGAATAGAAGACCTATTGAGGAATTTCTTAAAGGGCAAGGACGTTTTAAACGTCTATTTAAAACTGAAAATAAACATATAATAGAGAAGATGCAAATGATGATAGACGAAGAATGGGAACGGCTTTTAAAACTTGAAGAATCTGGCATTGAACTGTAACCTTATTGAATAACAATTAAGCCCCGTGACTTTGCAGAACTTTTTTTATTTCTATTTTTTGCTATTTTATTTACGGAGACTGTTATGAAAAAAATTATTGTTGCATTTGGTATTGATAAAAATGGAAATTTAATAGATGCGCATTTTGGTGATTCTGAATATTTCGAAATTTTTTCTGTTTCTGAAAACAGTTTAGTATTCGCAGAGCAAAGAAAAAATTTAAAAATTGTGGAAAAGATGCATGGTGATCCAAATAAAGCAAAAGCAATTTCAGCTCTTCTGAGCGGGGTAGATGTACTTGTTGCGTTTAGAATGGGCCCAAACATTTTGAGAATGAAGAAAAAATTTGTCCCTGTGATTGTGGGAACAAGAGATATAGATATAGTAAAAAAACTTGTTTTGAAAAACTTTCCGTATATTTTGGAAGAAATAGAAAAAGAAGGAGAAAAAAATTATATAACAATAAAAAATAAGGAGGAATGAATGGCAAAGAAAGCGGAAATAGGCGTATTTGGGGGTTCAGGGTTTTATTCTTTTTTAGATGATGTAAAGGAGGTAAAAATTGAAACACCCTATGGTTCTCCATCAGATCTCATCGCAATTGGTAAATACAATGATAAAAAAATTGCTTTCCTACCGAGACATGGAAAGTTACATCAGTACCCTCCACACAAAATTCCGTATAAAGCGAATCTCTGGGCAATGAAATCGTTGGGAGTCGAAAGGATTATTGCACCAACAGCGGTAGGAAGTTTACAGTCAAACATGAAAGTAGGCGACTTTATCATAACCACTCAATTTGTGGATAGAACTTCTGGGAGAGATTGTACATTTTACGAAGGACCAATCACAGTGCATGTTAGTCTTGCAGAACCTTATTGTCCGGAGCTCCGAGAAATTGCTGTAGATGTAATGAATGAAATGAAACTACCTTTTCATCCAACAGGGACAGTTGTAGTTATACAGGGTCCAAGATTTTCGACAAAAGCAGAGAGTGAATGGTTTACGAAAATGGGATGGGACATTATTAATATGACACAGTATCCGGAAGTATTACTTGCTCGTGAGCTTGAGATGTGCTATGTAAATATTGCAGTCGTTACAGATTATGATGCTGGTGTTGTTGCTAGCGGTAATGTTGAACCAGTAACGCAAGAGATGGTTGTTAAAAAATTTGCTGAAAGTAATTCCAAACTTGTAACTATATTAAAGAGTATGATTAAGAAAATCCCTGAGGAAAGGCATTGTCAATGCGGTAAAGCACTTACTGGAGCACGGGTTGAGGTATAACTAATGATACCGCTGCGAGATACGCAGAAAATAAGCACATTCCCTTTAGTTACAATCGTAATTATTACGATTAATGTTGTTGTGTTTCTGCTAATGCTTTTTCAGTCAGCAACTTTTAAAGATCCTGGTCTAGCACTAAATAATTTTTATTTACGCTATGGACTTATTCCTTATCAAGTAACAACGGGCAATTATGTTGTACCGTCACTTCGTCCGGCATGGTTAACTGTTTTTACATCAATGTTTTTACATGGTGGGTTTTTGCATATCCTTGGAAATATGTGGTACTTTTGGATTTTTGGAAACAATGTAGAGGATTATTTGGGGGCAAAGCGGTTTATTATTTTTTATTTACTGAGCGGTGTTGCCGCATCACTTACTCAAGTGGCAATAGACCCTCTTTCGAAAGTACCAATCATTGGCGCTAGTGGTGCTATTGCAGGGGCAATGGGAGCATATTTTTATCTTTTCCCGCGATCAAGAGTTAAAACACTTGTTTTCCTTTTCATTTTTTTTACATTTGTTGAAATACCTGCCTCGTTCTTTCTTCTTGTATGGTTTATTATGCAGCTTTCGTCGGCTTTTACATCATTTGGAGTTGCAGCCGGTGTTGCTTTCTGGGCACATGTGGGAGGATTTGTATTTGGTTTTCTTGCTGCGATGATTATTAAAAAAACAAAAAGAAATAAAGGGGAAATTTATTACGGATATTAATAAAAAAATAGAATCACTTGAATTTCAAATCAATCTTTTACAGAAAAAGATTAAGTCTCTCGAAGAATCTTTGAAAGAGTATTTGCCATTTTCTATTGATAAATTATTTAAAACGAGAGGGTTTAATGCTATGCACAAGCAAAGCACTTTTGACTTTATAAAAACAGAAGATCAGGACTTTTTTTACTCTTTATTAAAAAGCTATTACTTTAGAAGAGTGTTAAGAGATGTATTGTTTATTCAAAAAATTGGTGAGGCCGATAAAAATTTGATTAGAGAAAAATGGGGAAAAGTTACAGATGAGTATATTGCAAAAATTGAGGAGTTAGGTATTCTTCGGAAGAAAAACGGATTATTGATTACACAATTTTCTCTTAGCGATATGGGTACCATCTTTGAATGGTTCATAGCAAGATATTTAAGCGAGAAATTGAGTCTTGAAACTATGGTGGGTGTAAAGCTAAAAAATCTTGAATTCGGGGGAGATATTGATGTTGTAGTAAGAGTTGGCACAAGATTGGTTATGATCGAGTGTAAAGAAAGTCCACCGAATAATATTTCAGTGAGAGAACTCAAGTCGATTTTAGATAGGGTAAATTATTTTAAGCCTGATAGTTTTATATTGTTGATTGATACTACGCTTTCTATCAAGAGAAATATCCTTGACAATATAAAATGGATTTTACATGATGAGCCACAAAGATGCAAAGAGGGCGTTTATAAGGTAAAAGGTAATTACTATATTGTAACAGCGAAACGAAATATTTTACAGAATCTTGCAGTTGCCATTAATCTCGTTGCTTAAAAGAGAAATCGTTAAAAATCTTTATTGCCCCAGTTGTTTGCCGTTATTTTTTTCTTGTTCCAATCTTCTCTTAAAATCCCATAGCCGATAGCATCAAGGTAATTTCCATTTGGTAGCGGCCAGACCTTGCAGTGACAAGCTTCTTTTACATAGCCGCTTTTTGAAATACTCGTCTCAGTGCCAAATTATCTTGTCGCGTGTAACCTTCAATTCTACGTTTGTCGGGCCATGTTGTGAATATATAATTGGTGATCCAATTTGTTGCTTGTTTGCCAATTCCCTTACTTCGGTAAGTACCAAGAATTCTAAGATCAAATACAGGGGTATCATCTTGTAAATCAGATAGTCGAATTAGGCCAACTCGCTTATTATTATTCAAGATAATCCAGAAAGTTTTGCAGGAAGCACTGTCATATATTCCTTTTTCAAATGCCTCCCGAATTTCTTTGGGAGTAGGCTGCGGATTGCTATGATAAGGTCATGTTTCCAAAGTAAGAAAATCAACTAACAATAGAAGGTCAGATGGTGAAATTTCTTTAAAAATTAAATTTATAATTTAGCTCTGTTCACTGTAGTTTTATTAAATATTTTACTTTTTTTCAAATACATCTTTCGTTATTTCGGCTACGCGCTTTACTGCGTCTCTCGATATCTCCGGGGTAATATGAGTATAAATCAGTGTAGTGTTTAGAGAACTATGTCCAAGAAGTTCCTTCAATGTAAATGGGTTTACTCCTGCCTCGAGTGCAAGTGTTGCGAATGTGTGTCTTAATTTATGCGGAGATACTCTCTTTTTTAAACGTGCTTCTTGCGCGTATTTCTTTACCATTTTTTGTATTGTGCTAGGTGAAAATGGATTTCCCTTTTGTGACATAAATAAATATCCTTCTGACCTTCCATTAAGATATGTCTTAAGAATTTTTACAAGATCTTGCGACAGAGGAACAATTCTTTCTTTGTCACCCTTGCCATGTACTTTGATTGCCCTGTCCTGCAAATCAACATTTTTGGTATGCAGGTTTATTAATTCATCTATTCTCAGTCCTGTCTGGATAAAAAATGCCAGGATTGTAAAATCTCTGATATTTTTTCTTGATACATCAAGTAGTTTGCCTAATTCATTTTTAGTTAAGTACACTGGCATTTTTTTTGATTTTTTTAACCTGGGAGCGCCAATATCAAAATTCATACCGGTCTTTCTTTTTATATATTTTGCAAAGGCAAGTAAAATATATGAGCGGGTGATTTTTGTATTCTTACTGACATCCGCATTAAAAAGATAATCCGATATATTATCTTTATCCGGGAGTTTGTAATGAGCCATAAAATTTTTTAAGAGGTAGTGAACATTCCGCACAGTCGTTTTTGAATATCCTCTATTTTTCATTTCATTTATATATCCATCGATAAGTTTTTCTTTTTCAGTTTTTGTCATTCATCTCCTCCTTGATTTTTTTAATCTGCAAAAATTTTATCATAAATGTATTTTATCAAAATAAAAATATCTTGCGGTTCCAGATTTTATTTTTTTATCGCTAATCAATTTTCTAAAATTTGTACTTTTCTATGTTTTCTGCAATATTAACAATATTACAGAAAAAGTCAATAATGCTAGGAACAGCTGTTTTTACTGCGGTTCTTTTGCAAATCTGCAAAAAAAGTTTCTCTTACCCATAAAATAGTTATCAGTAATATACAAAATTATTCTGTAATATATAAAATTTTTATCGCACAAAATAGAGGAAGATGTAACAGAAAAATTTGACAGCAAAAGGACATTTATATCAATTTGTTTAATCTTTGCGCTTAAATGCATTAAAATGGTTTGATAGAAATTCGAAGGAATGAAGAGTTTTTCTGGAGAAAATTGATTTTTTTCCATATGCTTCTATTCCCTCTCAATTTGCCTTTTTGCACGAAAAAATATAAATATTAGGTGAAAATGATAAAATTAAACATATTTTCTGCAGGATATCTGGACTCTTTTTTGTTAATTTTAAGTATTAGTCTAAAAATGCTAATTCTTGTTGACGGTTATAAGTGAGTTTTTTTCTGCTCGGTAAAGATAGTCAAAATAGATCCTAAAGAAAATCTAATGGACTTTCTTCTATAAGGAGAGGCTTATTTCGTTACTACATGCTCAGCAATTTTTTTTACTTTGCTTGTAGCAGCAAGGCACATTGCGATAAGCAGCAAAAAAGCTCCAATGATTCCACCTTTTGACAATCTCTCATGAAGCAAGATAAATGAAAAAATACCTGCAAATACTGGCTCAAGCGTAAACAGAACTACTGCTCTATCCGGATCTAAATATTTCAAACTGTATGTTTCAGCGAGAATGGCAATAAATCCAGCAAAACTCCCTAAAAATATGAGGCTTAAAAGCATCAGGGGACTCAACGATATCTGTAAAAAATTTACATTGAAAGGAAGACCTACAAGAAACATCACAATCATCTGAGTTGCAGCAATAAAGAGGATATCCGTTTCTTGTGCATATATATTTGTGAGGACAATTTGTATAGAAAAAGTTATTGCAGAGATTATAGTAATAAAATCCCCAAAATTTAAATTGAAACCTTTTAAGGAAATATTTGCTAGCAGCGCTAAACCAATTATTGCAAGAATAAGTGAAATGCCGAGCTTGCGCGTGAGTTTCTCACGGACAAAGAATAGTGCAAAGATAGGTGTAAAAATAATATATAAACCTGTAATGAAAGCACTTTTAGAGGAAGTAGTATATTCAAGTCCTATTGTTTGAGTAAAATAAGCAATGTATAAAATGATTCCTAACATTATTATCTTTAGAAGATTTTTTCTATTCTTCCTAAAATTTTTTATAAAAAATGGAATGGCTAAAAGTGCTGAGAAAAAAAATCGATACATAAGAAGTATAGTAGGTGACATGTAGTTAAGAAGAATTTTTATTAAAGGGAAGGTTCCTCCCCAAATAAGAGTCATAACAATGATACCCAAAATTGCTTTTTTCTCTATTTTTGTCATAAAAATATTATAAGTAAAAAACCAATTTCAGAAAATTTTACCAAGTGAAGATGTAATAAAAAGTTAAATTAAAGGATTCTGTTAAGTTCCAAAAAATTTTTTAGACACCAATATTAAATTTTATCAACCTTTATAAGGTTAGTACTTCCACTTATACCGGTAAGTGATCCTGCGGTAATTACATACAAATCATTCTTTTTTAGGAAATGTAGATGTTTTGCAATTTCTGGACCTGTATCTAATATTTCATCTACAGTTTTGAAGGTATTTACTTTAACCGGAAATACTCCCCACTTTAGCAAAAGAAACCTGAGTGTTTCCTCTTTTGGAGTAAGAGCTAATATGGGAACAGGAGATTTATATTTTGACACAAGCATTGCAGTTTTGCCAGTTTCTGTCGCCGATATAATAATTTTTGCTTTTATACTCTTGGCTATTGTTACTGCTGAGCGAGCAATTGCATCGGAGACATCGTATCCTGGTGCGATTGTATTTTCTACCACAACGCTTTTAAATAATGAACTCTTTTCTGTAGATTGGATAATTTGCTTCATCATTTCCACTGATTCAATAGGGAATTTTCCCATGGCTGTTTCATTGGAAAGCATTACAGCGTCGGTTCCATCAAATATAGCATTTGATATATCAGTTACTTCTGCACGCGTTGGAGTAGGATTGTCTACCATTGAACTGAGCATTTGAGTTGCCGTAATTACTGGCTTCCCTTTTTTATTACACAGAGATATTATTTGCTTTTGCGTAATTGGAATTTCAGCAATTGACATTTCCACACCAAGATCTCCTCTTGCTACCATAATCCCGTCAGAAACTTCAACAATTTCTTCTAGATTTTTAACTGCCTCCCACTTTTCTATTTTAGCTATAATGGGAACAATTTTCCCCGTTGCCTTCATCAAGTTTTTGAGTTTTAAGACATCTTCAGCAGTTTTTATAAACGATTGTGCAACCATATCGATATTATTTTCAAGCCCGAATTTGAGATCTTTTTTATCTTTTTCTGTAATTGACGCCACGGAGAGATGTGAGGTAGGAAAGTTTACGCCATTATGATTGCCTGCTATCCCACCCTCTATAACCTTTGTGTATATGTTCTTTCCCGTAATTTTTTGGATTTCTAATTTAATTAATCCATCGTTTAGATAAATGAACTCTCCCTTTTTTACATCCTTATCGATGTTCTTGCAAGTTATCGAGGAGATTCGATTATTTCCTCTTAATTTATTTGTAGTAAGTACAAATTCTGAACCTTTTTTTAAAAAAGCAGTTCCGCTTTCAAATTCTCCAAGTCTTATTTTAGGCCCCTGCAGATCTTGCAATATGGCCAGTGGTAAATTGAGTTTTTCTTCTACTTCTCTAATAGATTGGATCGTTTCTTTGTGTTGCGCATATGTGCCATGTGAAAAGTTAATCCTAAAAACACTGACTCTTAGCTTTGCCAGATTTTCTATCTTTTTCTCGCCTAAGGTCGATGGTCCTAAAGTTACTACTATTTTTGTTTTACACTCAGCTATTTTTTTTATCATTATAAATTTCACTTAGTTTTTTGATGAGAGTTTTCTCTTTGGGTGTAAGGCGTGTTGGTACATCTACTTGTATTTTAACAATAAGATCACCCCTTCTTCTATTTCCAACAAGTCGAGCTCCTTTTCCGCGTATTATCAGTTCTGTATTACTCTGGGTGCCAGCAGGCACTTTTAATTTTTCGTATCCACCCTCAATAAGTGGAACTTGGATAATTGTTCCGAGTGCAGCTTCGGGGAAAGCAATATGGGAAGTATAGTATAGCTTGTCTTCCACTTTTTCAAATCGTGGATCTTTTTCAACACGTATTAGTATGTAAAGATCACCTCGAGGGCCTTTATGCAAGCCAGCATTTCCCTCACCTCGTATTCTTACTCGCATTCCTGTCTCTACTCCAGCAGGAATTGTTACTTCAACGGTCTTTTGTATGCGCGTAACGCCGGTGCCTCTACAAGAAGAACATTTTTCTTTTGCTATTTTACCCGAGCCATGGCAAGTGGGACAAGTTGTTTGTACAATAAATTCACCAAAAATAGATCGTTGGACGCGTTTTACAGTCCCAGTGCCTTTACATGTTGAACAAGTTATATAACCGGTACCGGGTTTTAGTCCGCTTCCCTTGCAGACAGTGCAAGTTTCATTTCTAGTTATTCTAATTTCTTTTTTTGTCCCAAGTATACTTTCTTTGAGAGTTATAGCAATTGGATATTGTATATCTTCCCCGCGCTGTCTCGCATTTGGTGCAGTTTTTTGCCTGGTTTCTGTAAATCCTCCAAAACCTCCAAAACCAAAATTTCTCAGGAGATCTTCAAAATTAAACGAATCACCTGCAGAAAAATCATTGAAATTAAATCCTCCTGCACCATAACCAGCTCTACCTTCAGGTCCGACAGTGCCAAAACGATCGTACTGAGCACGTTTTTCGGGACTGCTTAATATTTCATAGGCTTCGTTAATCTCTGCCATTTTTTTTGATGAATTAGGATCGTCTTTATGGAGGTCCGGGTGGTTCTTCATCACCAATTCCCGGTACCTCCTTTGAATTTCTTCTGCTGTTGCGTCTTTTGAAACGCCTAAAATTGTATAATAGTCTTTGGCCATATCTTACTGCTTTGTTGTCCCTTCGCCTTCAACAGTTGGCCCTTCTTCTTCGTTATCGCCAGGAGTTGGAGTCGTTTGTTCTTTATCAGAAGACTGATACATTTCTGTTCCAATTTTTTCCATTATGCTATTTACTCTATCTGTTGTTTCTTTTATGTTCTCGATGTTTCCTTCTTTTACTGCTTTTTCAAGTTCATTTAAATCATTTTCGAGGGTTGTCTTATCTTCTGGTTTAATTTTTTCTCCAGAATCTTGTATAAATTTCCTCCCGCTGTAGACTAATTGATCTGCTTTGTTTTTAAGCTCAATTTCTTCAGCTTGCTTTTTGTCTTCTTCGGCAAATTTTTCTGCATCCTGTTTCATTCGTTCCACTTCTTCGTCAGAAAGCTTATTTGTATTTGTCACGGTAATATGTTGTTCCTTGTCAGTTGCCTTGTCTTTTGCTGTAACATGGAGAATTCCATTTTCATCAACATTATATGTTACCTCTATTTGTGGTATTCCCCGAGGTGCTGGTGGAATTCCATCAAGAATAAATCTACCCAGCGAAAGATTGTTTTTTGCAAGTGCCCGCTCACCCTGGAGTACATGTATTTCAACCTGGGTTTGGTTAGGTGCTGCAGTTGTAAACATTTGCGTTTTTTTAGTAGGAATGGAACTGTTTCGCTCGATCATCTTTGTAAATACACCGCCGAGCGTTTCAATACCGAGCGAAAGAGGAACGACATCAACCAGTACGACATTTTTCACGTTTCCCTCAATGATACCGGCCTGGATTGCCGCACCATTTGCGACACACTCCATCGGATCGATACCCATTTCTGGCTTTCTTCCAATGTAATCAGTTAGGAAGCGTTGCACAATAGGCATACGAGTAGGCCCCCCTACAAGTATAATTTTGTCAATTTGGTGTGGAGTGAGTTTTGCATCTTTTATTGCACTCTCTAATGGTCCGCTACATTTTTTTATTATTGGGCCAACAAGTGATTCTAATTTAGCACGAGTAATGCTCATCACAAGATGCTTTGGCCCTGCTGCGTCTGCTGTAATGAATGGCAAATTAATCTGAGTTTCAAGTACAGAAGAGAGTTCAATTTTAGCTTTTTCTGCAGATTCCCTAATACGTTGTATTGCCATTTTATCATTGCGAAGATCAATGCCATTTTCTTTTTTAAATTCATCACTAATATAATTAACCAATGCTTCATCCATATCTCTTCCGCCAAGCTGTGTATTTCCAGCGGTAGATTTTACCTGGAAGACGCCTCCGCCAAAGTCCATAATTGTAACATCTAATGTACCTCCGCCAAAGTCAAAAACAAGAATTTTTAATTCTTTGTCGGATCTGTCGATGCCATATGCAAATGCAGCAGCTGTTGGTTCGTTCACAAGTCGTACCACTTCTAATCCTGCAATTTCTCCTGCATTTTTTGTTGCTTGTCGCTGGTCATCGTTAAAATAAGCTGGCACAGTAATGACTGCTTTTTCTACCTTTTCGCCAAGAAATGCTTCAGCATCTTTTTTTATTTTTTGAAGTATAAATGCTGAAATTTGTTCAGGCGTATATTCTTTGTCTAAAGCTTTAAGCTTTTTTTTAGTCCCCATTAACCTTTTGACGCCAGTAATGGTTCCTCTGATATTAATTGCTGCTTGTCTTCTTGCTGGTTCTCCGACAAGAACTTGACCGTCTTTTGTAAATGCAACAACTGATGGCACTGTTTTGCCTCCAACGGAAGGACCTTCAGCTGCAGGTATAATAGTTGGCTTATTTCCCACCATTGCTGCAGCGGCTGAATTGCTTGTTCCAAGATCAATACCAATAATTCTTCCCATATCAATTACCTCCTTTAATTGTTATATTTTTAGGTACAGCAACTTCTACCATTGCTGTACGAAGAATTTCGTCATTTAAATAGTAGCCCTTACGGAGTACTTCTAATATAATATTAGCTTCTTTTTCAGATTCAGTAATTTTCCCTATTTCACATAGAGCAGGATCGAACTTTTTGTTTTTGAGTTCCATTTCCTTGATCCCATGCTGGTTTAGGAATTGTTGAATCTGGTTGTGAATAAGTTTTATGCCTTCTTTTGCGCTGGCCCTATCATTTCGACCTAGCGTATTAAGTGCTCTCTCAAAATTATCAAATATTTCTAACAAATCTTTCATTAACCGTTTTTTTTCTTTCATTACCTGTTGTTCCGCTTGTTTTGCAAGTGTTTTTCTGCTTTTACTAAAATGTTCTTGTATTTTTATGCTTTCTATCTTTAAATCTTCAAGTTCTTTTTTCAATTTTTCTATTTCAGCATTTTTTTGTTCCTGCCTTTTCGCGCTTTCTATCTTTAAATTTTCAAGTTCATTTTGTAATTTTTCTATTTCAGCATTTTTCTCACTCAATGCCTTTACGAGTTCATCTAACTTCTCTTTAGCTGGTTTTTGTATATCTTTTTCCGGAATATTTTTTTTCTTTTCCATCATGCCTCCACCAATTTTAAATTAGCACTCCTTTAGCTTGACTGCTAATAGTTTATTGAAAATTATATTTTAGTCAAGGGTTAAGAGCGTTTATTCATTCAAATTCACTATCTCTGTTCAATAAATTTGAAAATTTATAGGGTTATTAATTGAAATTTTATTGTATATTTTCTAAATATAAGTATTGTATTTATAGATATGGAAAGATTTATGAAATTTGCGACTAAAGAAGAAATTGCAAACAGTATCACCCATTTTATTGGCTTGTGCCTGAGCGTCGTCGGGTTAATTGTTCTCATATTTTCCGCAGCACAAAGTGGAAATAACTGGCGAATAACAAGTTTTTCTATATATGGGATCAGCTTAGTTGTATTATATGGGGCATCTTTCTTGTATCATAGCATACAGTCAAGCCGAAAAAAGCATATAGCAAAAATGTTTGATCACTTTGCAATCTATCTGTTGATTGCAGGGACTTATACCCCCTTTACATTAATATCACTGCGAACAGCAGGAGGAAAGAATTTATTTATATATATTTGGTGTATTGCGCTGGCGGGAATAATACTAAAAATATTCTTTATTAATAAATCTAAAATTCTGTCTACAATTATTTATTTAATTATGAGTTGGCTTATTATTATTTTCATTAACCCTTTAATGAAATCTGTGCCAGCTGGCGGCATTCAGCTGCTTATCATTGGCGGGATATTTTACAGTTTAGGTACTATATTTTATTTAAGGAAAAAGATTCCATTTCATCACGCCATCTGGCATTTATTTGTCCTTGGCGGCAGCATAGCACATTATTTCGCAATTTTGCTTTACATATAAGTGACAGAGTTAACAATTATTTTTCTCAAGCAGAAGACTCTGATAAAAATAGTTATTAAATTAGATAATAAATAGAGCCTTAAAACTATCCTTTTAGCACAAAGAGAGGCTCGGAGTGAGCCACAAGTTCAGCAAGTTGCTCCCCTATTATGGGTTTTACTACTTCATGAACATCTTTATAAGCTTCTGGCGCTTCTTCCATGATGATACGCCTCGTTTTTGCATGTAGTATGATATTTTTTTCGTCCATTTCTTTTTGTACGTGTTCCAATGTAAGTGTTTTCACTGCTTTGTGCCTGCTAAGAAGCCTTCCTGCACCATGCGCGACACTGCCAAACGTTTCCGAAAGTGATTTTTCATTACCAACAAGTATGTAAGAGCCTCTTTTCATATCTCCGGGTAGTAAAACTGGCTGACCTATTTCTCGATATAATCCTCGAAGATCTGGATGTCCTTTTGGAAAAGAACGCGTTGCTCCTTTGCGATGCACTAAAAGAAGTTTCTCTTTTCCGTTTATTTTGTATTTCTCAAATTTTGCAATGTTATGTGCTACATCGTAAAGAAGGTACATTCCCAATTTCTCAGGGGATTCGTTAAAAACGGAAGTGAAATAAAGTCGTGCAAGGTACGTAAGAATTTGCCTGTTTACCCAGGCAAAGTTTGCAGCTGATGCCATTGCTTTAAGATACATATCAGATTCAGGAGCAGATAGCGGCAGTGAAACAAAATCAGGATCAATAAGTGGCAACCTATATTTTTCCATTCTTGGCCTCATAATCTTTAGATAATCTGTTGCAACTTGATGTCCAAGCCCCCGTGATCCTGTATGAATCCAGATAAGAATTTGATCTTTAAACAAGCCAAACTGCTTTGCAACCGTTTCATTATATATCTTACTTACCCTATCTATTTCTAAGAAATGATTGCCTGCACCAAGAGTGCCTAATTCGACTTTTCCTCTATCTATTGCCCTTTTGCTAACAAAGGCTGGATCTGCGTTTTTCATTCTTCCATTTTCTTCAGTTGCATCTTCATCTTCTTTCCAGGCAAACCCTTTATTTTTTGCCCATGCTATACCGATTCTCATTGCGGTTTTTGTTTCTTCGGAACCAAATTTTTCTTTTCCTTCAGAGCCGACGCCAGCTGGAATATTTGCAAAGAGTATATTCCCCAATTTATTCAGCTGTCCCTTTACCTCTTTATAGGAAAGATTGGTTTTTATGACTCTTACTCCGCAGTTGATGTCAAAGCCTACCCCGCCCGGAGAAACAACGCCACTCTCTATATCAAACGCAGCAACTCCACCTATTGGAAATGCATATCCTTGATGCATATCTGGCATACCGAGTGCATATTTTACAATTCCCGGAAGTGTCGCCACATTGATGAGCTGTTCAAGCGCTTTATCTTTACCGATGAGTTTTATAAGGTTATCCGCGCTATAAAGTAACACAGGCACCCTCATTTTTCCTGTTTTTTCCACTAAAAACTTGAACTTAGAAATTTTTTTAATTTTCGTATTACTCACCCCATATTTATTATACACCTTTTAATCTTTTCTTTAAGTGTGTGTGAATGACGTGTATTTAAAACTGCAACTAATTTAAATTCAAAAATTGTGTAGAAAAAAGATATTTTATTCGATGATTAGGGGACAAAGGTGCACTTCTGGACGAATTTTTACAGTTTTTTTCGATAAAAACTCAAAGTATACTGGTCTAATTTTATTTATTGTTAGATTTGTCTTAATGCTCATTTCATAAAAATAATGTTCTCCCTTTTTTGATATAGCTGCAGGGGAAGGTCCTAAAACTTCTATTTCTTTGCTAAATTTTTTTTGAAGGATTTTTTTAAACTTGAGGCCGTTTCCCAGTGTTTCGTAGTTCTTTTTTCCTTTAAAAGTAAATATGATGAGATTCTTAAACGGAGGATATGATAGCTCTTTTCGTATTAAAAACTCTTCTTCGAAAAACTGTTTGTAATCCATATTTTGAATAGCACTTACGGCGTAATGTTCCGGAAGATATGTTTGAACAATAATTTCTTTTCCATCCATTTCTCCTGCAACTTCTGATACAACGCGCATGGCATTCATTGCAGCATCAAAAGCAAAGTGGTGCAAAAATATATCAATACTGATAAATCCAAATAAATCTACATTGTCCAGCAGTAAGTGGCTTAACAAAAATTCAGTGCCAACAAATACGGTGTGTGAGTAATTCTTTGAATCCAAAAGTTTTCTTTCAGATGCCTTGGTACCACTTATCATTTTTATCACATCAATATTTGGAAAAAGATTACTTACCTGCTCGATAAGTTTTTGTACTCCACCTCCGAAATAGTGTATATTCGGACTTTTGCAACGTGGGCAGACATCCAGAAGATTAGTTGTATATCCGCAGACAGGACATACAAGCTTATTTCTTTCCTTGTCATAATAAAGCGAAGTTTCACAATCAGGACATTTAATTACATACCCGCACTCTCGACACATCATAAATGTCGAGTAAGCCTTTCGGTTGAGAAGAAGCGCTACATTGCCGTCATTGTTCAATATATCTCTCATCTGTTTTTCTAAAGATCTTGACAACATTTTTCTATTTTTGCATTTGAATTCTTTACGCATATCTACTATTTGTATGTTTGTTTTTAAGGTTTCTTTTTCCTTTTGTCGAATCAACCCTTTTTTAATCAGAAAAAAAATATTATCTTCCGGTAACACAGATGAGAATATAAGTTTTGTTTTTTCCAGTGAGGCTCTTTTGAGAGCAACAATTAGTGCATTAAATGGAAGAAAATCACTTTGCTTGAAATATTTGGATGATGCGTTTGCAACTACAATGAGTTCGAGTTGCGAAATTTCAATAAATAGAGAAAAGGGTGTAGCAAGGATGACACGCTTTCCTGTCATATTTACATCCTTTATAAAATTTCTTTTATTTGCTCCTTTCCATACAAAAAGATCATCCCCAAATGCCTCTTTATATTCTTCTTCGACTCTTTGAATAAGAGTAAGCTCTGGGAATATAACTAACACTTTTCCTTTAGATGTTATCTCTGTCTGTATCTGTCGAATGATCTGTTTATTCCTTGTCTTTAAACTGCTACCGTTAGTAAATTGAGGAACTTGTGCCTGCATATTGGTAGTTCCTTTAATTATGAAAGGGGTTTCTTTTAGAATATTTTCTTTCCGTAAGATTTCTAATGTGGCACGCCCATATTTTATTCCCTTAATAAGTGTTTTTTCGTCCAGTATGTGTGTTTTTACTTTTTTCAATCTTTCAGTAATTGAAACAGCACTGTGAAATCGTTTTTTTTCAATACTTTCCAGCATTTTTTTTGTTTTTTTTTCGCTATGCGCAAGAGTCAGATATTTAGTAGTTTTTCCTGTCTCTATCGAAATACGTCTAATAATATCAATCTGTTCTAAATCTTTTATGTACTGCAAGGCTGTACGGCCGAAATTTTTCTTAATGGATGACAAAGAACAAAGTTTATTATCAGCGAGGTAATCAATAAATTCTTTTTTAAGACCCTTTTCTTTTTGCAAAGATTTGTCAAGTTTTTGAAAGTCGGTTGTACATTGTATATATTTTTCTAACCGTTTTCCTCCTATGGTTTTTATGTATTGATTGACAAGAAAGTGCAATGGCAAAAGATATTGTGTTGCAGTGAATATAAAGAGATCTCTTATATTTTTCCCAAATAGTGGATCTTCAATTATATCTGAAATTTCTTTTACTTTTTGAGTATAGTGAGGAAGAGTTTTTCGTATATCGAATACGAATCCTGAATAAAGTTCATTTTTTCCGGAAAATGGCACTACAACTCT
>QMOQ01000004.1 GCA_003650285.1 Caldisericota bacterium | reverse complement strand
GATGATTGATTATTATGAATATTTATCAGACAGTTATCCACTTATCTCTATCGAAGATGGTCTTGAAGAGGAAGACTGGAACGGCTGGGTAGAATTGGAAAAGAGGTTGGGTAAAAAAATTCAGCTGGTAGGAGATGATATTTATGTTACTAATCCTAAAAGATTGCAGCGAGGGATAGAATTACAGGCCTCTAATTCTGTTTTGATAAAGCTTAACCAAATAGGGACTATTACAGAGACGATGCAGGCAATTAAGCTTGGCGAGAGTGCGGGGTTTACTTCAGTTGTTTCACATAGATCCGGAGAAACTGCCGATTCTTTTATTGCTGATTTTGTTGTTGGTATGAATGCAGGCCAATTAAAGAGTGGTGCGCCATGTAGAATTGAAAGGGTAGAAAAATATAATCAACTTTTGCGTATAGAAGAGGAATTAGGAAGTGCTGCAATATATGCAGGAAAATCTACATTTAAGAAATTTTCTAGCTTAAATAAATAAAAGATATTGAAGGAGAGACACCTGGCTGGTATAAAAATTAATATAGGAAGATATATGAATTAGGAGGCACAATGAAGGACTTATCTTTAAAACAATGGGTTAGTGTAGTTGTTTTAGTGAGTGCGGTTATGCTGGGGACAGGTATGATTATGGGGAAAAACCTTGCAGAGACGAAGGTAGTGCCTTCTGAGCAAGTAGTGATTGAAGATTCGGGAGAACCTATTTATATTACCAGTTATGTAGTAGGTGCAGTTAGTAAGCCGGATGTATATGAACTTCCTATAAACAGTATCGTAAAAGATGCAATAGAAAAAGCCGGTGGCCCCACAGAAGATGCAGATCTTGTCGCGATAAACCTTGCAAGAAAAGTGCAGGATGGAGAAGAAATTATTGTACCGGCTAAACAAGTATTTCTATCAGATTCAAACGATCCAGGCAATTCGGTTAGTACTGCAAGTGCAAACAGTAGCGGAAAGATAAATATTAACACTGCCTCAGCTAAGGAACTCGAGGCATTGCCTGGAATCGGAGAAGTAAAATCTAATGCTATTGTTCAGTACAGAAAGGATTATGGTTTGTTTAGAGATATTAGAGATATTATAAATGTTTCAGGTATTGGCGAGAAAACATTTGAAAACATAAAGGACCTCATAGTCATCCCTTAATGCCTGCGTTATTTGCTTTATTTGGAGAGATTGCAGGTATTTTTTCATTTATTTCTGTTTTTAATAGAAATTTTCTTGTTCTATGTATTATTTTTTTGTTTGTATTATTTCTTTTGCTGATTGTTGATAAGCGTTACTATGTTTATATCATTCTTTTCTTTATCTTAGGTATTTTTACGACAACTCTAGCTATCGCTCCTTTTAAAAATCCTGAAATTCCAGAGCATCTATGCGGCGTGAGAACTCAGATTACAGGAAAGGTTAAAGAATTTTCTAAGGGAGCTGGTTATACAAAGAATTTTGAAATCTCACATTTATCTATAGAGGGAGAAAAATTTGCAGGTAGTGCAAGAGTATATGCGGAAACAGCTCCTGCGCCTTTCAGTACTGTGGTTGTGAAAGGAGTTATTTCTAAAAATAGCTCCCAGAATAATTTTCAAAAATTTACAGGATGTAGTTATACAATCTTTAGTGAAGATGTTTCTGTGACCCGGAGTTTTGCTCCTTTCGATTTTTTTACTGACCTTAGAGATACGATAGAGGATAGGATACTTCTCTCTATGAAAAGTGAAGAAGCCTTTCTCTTTCTTTCATCGGTGCCTGGCATTTCATCGATGACAAAGGATGAAAAGTTGCCATTTATAGATACAGGCACTGCGCATCTTTTCGCTATATCTGGGCTCCACTTCGGGATCCTGGGGGAAACTTCTTATAGAGCTCTGGCCCTATTTACTCCATTTGCTTATGAATTTTCGTTTGCGATACTTGCTTTTTTTCTTTTTCTTGTTGGGTTCAGGGTTTCTGCTCTCCGTGCGTTTTTTATGTATGGTGCTTGTGTAATTGCTAAAGCGACTGGAAAGGAACTTATACCACTTAATACACTTTCTTTCGCAGCACTTATTATACTTCTTGTTACTCCATTTGCCCTTTTTTCGGTGAGCTTCCAGCTATCCTTTCTTGCCATTTTTGCCATTTTAATTATTGCGCCACTCTTTTATCAGCATTTTCCGCAGAATTTTGGTTTTAAAATGCTTGCAGCAGTGATTTCTGTTCAGCTTTTACTCTTTCCTCTTTTTGCCTATTATTTCCATAATGTTTCACTTGTTGCAGTTATGGCAAATTTTATTGTAATTCCATTTTTGTATCTCCTTATGCCTATTAGCTTGATACAGCTTGTTTTAACTGTAATAAGTTTTCGGTTAGCACTTCTTTTTGCTCCTGTAACAAATTTCTTTTTTTCTGTTCTCCTTTCTCTTGTAAAAATGTTTTCAAAAGTACCTTTTGCATCATTAAATATACAGTTTAATGGTTACTTTGTGGCAGCATACTTTGCTGTTATTTCTCTTCTTATTTTTTCTTATACCACAAAAAAGACGTGGAGAAAGCTTGTTTTTATTCCACTCATTTTATTGGTGGCTGCTTCCATTTTTGTAAGGCCCGGGTTCTGCATTACACCACTTCAACTTTCCGGTGAAGATGGTTTTATCGTTCAATCTGGCAATGATGTTGTATATATAAGCTCTCCAACCTATTTAACGAGTGAAGATAAAGATTTGTATTCTATACAGCTTGCGTTGAAAGAGAGAGGTATAAACAAAATCGATCTCATGGTTTTTAATGCACCGTTTAAGCAGAGAGAATCTAGCAGCGTTCAACTTGTAGAACAATTTTCCGTGAAAAGTATTGTTCTCCCAAAGGTTGAAAGCGAGCTTCAGAAAGCTTTTATCGCTCTAAATGCCGGAAAAACTCAGATATATACAATTTCAGATGCTGATAAAATTCATTTTAAGGGTATGACTTTCAGGCTTGTGCAAGGCACGGGCGATAATTATTCCGTGGTCCTGGAACACGAAGGACGAACATTTTTATTAGCGGGCAGACAGTTTAAATTTGATAATTCATCTTTTTCTGCCGATGTGGCATATTTTCCTTTGGGCTTATTAGAAAGATTAAAAAATGCTCAGTTAAGATTTGGAGAAATCCATGGGTATTAATATAGTATATAACAAAGGGTGACGCATATGAAAAAATTAGTGCTAATAGATGGAAGCAGTATTATGTATAGAGCTTTTTTTGCTCTTCCTCATTTTGTTACAAAAAACAATGAACCTACAGGTGCCCTGTATGGTTTTATTAGAATGCTTTTGCGTGTTTTAAAAGACGAAAAACCTCAGTATCTAGCTATTGCGTTTGATAGGAGAGCTCCTACAAAAAGGCATATACAGTACAAAGAGTATAAAGCACAGCGTCCTCCCATGCCAGATGAATTGTCTCCTCAGTTTGCAACAATACATGAATTGCTTGAGGCATTGAATATTAATGTATATGAAATGGATGGATATGAGGCGGATGATATAATAGGAACGCTGGCAAAAGCAGCTGAAAAGGATGAATTTTTAACAGTTGTTATTTCAGGCGACATGGATCTCACGCAACTTATATCAGAAAAGATTAAGATGAAGGTTACACGGAAAGGTGTTACAACCCTCGAGGAATTTGACAGAGAACGGCTTAAAGAAATATTAGGTATTTATCCTGAGCAAATACCAGATTTTAAGGCTTTAACAGGAGATCCTTCTGATAATATTCCTGGTTTACCGGGTATAGGACCAAAAACTGCAGCAAAACTTCTATCTGAGTATGGAAATATCGAGGAGTTGTTATTACATACTGACAAGATTAAAAAAGGCGATCTTATTGAAAAATATAAAGATCGTCTAATTAACGGAAAAGAATTATGCACACTAATGCTTGATGCACCGATAGATTTTAATATTGATGAAATGGAACTAAGTGGATTTGATGAAGAAAAGCTGAAGAGTGTTTTAAGGCGCTTTGAATTTACCAGTCTTTTAAATGAAATTGGGATAAATTTAAATAATAAACCTGCACATATTAAAACAGATGATCGAATAGGATTGTATATTGAGGCAAGAAATGGACAAGTTCTGCATTTTGCTTTTGCTACGGAGAAAAATGTGGAAGAATTTAACATCGGGGAAGAGCTTTTTGCCAACACAGAGGCGTTAAAAATCTTAAAGGAGCTGCTTGAAAACGATAAAAAGAAAGAAATTCTTAACTTAAAAGAACTCTACAAAATAGCATACCATTATGGAATTAAACTATCAAATATTCATCTTGATTTGGCACTTGCGGGGCATCTTCTTACTCCCGATATAAGAAATTATTCCATCAAAGAGTTATGTGATGCATTTTCTGTCTTTTTCGGTGGGGAATCTTTGTCTGAACATGCCAAACAACTTTTGCAACTTTCATATATTGAAGATAAAGAGTTAGAAGAACACAGTCTTATGGCGCTTTACAATAATGTAGAAAAACCACTGTCAGAGATATTGGCTGATATGGAAACTACTGGCGTAAAAATCGATGTGAAGTATTTTGAGAATTTAAAAAGTGAGATTGAAAAAGAGCTTGAGATATTGGAAAACAAGATATATGATCTTTCCGGTATTTCTTTCAATATTAACTCTTCAAAACAACTTGCAGCTGTACTTTTTGATAATTTAGGATTAAAACCATCAAAGATGGGAAAAACAGGATATTCAACGAGCAGTGCAGTATTATCAGATCTTATCTTAGAGCATCCTATAATTTCACTTGTACTAGAGTACAGAAGTCTTTCTAAACTGTATTCTGGATACATTGTAGCTTTACCAAGACTTGTGTCTAAAGAGGATTTCCGGTTACATACGACATTTCACCAGCTGGGTACAATTACGGGGAGGTTACGGAGTTCAAAACCAAATTTACAAAACATACCTATCAGGACTGACTGGGGTGAAAAGATACGAGCTGGATTTATTGCCTCGGATGAGCATTTTTTGCTTAGCGCAGACTATTCGCAAATTGAGTTAAGAATACTCGCTCATCTATCCAAGGATAAAAATCTTATTAATGCATTTATGAATGGTGCTGATATCCATACACGTACAGCATCCCTTGTATTTAACGTAAAAGATGAGGAAATTACAAAAGAAATGAGAAGAAGTGCTAAAATTCTTAATTTTGGAATTATATACGGAATGTCTTCTTATGGTGCCGCAAAACAGCTAGGTTGTTCCACTAACGAAGCAAAAGAATACATTGACAGATATTTTGCCAGGTTTCCGACTGTACAGGAATTTTTAGAGGAGCTTGTGGAAAGTGCGATAAAAACAGGCGAGACAAGAACAATTCTTGGGCGCAGAAGAAAAATTCCAGGTATAGATGTTGGCGTCGGCAGAGCAAGAGACGAGGCAAGGAGATTTGCTATAAATACGCCTATTCAGGGAAGCGCTGCTGATATTATAAAAATTGCAATGGTAAAGGTGTTTAACAGGATAAAAGGTAGTGGCGACCATATTGTACTACAAATTCACGATGAATTGATTCTTGAAGTAGGTAGTGAGAGAATTGAGCAAGTGAAACAAATTGCAAAAGAAGAAATGGAGTCTGCTTATCCTCTTTCTGTACCATTAGTAGTGAACATTGCGTATGGCAACAATCTGAGAGAGGCAAAAGGATGATTATAATCGGACTTACGGGCAATATTGCATCTGGAAAGAGTGCTGTATCCAGGTTTTTAAAGAAATTGGGTGCTGACATTGTTGATTTAGACCAGCTTGCCAAGAAAATTCAATCTCAAAATGTCAATGATATTATAGACAAGATGGAAGAGGTTTTTGGAAAAGAAGTTGTTTCAAACGGCAAGGTGAACAGAAAAAAATTGGGAAGTATTGTCTTCTCAGATAAAGAGAAATTAAATAAGCTCAATGAGATTATGATACCCGTAATGACCAAATTTGTAAAGAAAATAATAGAGGAAAAGCGAGCATCGGGAGTGGAGGTTCTTGTTGTTGATGCAGCAATTCTGTTTGAGGCGAACTGGGATAAGATTGTTGACACTGTCTGGGTTGTCTATATTCCCAAAAAGTTGCAACTGGAAAGATTAATGAAAAGAGAAAATATTGGAAGGGGAGAGGCATTAAGAAGAATAGAGTCGCAAATGCCTATTTTTGAAAAGATTAAAAGAACCGATGTGGTAATCGATAATAGTGGGGATTTTTCCCAGATGGAATCCCAAATTTTAGAGCTATGGAAGAAAATTCAGAATTCCATTTAAGCTATTCAAGAATATCTATATACGATAATTGTCCTCTCCGCTATAAATTTATCTACGTTGATGAATTGCCTACTGCGGCACGTAGTTACTTTAGTTTTGGCAATTCGATTCATAAGGTACTTGAGCTTTTTTATCATCCTGAAGAAAATTTTATAACAGCCAAAACCCCTCCTTTAAATTATTTATTAAACTTACTCAATGAACACTGGATTTCTGCTGGATATAAGACTGAATATCAGGAACAAAAGGCAAAAGACGAAGCAGTACAACTTCTCACAAAATTTTACAGGGAAACGATTTTTGGATTTCAACCAGCATATCTGGTTGAAAAGAGTTTTTCTTTTAAATTGAATGAGTTTAGAATAATTGGGAGAATAGATCGAATAGACCGAGAAAATGATGGGTATAATATTGTTGATTATAAAACAAATAGAATCTTGCCATCCTTGTTTAAGAAAATAAATCTTCTGCAGCCGATTATTTATTATTTAGGAGCAAAGGAATCTTTGGGCCTAAATAAAATAAACTCTGTTTTCATGTATTTCGTGCGTTTTAACAAAAAGATAGAATTTAATATCTCAGATGAAATGATGGAAGAGGGGAAGCAGAAAATTCTACAAGTTGGAAAAGCAATACAATGCAATGAATTTTCCCCAAAACCAAGCAGTGCGTGTTCTACATGTGAGTTTAAGAACAGATGCACTGGTTTTCAGTAAATTAGCAATAATATTTATGAGACATTTTATTAAACCATTCTTTATACTATAATTATTCGAAAAAGAACGGGAGGATGCTATGAAGAAAATTTTTATCTTTGTTATTATATTTGTAATATTACTCAATGTAGTTCCTGCAGCACATGGAGAAAGCGATTCTTTGCGATTGTTAAGCTCGTTTCCTTACCAAGTTACTTCTATCCATGCTGATGGTTCTTTGATACTTGCTGGCACATTAGATGGCTTTTTTGTATCTACCGATTCAGGACACCGTTTTTCTGAACGTGATGCTGGTTTATCTGACTTACACATCACCGGAGTTACTTTTTTTGATGGAAATATCTTTTTAGGCACAAAGGATGCAGGAGCATATATTTCATACGACTTGGGCAAACACTGGGAGTCACTGATGAACGAATTGGATTGCCCTACTATTTCTTCCATATCAAGTGATGAAGATTTAATTTATGTCACATCACTTTGTTCCGGTTTTTATATAAGCAGCGATAGCGGACAAACTTGGGTTAAACGAAATAGTGGTCTTTCCACCATTGAAACTACCTCTTTTGTTAAAACATCTTCAGAAAAATATTTTCTTGGGACCAGGCAATTTGGGTTGTTTTATTCTAGTACTATAGGAAATGAATGTGATTGGAAGAATGTGTTGACAGACTATTCAATCACTTCTCTTAGTTCTCTTGGGAATTACCTTTTTGTTGGCACAACAGAGGGATTTTTTAAAGGTAATATAGGGAATAATAATTTCCAGAAAATGCAGTTTATTGGAGGATCTCCTTACGTTTCTTATGTGGCAAAGGCAGATAATAAAATTTTTGTAGCTCTTTCAAATTTTGGACTATTTGGGTCGATTGACGGCAGCAATTTTTATAAGGTAGGTGGCAGCGTGGTGCCAAATCCTGATGCATTATTTTTTGATTCCACAAACAATGCTCTTTTTATAGGAGATATAGACGGCAATCTTTTTTACCTCGATACAACTCAACCGTACCTGCAATGCAGTGAACAGATTGATGCTGGAAGTATTCCGCAAGGGAGTAGTGGCGAAAAAGATGTTTTTCTTGTAAATCTCGGTGGAGGCATTCTCAAGGGAACAGTTAGTGGGCCATACTTTATAAAGTTTGATACTAATTCGTTTACAGCTGCAGGTAAATTACATTTTTCGGTTGATACTTCTGCTCTTTCCATTGGTAGTTTCAAGCAGCCAATAAGCATTAATTCTAATGGTGGAAATAAAACGATTTACATTTCTTTTAAAGTTATCCAGGCTCCCGCGATTGATATAAAGTTGAAGATAGATTCCCCGATTGCGTATGTCAATGGAGAAAGAGTAGATCTTGATGTGGCTCCTTTTATTGTAAAAGAAGCGAGTAGGACACTTGTCCCTATCCGTTTTATTTCAGAGACATTTGGTGCAACGGTCGAATGGGATGGCACAGAAAGAAAAGTTACTATTAAGAAGAGCGCAACTGCACATCATCCTTCTTTGTTCATTGAAATGTGGGTTGATCACAAAAATATCAGGGTAAATCTGAAAGAAATGAAAATTGATGTTGCACCTCTCATTATTCCTCCTGGTAGAACTATGGTACCCCTTCGATTCATTACTGAAACTTTTGGAAGTACTGTGCAATGGGATGGTGATACGCGTGAAATTACTATTTATTATACACCTTAGTCCATATTTGAAAGGTATAATCCCGTAGGAATTTAATTTTTTATTGTTTTCCTTATAAATTTATTATGGTGGAGCAAGAAAATGGATAAGTTTAACGTGATTTTTTTATTAGGGCGTCCGGCAGCCGGAAAATCAGAAATTATTGATTTTCTTTTAAAACTTCCAGATGCGGAAAGAAAAGAACAATTTTATATGGGGAAAATTGATGTGATTGATGATTTCCCTTTGCTTTGGGCCTGGTATGAAGAGGACGACCTCCTTGTAAACAAATTTCATAAACAAAAACTCCATACTACTAACGACGGGTATTTTAAATACCAATATTTTTGGCATCTCCTTATTGAAAGAATTTCTTTAGAGTATAAAAAGCGGGTTCGGGATATTTCTGATTATATGGAGAATTATACTACAATTGTAGAGTTTTCCAGGGGCAAAGAACATGGCGGTTATAAAGAGGCATTTCAGCATGTTTCGAAAGAACTCCTTGAGTATAGCGCTATCATATATGTTAATGTGTCATTTGAAGAATCTTTGAGAAAAAATAAAATGCGGTCTGATTCGCTGCGTCCTGATAGCATTCTCCACCATTCTTTAGCAGATGAAAAACTAACAAGACTTTACAAAGAAGTCGATTGGGAAGAATTTAGCCACGGAAATTCAGAATTTATTCAATGCAATGGCATGAAAGTGCCGTATGCAGTTTTTGAGAACAAAGATGATGTGACCACAGAAGGGGAAGGTCCTTTAAAAAATAGGATTAAAGAAACCTTAGAAAAACTAAAAACTATTATTGAGAAGAAGTAGTTTTGTTTTGCTGGTGCAACTTATGTTCTTTCTCTATGATTTTTTCAATTTTACTAACTACTCTTTTAATGTCGTCGTTTACTACAATGTAGTCATAAAACGTACGCTCTTTTATCTCTTCTTTTGCTCTTTTTAATCGCCTTTCCTGTTCCTCTTCCGTTTCAGTTCCTCTTCCAGTAAGGCGATTGGTAAGAATTTCCATGCTGGGTGGGAGTAAAAAAATTAGCAATGCTTCTGGGAATCGGTTCTTAATTTTTTTTGCCCCCTGTACATCAATTTGCAAAATCACATCTGTTTTTTCTTTTGTAAGATTTTTTAATGGGGTTCCATAGTGGTATCCATGAACAAAAGCAAATTCTGCTAGATCATTTTTTTGTATAAGCTCAAAAAATTTATCTTCATTTATAAAATGGTAATCTCTTCCATTTTTTTCTCCCTCTCTTGGCTTTCTTGTTGTACAAGAAATGGATCGTACAAAATGTGGATTTTTTTCTATGAGTTTTTGCACGACAGTCCCCTTGCCTACTCCAGATGGTCCTGATATTACAATGATCATTATTCCTCCAATAACTCCAAAGCTTTATCTAATGGTTCTTCAGATTCTTCTAATTGAATGTCTGGCTCTACTCCTTTTTTATTTATTTCTTTTTTATCTGGCGTAAGATATTCTTGTACTGTAATTTTGAGTGTATATTCTCCCGGTAGTGAAAATATTTTTTGTATTACCCCTTTACCGAATGTAGTTTCGCCTATTATTGTTCCGGTTTTATAATCTTTTATGGCTCCAGCAAGTATTTCTGCCGCACTTGCCGTTCCTCTGTTTACAAGTACGACTATAGGCACAGTAGGTTCGTGGCCTGAAATTTGTAGAGGGGTCATTTTGCCTTCTCTATCTTTTGTCCAGAGCAATACTCCGGAAGGAATAAATTGGCCGGCTACTTTTTCGCATTCATAGAGAAGTCCTCCTGGGTTGTCTCTTAAATCAAGTATAATACCTTTTACATTGTTTTCATTCATCTCTTTAGCTATGTTTGCAACTTGCGTTCCTACTCCTTCAGAAAACATATTAATTTTTAGATATCCTATTTTTCCATCATCTCCCAAGTAATTTACTTCAACAAGAGGTATATGGATTTCTGCTCTTTTTACTGTAACAATAATGGTTTCGCCGTTTCTTTTAATTTTTAATTTTACTTCTGTTCCACTCTCCCCTTTTACTTTCATTGCTACTTCTTCAAGAGATAACCCTGCTAGCTGTGCGTCATCAGCACCAACTATAATGTCTCCTTTTTGAAGTCCTGCTTTTTTTGCAGGAGAACCAGGGAATACAGAAACAATTTCCGGAAGGGCTAAATCTTCATTTTCAGTGATTACGACGCCTATACCTGTATATTTTCCCTGTATTTCTTCATTGAATTGTTTTGTTTGTTCAGGATTGTAAAATACACTGTATGGATCATTTAATGAATCTACCATACCTTTTATCAAATCTTCTTCTTCTATTGGTTTGTAAAAATTGGTTTCAATGATATCTATTGTTCTTTTAAGCAAGGAGTGGTCATCAAGAAAATTTTCGAATCTATCTTGTGCATGCATGATATTTATTATGCGCGAAGGCGGGTATTTAATTCCTAAATAGTACCCTCCGATTAGTAAGAGTATAACTATAAGTATCACCGAAATTTTATTTTTTATTCTATCCATTTATCCTTCCTTCTTAACTAAGGAGTTTTAATTATATGTTTTTTGTTCATTTTTTTAAATTCCGTAATTTTTTTATTTTTTTCTTCAAATCCTTTCCTTTTCATAATACCATATGTAAGCTGTTTTCCAAACTCCACTGCAGGTTGGCTAATTGGGTCTACATTTAGCATTTCTCCCAGGGCAACGACTTCGTATTCAGCAAAGTATATAAGCTTGCCCAGTTCTTCTTCATTTATTTCTGGAATTTCAATCGCGACAGAAGGTTTTCCTGATGTTTTTATTGCTGTTTGTGTTGCCAGAAATTCACTTTTTATGAGTTGTGATGCTTTTTTGTTTTTTAGATAATTAATATTCTCATTATTTATAAGATTTCCCTTTAGGCTAAAGTCTTTGCGGTATTTAACAGGTGCAATAAATATAATAAATTTATCGAATGGACCTTCCATAAATAGTTGAAGCATAGAATGTTGATCGGTTGCACCTCGTACTCCTATTGGTGTTATGCCTGTAAATATCTGTTCTTCACTGCGTGTAAATCGTTTGCCAATGCTCTCAGAGAGAAGCTGTCTGTACCATGCCCCTAAATGACTTAATCCATCCGAATAAATAAATAGCGTATTTATATTTACTCCTCTTTCTTTATATAATTTATATTGAATGAGTGGAAATAGAAGTGTGGCACAGCGTGTAGGATTACTCTCTTTTGTTATATTTTTTTTAATAAGTTCTGCACCGCGAAGTAAAGCATCGATATTTATTCCTTCTACAGCTGCAGATAAAAGCCCTACGGTAGAAAGTACTGAGTATCTTCCTCCAACAAGAGGATGAATTGCAAAAGTTTCGACAGAGAATTCGTGCGATAACTTACGAAGCAATCCCTTTTCAGGGTCAGTAGTGAATATGAGGTGTTTTTTCAAATCAAGATTTTCCTTTTTTAAGGCATCCGTAATTGATAACAAATTCTGCATTGTTTCTGCAGTACTTCCTGATTTTGTAATAACATTGAACATAGTTTTTTTTAGGTTTAGCGTTGCGAGTAGCGTTTTTGTAGATTCTGGATCAATATTATCCATAAAGTATATGCGAGGCGTGTTTTTAGATATGGAATCATTATAATAGATCCCGTTTATTGCGTAGTGAAGTAATTTATTGCCAAGGGAAGACCCCCCTATCCCTACAATTACAAAGTTTTCATAATTTTCTTGAATTTTTTTTGCTGTTTTTTTTATTTTATCGAGATGCGGCATCATTACTTCCGGAAGCTGCAACGGGTAATAATTTTTATTTATTTTTTTTTGAATACGTTCTTTAATTTGATTTAAAAAGGTTCTTGATTCTAACAAACTATTTACTGGCAATCCATGCTTGCCTATAGCCTTTTCTAGCATGTTACCGTAGTTAAATTTCATTCTCTTTCTCCTCCTGTTTAAGCATAGACCTATCTCAAAATGTTGCTCTTTGAACTATTTCTTTCCCTTTTTCAAGTAGTGCTTTAAACTTTTTTTCATTGTCGGACTCCGCATATATCCGTATCTTAGGTTCTGTTCCCGAGAATCTAAATAAAATCCAACTCTTATCGGCTAAAATAATTTTTGTTCCATCTAACTCGTTAATCTTCTTTATAGACATCTCTTTTGAAAAGGTTTTTACGATATTTTTTAATTCTCTTTCAATTGTTTTTCTATTACCTTTATACTCAAAATCAAGTCGCTTTGAGTATGCACCACCAAATTTATCGGTGAGTTCTTTGAATAATTCTTTCATCGATTTTTTTCTTCGAGAAAAGATTTCCGTTATGAGGAGATCCACAAGAATTCCATCTTTATCAGCTAACCATCCTTTCATTGATGCTCCACCGCTTTCTTCTCCCCCGAATATAGCTTCACCCTTTATGATTGCGTCTCCAATGTATTTAAATCCTACTGGTGTTTCTTTAGTGTAGTATCCAAAATGTTCTGCAATTTTATCTATTAAGTGTGTTGTGGCAACGGTTCTCACAGCATTACCATTAATTCCTTTTTCAGTAAGAAAGTAGTAATATATGATAGGGAGTACCATATTAGGAGAAATATAACTTCCGTCAAAATCTATGATTCCGAATCTGTCAGCATCTCCATCTGTTGCAAGGCCTAAATGAGCTTTAGAAGATTTAACTTTTTTAATTAAAGAGTCGAGATTTTCTCCTGTAGGTTCAGGGTGCAGACCACCAAACAGTACATTTTTTCTGCCATGTATCATTGTAAAATCTGTATACTCTTTTAATATGTTTGGTAGATAGCGAATACCTGTTGCAAAAAAAGGATCGTAAATTATTTTTGGTCTTTTTTTCTTTATTGGCGAGAAGTCAATCAATTTTTTTATTGCATCTATATATCCATTTTCGTTGAAGGGGATTATTAGGTTTTTTTCTACTGCTTTTTCAAACGGCATTTTTTTAATTATTTTTCTATTTTTAAAAAATTTATTTATTCTTTTTTCTATGTCTTCTGTTTCTTCAGGCAAGGCAGGTCCACCAGATTTTGAAGAGAATTTAATTCCATTGTAGTATGGATCATTGTGCGAAGCTGTAATATTAATTGCACCATCTGTTTTTTTTGTCATAGTGAGATACGCTATAACAGGGGTGGGAATATCGACAAGAGAAAAGTAGCTCTTTATTCCATAAGCTGCAAGAACGTTTGCAGAAGTTTTTGCAAACTCATCTGACAAAAATCTTGTGTCATATCCTAATACTACAGATTTGCCGCCTCTATCTAAAAGATGTTGAGCTATTGCGTAGCTCACAATTTCTACGTTCTCAAATGTAAAATCTTTGGCTATAATACTTCTCCATCCCGATGTGCCGAAGTGTATGTTCATTTCCCTTGAAGTATTTGTTTAAATAATTTCATATAAATATCGGCAGATTTTTTCCAGGAAAAATCACATTGCATAGCATTTTGTTGTAGTTGTTTGTATAGTTTTTCATTGCTGTATATTTTTTTTGCTCTTTGCATAGCTCCAAGAAAATCATCTGAACAATACTCGCTAAATGAGATGCCATTTCCACAATGAGTATATTCATTATAATCATCTACTGTATCCTTGAGACCGCCAGTTTCTCGTACTATAGGAAGTGTGCCATATTTGAGAGAGATGAGTTGTCCCAATCCGCATGGCTCATATTGTGACGGCATCATAAAAAAATCACTTGCTGCATAAATTTTGTGAGCAGTTGCTTCATCAAATTTGATTAGCGCCTTAAGCTTATTATGGTGCTGTTTTTGTAACTCAACCAAAGCATCTTCCAATGCTTTTTCGCCGGTGCCGAGTATAATTACCCTTATGTTTTCATTAAGAATACTATTCAGTGCATCTACCAGTATGTCTATTCCTTTTTGCTCTGCAAGTCTACCGACCAAACCGTAGAGTGGTTTGCCTTTTACGTCAAAGTTAAATTCTTCGCCCAATTTTATTTTATTTTCTTCTTTGTCTTTGACTGTGTTGATTGAATAGTTTTTGTAGATCAATTGATCTGTTTCTGGATTCCACAGAGAGTAATCAATACCGTTCAAGATGCCTATTAGGAAATTTTTTCTTGTATTTAATATCTCTTCCATCCCAACTCCGTACTTTTTTGTGCGAATTTCTTTTGCGTATGTCGGGCTTACAGTACTGATAAAATCTGAGTAGACAATTCCTGATTTAAGAAAACTTACACTATTGTAGAATTCAATTTTAGCAGGGCTGAAGTATTTTCTATCGATATGAAGCAGATCAAGAATACCCTGTGGAAAATTACCCTGGTATCCCAGATTGTGGATGGTAAACAGAGTTTTTATATTGAGGCGTTTATCTTTAATGAATAGAGGAATAAGTCCTGTTTGCCAATCATTTAAGTGGAGAATATCTATATTTATTCCCATAATGTCGATTGCCTTAAGTACTGCAAGGGAAAAATATCCAAACCGTTCTGCATTATCTGGATAATCTCCTTGTTTTGTTCCGTACAAACTGTTTCTTCCAAAATAACGGTCTTGTTTTATTAAAACCAGGGTTTTACCTTTTTCTATCTCTTTTGATAAAATCTGTCCTTCTATTTCTTGAGATCCTATTTGAATTGCAATGTTTTCTTCTATTTTTAGACCAGATGGGATATTTTTTATTGTTTTGTACATTGGCATAAAGAGATAAATTTCATTTTCTTCTGTATGATATACATTGAATAATGTTCCTGCTATATCAGCTAATCCTCCTGATTTTACAAAAGGGACTGCTTCACTTGTTACTATTCCTATTTTCATATTTTATTTTCCCTCTGTTTTCCTCAAGAATTCTGCTGCATTTTCTGGTGACATTGGGTTAATATAAAGTCCTGTGCCCCATTCAAATCCAGCTGTTTGCGTGAGCCGTGGGACAATTTCTATATGCCAATGGTAATGTGGCAGGCGTAAATTGTCAAGCGGGGCAGAATGTATATAAAAGTTGTACGGTACATTCGGTACTACTTTATCTAACATTTTTAATGTTCGCTGCAATGCATCCGCTAAATAAGAAATTTCACTGCGTTTTATTTCTGCGTAGTCTGAACTATGTTGTTTCGGAAGAATCCACGTTTCAAAAGGAACAATTGATGCGAACGGCACAAAAGCAACGAATCCTTCATTTTCTAAAACAACTCTTTGTTTATCTCCTATTTCTTGTGCTACCATATCACAATATACACACCTTTCTTTATACTCATAATACCGTCTGCTTCCTTCCAATTCTTCTTTTGCTGTTTTTGGCACAATAGGTGTTGCAATAAGCTGTGAATGTGTATGCGCAAGCGATGCTCCTGCTTCTTTCCCTTTGTTTTTAAATATGATGATATACTTAAGACGTGCATCCTTTCTTAAATCTAAGGATCGATCTCTAAATGCCCATAAAATATCTTCTATGTGTTTTACGGGCAGTTTTTTTAGTGAATCTGCCGGATGTGGAGATTCAATAATGATTTCATGGGCTCCGACACCGTTCATCATATCATACATGCCAATTCCTCTTCTGTTTAAATCTCCCTCTATTTTTAGTGCAGGAAACTTGTTCGGTATCACTCTTACCCACCATCCCGGTGTATTAGGCGCAGTCCCTGGTGTTCTGTATGATAGAATTTCTGGTGGAGTTTGTGACTCATTTCCTTCAGAAAATGGGCCTGCTTTTGGTTCTTTTTCAACTATTTCTTTTGTTTTAAAATCACTTGGTCTCATTGCTCTTTCTGCAGCAATGACTACCCATCTTCCCGTGATTGGGTCTTTTCTTAATTCTGGCATTATAACTAACCTCCCTATTTTATTCGCAAGTTTATGTTTATTATCTTTTCTTTAATTATATCTTTTTTGCTAAAAATAAAAGAAAGTCCTTGAAATGTTCTTTCAATCCCACTTTCAGATTGTGAAACGGTATATATGGGAAATGTCCATAATTGAACTTTTTCCGAAAGGCTAATGATAAGGTTTATGTTCTGGATAAATTCTTCTATTTCAAACTCTTTACCTTGAAGCTTCATGCGATTTTTATAATCTTGCTTGTTTATCTTAAGTCCATCTTTAAAGAAAAGAAAATTGAATTCTATTCCAAAGAATAAGGGAAATTCTTTGCTGGTACTTATTTTATATCTGGCCTGAATCTCTCTCTTTTCTTTTGGGACAATAATCTCTTTTTTTAGCGAAACCTCTTCCCAATTTTCTCCGCACCAGACATGTCCATCTCTCTTAAGCGAAAGGGATAAACTGTTGTCTGTCTTTTTGGTTTTTCCATTATATTTACCAAGCACAAAATCTCCTTGTTCTCCAAACTGCATTTTGTAAATGGATTCCACTGTTGTGTCTGCTCTAAAAAAGTGGTCGATAAAAGAATTTCTTCTGTACCAATCGTATATTAAAAATTTATTTAAATTGCTTTCTTTTGTTGTTGTAATAGGATGAATTGTGTTTATTTCTTCTTGGTCTTTATTCTTTATTTTATTTAATTCGAGAATTTTTTTATGATAAGGCTCTTTTCTTCTTGTAAGCACATTTTGTATATTTAGTTCCTTTATTTTGTCATCCAACTCATAAAGGGTTCCACCTTTTTTTGTAAAATATAAATTTAGCTTTGGCGTTTCCAGTATAAATTCTTTTCTCCCGTCCTTATTGATATCGTTTTCTTCTATTTTAAATGAAAGTGGATCTATCTTTTTCTCTGCTTTTATCAGGTTTTCATATATAGCTATTCTTAAATGTGGAAGGTATAGCCCGCCAAAAAGTCCGTGCCATAGAGCATCGTTTGTTTCTCCTTTTAGCAATTCCTCAGGAAATTTTTCTTTCACTCTTTTGCTCAGAAAAAGTGCTTTTTTGTTCATATCGTTACTTTCGGGATATTTAATAAGAAATTTTTTGAAATTACCTTCTGACCATTTCATCATTTCTTCATATGAACATTCTCTTAAATAGATCAGTTCTTTCGGGGGATTGTTTGCAATATATTCTGAAGGAAGATGAATTGTGAGCCAATTCGAATTATCTTTAAGAGCTTTCAGAAACCTTTTTAGCCATTTTTTTTCATAAACATAACTATATGTTTTGGGCCAGATACCAAATTTTTCTCCATCATCTCCAAACAGTTCAAGACGATCTTTATCTTTTTTTTCTGCTTCCTCAAAATATTTTATTATTTGCTCTACTGGTTTAAACGGTATGAGATATCGTAGATTTTTGCTTATAGGAAATATATTTAATGTTTCTCCTTCATCTTCTGTAATAAAATGCTTTGATAAATCCTTATCTGTTTTACCTTCTTTTTTAAAATGCGTGTCGTCCAGTGCAACATATTGTATCCCATTTTGTGAAAGTGTTTTTGTTAGATGTTGTTCCCACACCCTTTCTGCAACCCAGAAGCCTTTTGGTTGTGTTTTGAATAGTTTTCCAATGTATTCGTTCATTCTCTTAATCTGTTCATTCCGGTCTCTTTCAGGGATCAATGTAAGAATTGGTTCATACATACCTCCTGAAAGAATTTCGCATTTATTTTGTTGGATAAGAAAGTGAAGTTTTTCTATGTATTCAGGATGGTTTTTTTCTATGTATTGCAGGAGATATCCTGAAAAATGTATGCCAAATCTGAAATGAGTTGCATCTAAAATTTCATTTACAAAAGGCAAATATGCTTTTTTATATGCATCTTCAATCACATAATCAAAGTTTCCTACCGGTTGGTGATTATGTATGATAAATATTAGATTCATTTTACTTCTTTAATGGGTTGGAATAAATATGAAGGTATCTTTATTCCAGCTTTTTGATAGGCGGCAATAAGATGAGCTCGAAATAGTGTGTCAAAGGTAAAGTCTACTTCTTTTTTGTGAAGGTTGCTGTACCACCAAAACCAATCACTTCCTTCCGCAATATAAATTTGATTGAGAGATTCTTGTGTGCTTCCTACCGTTTTTCTTGTATCAGCGAGATATGTCCATGCTCTATTTGATTCTTCATCGCCTATCCAGGTATCAAAATAACCATTTATCCAGGAACCAGGGTGTATGGCTTCAATACTGTCTGTGGCTTCTATTTCATTACCTAATGCGCTGTTTCTTTGATTTAATGCACTGAATAACTCTGTGAGAAATGGTACTCCACATTCGGGATAGAAGTCCCATGGATTTTCTCCGTCTAATATAATTATTTCTCCGTTTCTTGATGATTTTACTGTTTGAAGTAAGTCTTTTACTGCATCTATTGGATTCATTTTATTGTAGGCAAATCCTATTTTATCTGAGAGGTAATGATTTCGGAAAAATATCTTTAAATCTCTTACATTCCGAGGAATGGATATGTCTTCCTTCTTTACATAAGGATTGGTTCTCATTAACACACTTTCATCTGTTCCAATCCATTTGATTCCTTTCTGTTTTATAATATCTATTGCCTTGTTTGAAATACTTCCTTCAGATGGCCACATGCCTTGTGGCATTTTACCAAAAATTTTACTGAATAACGAAATGGCATCTTCCATCTGTTTTATCGCATCGTTCGGGTGAGCGAATTGAGTCAAGGGTAGAATTGTTTCTTGCTTACTTCTGCATGCGATAGACGAATCTATGAGAAGAGGCAAAATGGGATGTTGCATTGGAGATATTGTGAGCTCTATCTGTTTTCTGGCAAAAAGTTCTCTGTACATTGGAATGATTGATTCAAATATCTTTCTTTCTATCTTTTTTTCTTCTATCTTATCTTTTTCTGAATAATTTTCTTTTTTATTTATTAAACCTTTAACTTCGGTAGTATCAGGAGAAAATGCTGATATAGCATAAAGTATTTGAGTATCTCGCATATCTTGTGTATTAAATTTCTCTCTGTTTTTTTTCTTGTTAATAAGTTTATTAAATCTATTTGAGTTAAAGTTAGCCACAGGATTAAGAAAATTTCTTATTATAAATTCTTTTTCACTTTCAGTAAGAGAATCTGCATCTTTTTTTTCCAATGTTTCCCAGGTATCTTCCAATTTTTCTTCTGCGTAGGAGACAATTTGTTTTAACAGTATCCCGGAAAAATTAATATTAATCTTTGCAGATGATGACAATAACAGTTTTGGAATCTCATAATAACTGTTAAGCATATGTCTTCTTGTCCACGGTAGGATTTGTTCATTGCTGAGAGGGTTTAAATAATCTGGCTGGTGCATGTGTAACCACAACATTATTTTATTTTCTTTATACATCCAATTTCTCCTTTTGGTTGGTTTAATCTTGACTATATTTTATACAAAGATATACTTTAAACAAAATCATTACATTAGGTTAAAAGCTAACAAAGGAGAAAAATATGGCCAAGGTAATGCTCGAAGGTGTGACAAAAAAATTTGGTAATGTTGTTGCAGTAAGAAACGAAAGTCTCGAAATTAATGATGGGGAATTTCTCGTTCTTTTAGGACCATCTGGATGTGGTAAAACCACTACGCTTAGGCTTGTTGCAGGCCTGGAAGAACCAACTGAAGGTGAAATTTATATTGAGGATAAGCTTGTGAACAATATACCGCCGAAAGATAGAGATATTGCAATGGTTTTTCAGAACTATGCATTATATCCTCATATGAATGTGTATCAAAATATTTCTTTTGGATTAAGATTGAAAAAATTACCAAAGGATGAGATAGACCAAAGGGTAAAAAAGGCTGCCGAGATGTTAGGTATTTGGGAGCTTCTTAAAAGAAAACCAAAGGAACTTTCAGGTGGACAAAAACAGAGAGTTGCACTCGCAAGAGCAGTAGTAAGAAATCCGAAGGTGTATCTTATGGATGAACCTTTATCTAATCTTGATGCGAAGCTTCGTGTACAGACGAGGGGCGAGCTTATAAAGTTACATAAAAGACTGGGAGTTACTACTGTTTATGTCACTCATGATCAGGTGGAAGCAATGACGCTTGGTGATAGAGTGGTGGTTATGAATGAAGGCGAAATACAACAAGAAGGAAAACCAAAGGAAGTATTTGATAATCCAGTAAATAGGTTTGTTGCAGGTTTTGTTGGGACCCCACCAATGAATTTTGTTAACGTTAAAATTATAGAACAAGGCAAAAATATGTATGCAGTTTCTGAAGGATTTAAGTTAAAGATAACCGATGCACATCGAGACATTCTTGCAAAAGAAAGTTATATTGGTAAAAATATGATAATGGGTATCAGACCTAAGGATTTGTTCAGCGAGGTTGAAGTTAAAAATGATGAAAAAACGGCAATGCAACCGTTTAAGGTGCTGATAGATTTTGTAGAGCTCATGGGTTCTGAAACATTCATTCATTTTAGACTCGGTGATGACAATGTAAAATTTGTTGCCAGGGCAAGCTCTGATCATAATTATGCAATGGGAGATACTGTGCTGCTTTATATTGATCCTTTTCATATTCATCTTTTTGATGAAGAAAATTCGAAAACTATTATTTAATGCCATCGGATGCAAATAGGGATTTGCGTAGTTTGGCTTGGCATACCTGGTACGTTTTCTTTAAAAGCGAAGCGGCAGATATGTTTAAGCCTTTTTTCACGCCTCAGGAAAAATTTTAATATCTCGATAACAGAGATTGGACATCAGAATTCGTACCGAAAATCTATTATTGCTGTTGTTACTGTGAATACGGAGAAAGCACATTTATACAGTACACTATCAAAGATTGTTGAATTTATAAAGAAAGATTGTCGGTTGAACATTGAAAACTATACAACTGAAGTGCTGTAACATTGTTATTTTTACAAGAATATTTTGATTGTTTAAACTATTTGTAGTTTGTGGATATAATTAAAGGAGTCACCAAAATAAAAACAGTTAAAGGAGGCAAAGATGGTTTTAGAATGGGGCAAAAAGTTTTCTATCAGAAGTAAAGCAATGAAAGCCTCAGCAATCAGAGAATTGTTAAAACTTGTAGACAATCCAGAAATTATTTCACTTGCCGGAGGTATGCCTGATCCAACTTTATTCCCTAAAAAAGTTCTTGCAGAGATTTCCAAAGATGTTTTTCTTAACCATGGTAACAAGGCACTTCAGTATGGTGCAACCGAAGGAATCCCAGCTCTAAGAGAGGTGCTTGTTAACGCTGGTATAGAGGAGGGGATACAGAACCTTGCGAAAGAGAATCTTATTGTAACGACTGCGTCTCAGCAGGGATTGGATCTTGTAGGCAAAGTATTTATTGATCCGGGAGATGTAATCATTGTTGAAGCTCCGTCTTATGTAGGTGGTTTACAAGCTTTTCGTGCTTATGAAGCAGATTTTATTACAATACCGCTTGATAACAATGGTATAAAAACAGACATTTTAGAGGAAAAGCTTAGAGAAGCTAAAAAAAATGGGGTAAATATAAAATTTATGTATCTTATTCCTAATTTTCAAAATCCGGCAGGCGTTACGCTTAGCTTTGAACGAAGGAAAAAGATATTGGAATTGAGTCATCAGTATGATGTACCTATTATAGAAGACGATCCGTATGGAGAAATTCGTTTCGAAGGAGAAAAAATTCCTTCTCTTGTGGAAATGGATAATATTGGTAATGTCATTGCGCTAAGAACTTTTTCTAAAATCCTTGCTCCTGGATTGCGACTTGGTTGGATGATTGCAGATCAAGAGGCTATTCACAAATTTGTGATTGCAAAGCAAGGCTCAGATCTGTGCTCCCCTTCTTCTACTCAGTATATTGCTTATGAATTTATCAAGCAAGGACATTTAAAACAATATCTTGAGCTTGTGCGGCAAACATATAAAAAGAAAAAAGATTTAATGCTTCATGCAATTGAAAAGTATTTCCCAAAGGAAGCAGAATGGACAAAACCGGAAGGTGGCATGTTTATTTGGGTTACTCTACCGGATTATGTTGATACAACCGAGATGTTTAAGGAAGCAATTGAGGAAAAAGTTGCTTATGTCATAGGTAGTGCCTTCTATCCTTATGGAGAGGATAAGCACCATATGAGACTTAACTTTTCTCTTCCAACCCCGGAACAAATTGATGAAGGAATAAAGCGGCTGGGTATTTTACTAAAGAAAAAAATACATTAACATAAAGCCCCGCAAGGGGCTTTTTTATTCCTCAAGAATTTTAAGAAGCTCCGGCAGTTTTTCTTTCATTGCTTTTTCTCCTCTACGTATAGCTTTTTGTGGTTTCCAAAAGCTATTCCATTTTATATCTTTTACATCAGGAGCAACAGTGATATCTGCGTTTTTACAATTTTCTCTTGCAAGGCTATATTGTAAATTATTTATTGAATCTGATGCAACTTTATAGAGTTCCCTGGGAGTGTTCACGAATTTTCCAGTAAATTTTGGTGTTTTGAAAGAGTTTTCTGATAAGTTTACTGCAATGATAATATCTGCTCCACATTTCTTAAGTGGTTCTACCGGTACTTGTAAAGAAAGTCCTCCATCTACAAGCAGCATATTTTCTTTTCTTATTGGCTGAAACATAAAAGGGATTGAGATGCTAGCACGAACTGCGTCAAGAAGATTGCCTTCTTCAAAGAAAATTGGATCTCCTGTGGCAAGGTCAGTGGCAACGGCAATAAATTTTTTTGGCAAATTTTCAATTGTATAGTCTCCGATTATTTCCTGGAATAGTCTTGTTACTTTCTTTCCCCGTATTAGCCCTAGTTTTATTGTTGGATCAAAGAGGACAGAAAGCACAGTATTCATATTTGTGTCTAAAGCAATTTCTTCAATTTTTTTTGCGTTTCCTGTCACCGTATAAATACTTCCCACTAGTGCACCAATACTCGAACCTGCAATCATATCAATTTGAATGCCAGCTTCTTCTAATACTTTAATCACTCCTATATGGGAAAGTCCCTTTGGGCCACCACTTCCCAGTGCAAGTCCAATTTTTTTCATTTTTTTCTCCTTTTTTTATAAAATTTAGTTAACTCGCCAATTTTATCTCTTATTCTTGCGGCCTCTTCAAATTCTAAAATATCTGCCTTGAGATGCATTTCCTCTTCGAGTTCTGTAATCAAAGCGCTGAACTGTTCTGTTGAAAGGGATAAAAGTGTTTTATCGCCTATTTTTTCAATTTCTTTTTTGCTCTTCCAGGGAAGGTCGATCAGGTCTGAAATGGCTTTTCTTATAGTTTTTGGTGTAATATTATGTTTTGTGTTGTAAGCAATTTGCTTTTTTCTCCTTCTATCTGTTTCTTTTATCGCTTTTTTCATTGAAACTGTGATATTGTCTGCATACATAATTACTTTTCCGGATACATTTCTTGCTGTTCGCCCCATTGTTTGTATGAGTGATACTTCGGACCTTAAAAAACCTTCTTTATCTGCATCTAAAATAGCAACAAGTGAAACTTCAGGTAAATCAAGCCCTTCTCTCAGTAAGTTTACACCCACAAGGCAGTCAAAGCTTCCTTCGCGTAATGATTTAAGAATTTTTACTCGCTCCAGTGTCTTTATATCCGAGTGAAGATATTTTGCTTTTATTCCTTTTTCTGTAAGAAACATTGCTAAATCTTCTGCAAATTTTTTTGTGAGTGTTGTGACGAGTACTCTTTCTCTCTTTTTCGCTCTTTTCTGTACCTCTTTTATAAGACTGTTAATCTGGCTCGTTGCTGAGTGTACTTCAACTTCTGGGTCTACGAGTCCTGTTGGGCGAATAAGCTGTTCAGCTACTTGGCTGCTATAATCTATTTCGTTTTTGGAGGGTGTTGCGGACGCAAAAATACACTGGTTGATATGTTTAAGAAATTCATCAAATCGTAGTGGCCTATTGTCCAATGCAGAGGGAAGTCTAAACCCGTATTTTACCAGAGTGAGTTTTCTTTGATGATCTCCACCGTACATCCCTCTTGTTTGAGGAAGTGTTATATGGGATTCATCGATAATCATGAAAAAATCTTTTGGAAAGAAATTTAACAAAGTGTAGGGTTCTTCTCCTGGTTGTCTTCCCGAAAAGTATCGTGAATAATTCTCTATACCGGCACAATAACCAACGTTTTCCAACATTTCAAGATCGTAATTTGTTCTTTCTTCTATTCTTTGTGCCTCTACAAGTTTCTGTTTTTGTCTGAAAAATTCAATGCGTTGCGCAAGCTCTTTTCGTATTTCATTTGCATATTTATGGATTCGCTCTGCAGTTGTAATAAATTGTGATGCCGGGAAAAATGTGTACGAAGAATACTTTTTTATAATATCTCTCGTCAGAGGGTCAAATTCTGTAATTGAATCGATTCCATCATCAAAAAGTTCAAGACGAATTGCAGTTTCCGATTCTTTGGGAAATACTTCAACTACATCTCCCTTTAGCCTAAACCGTCCATTACGGAAGTCAAAATCGTTTCTTTCGTATTGCAATCTTGCAAGATTTACTGCCAAAGTATTTCTTAATATCTTTTGTCCTATTTTTACTGTTAACAGCTGCTCTTTGTATTCTTCGGGTGAGTCCCATCCATATATACAGGAGACTGATGCAACTACAATCACATCTTTTCTTTCTAGCAAGGCTCTTACTGTTGCATGTCTTAACCTTGCTATATCTTCATTTATGTCTGCTGTTTTATCAATATGTAAGTCGTATTGCGGTATGTATGCCTCGGGCCGATAATAGTCATAGTAACTTACAAAATAGTGCACTGCATTTTCAGGGAAGAATCGCTTAAACTCTGCATATAGTTGCGCTGCTAACGTTTTATTGTGAGACAAGACCAGCGTGGGTTTTTGTATTTTTTCGATTACGTTTGCCATTGTGAATGTTTTGCCTGATCCTGTGACTCCGAGTAGTGTTTGAAACTTATAGTTTTTTTCTATGCCTTCGACAAGTTTTTCTATAGCTTCTGGTTGATCACCTGTGGGCTTAAAGTCTGAAACGAGCTTAAATTTAGTTTCCATGTTTTAGTTTTAACTTTATAGGAATATCTGTATACAATTTTGCAGTTTCACATAATTTCTTAATGTATTGTACTTCTTTCTCGTCGATTTTAAGTTCTTTTGCTATTTCTTTTTCGTGCAATTTATTTTCAAGATGTAAAAGGATTTGATCGATTTTTTCGTAAGATAAACCTATTGCTAATTCATCTGTAATACCTGGTATAATATCCGGAGACGGTGGTTTGTTTAAAATTTGCTCAGGTATACCCATATATTTTGCTAATTCCATGATTTCGGTTTTATACAAATCTCCAAGAGGTCTTATATCTCCAACTTCGCCGTATCTTATGCAATGGCCAATGCTTAATTCTGTTTTATTGCTTGTGTCTATTACTATTTTGTTTTCTAAATTAGCGTATTTATACAAGACAACAGTTATAAGGCGGGCTTTTGTCTCATAATATGCAATATCTTTTCTGTATTGCTCATTACCTTTCCCTGAAATATGATTCAGATATGCTTGTTTATCTTTGCTAATTTTATTAAAACGTTTTTTAACATAACTTACTTTTATGTTTTCAGGGGCAAAAAAGCCCCCAATAGACTCAAGGGAATAAATGCCCAAGCTGATTAATGGAACAGTAATATTCTTTTTTTTAAGCGGTACGCCTATAAAATCGGCAATGATCTGTGCACTGATTTTATTTTTTTTAAGTGTATCTCTTTCAGAGATATGTACAAGAGTGAGTTTATCTTTTCCGATTGCTTCTTTTGCAACTGCTGCAGCAACTGCACTGTCAATGCCTCCGCTTATTCCAATTACTACACCTTCTTTTTCAAGCTTGTTAGTGTATTGAGCAATAAAATCAACAACTTGCTGAACTACTTCTTTTTTAATCGATTTAAATTTTTTCATTTCGATTTCTATTATACGTTATTTTGATTATATAGAAAGGGATGACACTGCTCATTTTATATACCGATTGTCTGTCTTTGAAATATGTTATAGATAAAAAACAGAAAGACATCTCAGGTATGGCGGAGGGGAGAGGATTCGAACCTCCGAAGCTCATCACTTGCCGCATTTCAAGTGCGGTACCATCAACCGCTCGGCCACCCCTCCATTTTTAGATTAAATTTCCGGGGTTATTCTATCAGTTCCTGTGTATTTTTGCAATACTTTTGGTATAAGCACGGTGCCGTCTTTTTGTTGATAGTTTTCCAAAATGGCTGCCATTGTCCTGCTAACGGCAAGTCCTGAGCCATTTAAGGTATGTACATATTTTAACTTGCCTTTCTTTGTACGGAAGCGGATGTTTGCACGTCTTGCCTGGAAGCTTTCAAAGTTACTGCAGGAAGAGATTTCTACATATTTGTCTTGTGAGGGGAAGTAAGCTTCCGGATCAAACTTTATCGCTGCTGCAAATCCAAGGTCCCCTGTACACATTTTTTTTAGTTGGTGGGGTATATTTAAAAGCCTCAAGACGTCTTCTGCATTATTAACGAGCTCTTCAAGGTAGTTATAAGATTCTTCTGGCTTAACAAACATAACCATTTCCACTTTATTGAATTGATGTACCCTTATAATGCCTCTTGTATCTTTTCCGGCAGCGCCTGCTTCTCTTCTAAACGATGCTGCATATGCCACGTACTTAATAGGGAGATCTTCTTCGTTTAGTATTTCATCTCTATGAAGGTTTGTAATTGGTACTTCCGCTGTAGGATTAAGGAATAAATCGTCTTTTTCACAATGGTACATATCATCTTCGAACTTGGGCAGTTGCCCTGTACCTGTCATTGAGGTACGGTTTACAAGAAATGGCGGAAAGATCTCTTTGTATCCATGTTTTTCAACGTGTAGATCAATCATCCAGGAGATAAGAGCTCTTTCGAGTTTTGCCCCCATCCCTTTTAGAGCGTAAAATCTTGTACCTGAAATTTTTACTCCTCTTTGAAAATCGATGATACCTAAATTTTCAGCAGTTTCCCAGTGTGGTTTTGGCTCAAAGTCAAAATCTCTTATTTCTCCCCATCTTTTGATTACTGTATTTTCTGTTTCATCTTTTCCATAGGGAACGGATTGATGAGGAATATTTGGGATACGCAGTGATAGATCTGTAAACTGTTTGTTTAAATCGTTAAGAATTTTGTCTTTTTCTTTAATATTGCTTCCTATTTTTCTTACTTTTTCTTTAATTTCTTCTGTGCTTTCTTTTGTTGCAATCTTTTTTCTTATTTCTTCTGAGAATACTTTTCTGTCATGTCTCAGCGCATCAACTTTTTTTATTAGCAATTTTCTTTTATTATCTATTTCGAGAAACTTATCTATGATGGATACATCTGCTCCTTTTTTTGCAATGCTTTCTTTAACAAAATCTGTTTTTATCCTTATAACATCCGGGTCTAACATATATCGCCTCCCATCATGGTTTTTTCTCTTCTATGATAATATCTTTTTCTTCTGATGCAATAGTAGTTCCTTCTTTATCTTTTAGCACTGCGCGTATCGTGGCTTTTCCTTCAATGTTTGCGATAAGCTTAAAGGTATAGGTATTTCCTTCGACTGGCGGGTTAAGGGTGGCGAGCGGGAAACCATACATAAAGAATGTTACCTTTAGGTCCGTAAGGTCTTCTGCATTACTAACGGTTGCCTTCATTTCTATATAATCGCCTATTTTGTAGACATCTTTATCAGTCGTAAGATCAAATTGTAGATCTTGCCATTCAGGCGGTTCAGTTTCTTCAAACTTTCTTGGATCCATTTCTGTAGGTTCCATACCCTTTATATACGTACGTTGTTCCGTTAATTCTTCCGGGCAGTTTGGAGGTGCAAGTAATCCTGAGTCTTTACATACAATTACTGTTATAAAGCCCCTGGCACGTATGTCTTCATGAGGAACTACGTTTTCTAAAAAGCTGTAATATAATGTGTCTTTGTCTGTAGTATCCAAATTTGCAGTGTATCCTGTATCTTTGTAAACCAGTCTTGTGGTAAGCCCTGAATCAGGTTTTACAAAATCATCTTTTGGAAATTCATTCATTGCCGTTAGCATAAATTCGCGCCATATCATTGCTGGAAACCGATTTCCTGCATTTAATACGTTTGGGAAAGTTATTTCCTGAGAGTCCGGACCGACCACTACGCTAACCGAAATATTGGGTGTGTATCCGTCAAACCATGCATCGGTCCACTCATCAGTACTTCCTGTTTTTGCTGCCGATGGCAGTCCTTTTATCTTTGCATTAACCTCTGTAGACATCACGTAGGTAAAGATTTTATTCATGAGATATGCTGTTTCTTGAGATACTGCTCTATACGATGTATCTTTATGTTCGTATAATATTTGTCCGCCTGGTGAAACAATTTTTTCGATAATATAAGGAAGGTGATAAATGCCGGAGTCACCAAGAGTTGCATAGGCGGCAGCCATTTCCATCTGTTTTATTTCAAAGCTTCCAATTGCAGCAGATGGGTATGGTTTTAATGGAGTAGTAATTCCGTATTTTCGTGCAAAGTATATCACCCTGTCCAATCCAACTCTTAAGGATGTTTTTGTTGCACATATGTTTGACGATTGTGCCAATGCTTGATTTACAGTCATATCGCCGAAGTATTTATCTTCTCCTATCCATTCGTGTGGTTCCCAATCGTCTACTTTATACTGTGCTGAAAGAATTATGGAAGAAGGGGTGATGGAACCAGATGAAATTGCGGCAGTATAGTCAAAAATTTTAAATGATGAACCTGGCTGTTTTAATGCAGTTGTTCTGTTGAATTTAGTGTTGTCATAATCTCTCCCTCCAATCATTGCAAGTATTGCTCCGGTTTTTGTGTTTAAAGCGGTAAGAGCAGCTTGTGGTTGAATAACATCTTTTGAGTTTCTTTTGTCTTTTGGGAAAATGCCATCATCCTCTGCTTTTGTAAGAACTTTATTAATTGCCTCGCTTCCGGCGAGCTGTAATTCCGGGCGAATTGTAGTATATATTTTTAATCCGCCTGAGTAAAGCATTGTTTCTCCAAATTTCTTTGCTACTTTTTCTTTTACATAATCGATAACATACCCCATATTATCGTTTACTCTTTTTTCTTCTACAAAATGCAATTCAAGTTCTTCTGCTTCTTTTAATTCTTCTTCTGTGATATAGCCATTTTTTAACATTTTTTGGAGTACAATCTTTTGTGCTTCTTTTGCTGCTTTTATGTTAATAAATGGATTATCTTTAGAAGGTGCTTTTAGTGTTCCTGCAAGCATTGCGGATTCAGCCAGGTTCAATTCGATTGCATGTTTGCCAAAATATGTTTCAGCTGCTGATTCAATTCCATTTGCTCCTGCACCGAAATACACTTCATTTAGGTACATTTCCAGTATTTGGTCCTTTGTGAATTTCTTTTCGAGCTCGGTTGCAAGTATGGCTTCTTTGATTTTTCTTTCTGATGTTTGCTCCATTGTGAGAAATAAACTCCTTGCAAGTTGCTGGGTAATCGTGCTTCCTCCTTCGACTATCCTTTTGTATTTAAGGTTTGTATAGAATGCCCTTGCAATGCCTTTGTAATCTAACGCACCATGCTGATAGAATCTTTCATCTTCTTCGGCGATAACAGCTTTTTTTGCAATATCAGAAATTTTATTCAGTGGTGTGTAAATTCGGTTTTCAAAAGCGTAGACATTTGTTATAAGTTCTCCTTCATAGTCAAAAATTTGAGATGATTGCTCTGGGTTGTACGATAATCTTGATATGTTAGGCAGATCCTTTGCGCACCTGTTTATGTATATAGTGGCAAAAATGCCTCCGGCAAGTATTATCGCTACAATAAGTAAAAGAATGATTTTAAACGTAGTTCGAATGATAGATTTTTTCTTTTTTTTGCTCATATGTGCTCCTTATCCTATCCTGCTGAGGAACCTCCTCCTCCGCCGCCGCCAAAACCACCACCTCCGGAGAAACCGCCACCTCCACCGGAAGAAGATTTTGAGGAGGTAAATACTGTCGCAGAACTATTTAATAATGAATTAAGACCATGTGATATCGAGTCAAGGGAAAACCCCTTCATACTATTTGCAATATTATTGTTTGTGCCACCAAACCCTTTTGCAGAAGAAAGTCCTCCTGTATTTGAATAGCCATATCCAGCCCTATAATAGGGAATATACCAGACTGGTGCAGGGGTATTTGCTCTTGAAAATTCTTTTATCCAATGTTTATCTATACCAAACACAACCGCAAATGGGAGGTATTGTGAGAAAAGATTCTGTGCTTCTTCTGCTTTTTTATATTTGACGAGGCCTTCAAGATATTTTTTGAAGGCAAGCCATTTCATTCGCTCTTTTGCTCCCTTCATCGATTTTCTTGGCATGGCAGGTGCGAAGAATAGCATGATAATACCTCCAGGAATAAGAGGCCATGCAAGGAATCTTATGCCAAGTGAAGCCCCGACCCCAGAGAGGACGATCAATCCAAGTGTTATCATAAATATGGCTATACCAATATATTTTCCTTTTACTTTTGCAGGGCTACCGCCTTCATAAAATTCATTTGATACAAGTTCCCGGTTGATTTTGCTATATATTTTAGGGAGATATTTCGAAAATTCATATTTCAAATCAGATAAGTGGATGGAGTTTAGCCCTTCAAATATATATCTCATCAACATTTGTTCATAAGTATTAAGAGTGGAAGTATCTTTATCTGTACGTCTGTAGATATAATCATTTTTACCAAAAACCTTATTTATTTCTTCAATTTTTATGTACTCCCTATCTGCAAGATCTAATATAGTTGCAATTACTTCTTTTAACGTCGCTCCTTGTTTTAGTAATGCACCTACAACGGCAGGTGGAAGGTCGGATGGAGGATCTTTTATGTATTCTGCGTATTTGGGTAAAATGATATCTTTTCCTTTTTTGTACCAGGTGAGAAATATCCATACTACAATGATGATAAAAAGTAAAAAACCGAGTAAAGTTTTTAGTCCTGCTATTTTTGCTTCTCTTGTAGCAGCTTCTGCTTGCTGTTGTGCTTTATCTCTTGCACTTCCCGGGTAGATAGTAATTCCCGGAGGTTCTTCCACCAGGCCCCTTGGAAATGCGATATAGAACTCTATAAATTCTCCGGGTGCAAGTTCTGAACCTGTTAATGTAATTTCATTTTCATTTACTATGGTTACGTTTCCACTGTCTATTGGCAGTCCTGCTCCCCAGGCTTTTATTTCTTCTTTTAGTGCTCCGTCAGGGATATAAACCGTAACAATTGCTTTATCAATTGATACTTCATTCTTTGGTGGTATGGCGATGTAGTTGAACGATACATCATCTTCATAAAATTTAACTGTGCCTAATTTGGTAGCTCCTAATATTTGATATTTTATCACAAAGTGTTTTACTGTATTTTTTGCCTCGTAGTTTAATTTTATATAAAAGCTGTTATTCTTTGTTTTTACGCTGAATGTTTCTAATGTTCCACTGCTGCTCCTTTCGTAGGGGATAAGCGTTCCGTTAATGTTCTCAAAAACTTCCACATCCGTGATATTTTGAATCTGATTAAGATCAATCCATCTTTCGAACCAGTGGTAAGCTGTCCCACCATCGTGCGAACCAAAATATATTGACAGGTTTTCAGTAACATTTATTGTGCCATCTTTGTTTAGGGTTATTTCATCGTTCCATTCTTTGTAGTGGTAAGATGCAAAAACATTTTCCATAGGTATAAGAAACGAGATTATAAATAAAGCAAAGGTCAAGATAATAATGTATTTTTTATTTTTTTTCATTTTTCTTGTCCTTAAAAATAAATAAAAAGAATAACCCAATAAAACCTTCTAAAAAAAGCAGGAAACGATATCCTGAAGAAAGATTTTCTTCTTTTACAATTATATTACTTATAATGCCGCAGATAAACCATACGGCAATGACAATCCAGAGAAACATTTATTCTTTTTTCTCTTCTCTTTTTGCAATTTTGTGTCCACAGTAAGAACAGAATAGTGAGTCGACAGGAATTTGTTTATGGCAGTTGGGGCATTCAATCGTTTTAGGTGTATCTGCAACAAATTTGTATCCACATTTGGGACAGAATTTTGAATCTGCCGGAATGATAGCATCACAGTTGGGACATTTAATCATTAGTTGCTCTTTTTCTTTTTCGGCACTCATTGCCTGCTGCATCATTCCGGGAATGATCATTCCCATTCCCATACCCATGCCAAGCCCAGCTCCAGCTGCAGCTGTCCCACCTGGAGTAGGATTTTTTGCTGCCTCTTCAATTGCTTTAGCTGCTTTAAACTGCAGATACTGATTCATATTTCCAATTGCATTCATTCCGGTCTTTTCGTCAATAACTTTTTGGACTTCTTCGGGAACTGTAACGGATGAAACGTAAAAATCAACAAGTTCTATTCCATATTTGTTAAAATCAGTTACAATGCGTGATTTTGCAGCTCCACTCAGTTCATCATATATGCGTGGCAAATCAAAGATAGAAGTGAGAGATTCGCCTAATGTATCTGTAAACCGTGAGAGAATGATAGATCTGTAGAATTCCTGGAGTTGCCCGGTTGTGTATATGTCTTGTGTTCCGACAATTGTATTCGTAAATAGATATGGGTCAACAATTCTTGCACTGAAAATTCCGAATGCGCGGAGTCTCACTATTCCGAGTTCTTTGTCTCTAAAAAGAATTGGCTGACTTGTTCCCCATTTTAAGTTGGGAAATACTTTTCTATTAACAAAGATAACTTCGGATTGGAATGGGCTTTTAAAGCCGTATGGCAGTGAGAGAAGTCTTGTAATGATGGGCAAATTTTGTGTGGATAGTATATGCCTTCCTGGTCCGAAAACATCCATTGCCTTTCCATCTCTGAAAAAGACTGCACTTTCTGTTTCTCTTACAATGAGTTGTGCGCCCATTTTTATGTCGGCAGATCCTTGTTCTGGGATTCTGTGTATAATTTCTGTACCGGTTTTATCAAACCATTGAATAATTTCTAAAAACATATCCACCTCCCTATTTTATACCTGAAAGGATTTCGAGTCTTTCGTTTAAGAATGTTTTGAAATCCCTAAGGTTGTTTTTCATATTGCTTATAATTTCTTTTACTGTTTTTGTCTCGTCTGCTACAATTTTTTCTGATTTTTCTATAAGGGATAGAAGTGAAGCATCAACTGCATAAAGCCTATCAAGCATTTTTGTATCAGCTTTTATGGAACCAAAAAATCCCGAGTACCCTTGCGGCGCATATTCTATCTTATCGACAACGAATTGGAAATTTTTAATCAATTCATTCAGTTCTTCCAGTGCATCAAATTCTTTTTTCTTAAGTAACGTATTTCCCTTGGATAGTAATTCATCTTTTGTTTTTCTTAGCCTATCTGCAAGATATTGGCGTAGCAATTTATCTGCAGTTCTTCGTTTTTCTCTGGCAAAATAACCTGCAAATCCTGGAATTTTCTCGATAATCTTTTGATACTGGTTTTCCATTTCGTTAATTTTTTTATTTAAGTCTTCCATTTTTCTCCCTCCTTATCTTTTTATTATACAATAAGAAGTCTCAGATTCAAAACTTGTTTGTTACTCTTCGATTTTTCCGGTGATGTAAAATTTGGCTTTTGCTCGTACTTTTATAACACCTTTTTTATCTCTGATATCTCCAATTGCTTTGATGATTTTGTGCTGAGCGCTTTCAAGCCATCCTCTTACTTCCAGCTCTTCTCCTATAAATGACGGATTTATATATCTTATGCTCATTTCTACGGTATATGCCATATATCCTTCAAGATACTTTATATTACCCATTGCGTCATCCAGAATCGCAGCAAGAATTCCTCCATGAACGATGCCGGGATATCCTTCATATTCTTTTTCTAACACAAATTTTGCGAGAGTCATATTTTCAATTCGTTCAAATGCTATATGTAAACCTTTTGGATTGGTTTTACTGCACACAAAACAGTAATTTACCTTTTTCATTTTGTAAGCCTTTCTATTGGTGCATATCTCAAATCCAATTTCTTTTTACCTATTTTTATAAAATCAATTACTGCATAAGGTATTTCAGGGTTATCGAGATGTACCTCAAGGACTTTTCCAACTCCCCAGATTCTGTGTAATACTTTTTCTCCTTCTGTGAGTTTTGTTTCTTTATGTTCTTCTTTTACTTCTGAAACTGTTTCTTTTGGTATTTCCGAAAGAAAACGTGATGCCACTACTGGAGATTGTGTTCCATACCTGTTTCTTCTATATGCGTAAGTTAAGTACAATTTTTCCTGGGACCGTGTTATTCCTACATAGCAAAGCCTTCGCTCTTCTTCTATAGTGTGGTCGAATTCCATTGACCGGTAGTGAGGTAAATAACCTTCTTCCATACCTACCAAAAATACTACAGGAAATTCAAGACCTTTTGCACTATGTAAGGTCATCAGCATCACGCGATTATCGCTCTGAGCATTATCGATATCTGTGATGAGCGAGAGGTGAGCCAGAAAAGCTGAAAGGGAATCATCCTCTGAAGTTTCTGAGAATTCTTTTATTACACTGATAAACTCTTTTACATTTTCTATTTTATTTTCTCCTTCTACTCCTCTTTTTAGCAAATATGAAAAGTAACTTGTTCTTGATAGAATTTCTTCTACGAGCTGCCTTAAAGATAATTTATTACTATCTTCTTTTAAGTCTTCCATCAATTGATAAAACTCTCTAAGTTTCTTTGTTGCGGGAGATAATTTTTCATTTTCTGTGATGTAATGTACAGCCTTGTATAACGTGCTACCTTGTTTGTTTTTGGTTTCTTCTATTTTATTCATCGTCGCTTCCCCGATTTTTCTGTGAGGCACATTAATTATTCTTCGGAGGTTTATATCGTCATAAGGATTGTTTAGAACAGCGAGGTATGCAATTATATCTTTTATTTCTTCTCTTCCGTAGAATCTTACACCTCCGACAATCTGGTATGGGATACCTTCTTCCAGAAGGCGCTCTTCAAATAATCTTGATTGTGCATTCATTCGGTACAGTATTGCAAAGTCACTAAATTGTTTTCCTTCATCCCTGTGGAGGTCTTTAATTTTTTTAATGACAAATCTTGCTTCATCTGTTCCATTTGCTGCTTCGTAAAAACTTACTGCATCTTGCATCTTTTTTTTGGTGTAAAGTTTTTTTTCGCTCCTTTCCCTGTTATGTACGATAAGTTCGTTTGCAACATTTAATATCTCTTGCGGCGAGCGATAATTTCTTTCTAACTTTATTGTTTTTACGTTAGGAAAATTTTCTTGAAATGATAGTATAAATTCAGTGTTTGCGCCCCTGAATGAATAGATACTTTGGTCATCATCTCCTACTACTATAATTTTTTTGTGTTTTTCTGCAAGAATTTTTAATAGTTCGTATTGCGATTTATTTATGTCTTGATATTCATCGACGAGAATGTATTTAAATTTGTCTTTGTAATAATATGCAACATCTTCATGATTTTTAAGTAGTTTCACCGTGAGCATAATAATGTCGTCAAAGTCTAATGCATTGCTTTCTTTGAGAATTTTTTCGTATTCTTTATAAACTGATGAAATTATTTTATCTATGTATTCTTTAGCAATCTTATTAAATTCCTTACTATCCATAAGTCTTCTTTTTGCAGCTGAAATATGTTGACCTATTTTTTTAGCTTTAAAGTATTCTGTATTTATATCTAATTGTTTCATTGCTTTTTTTATTACGCGGGTAGAATCGTCCTGGTCAAGGATCGTGAAATTTTTGTCATATCCAAGAAGATGAATCTCTTTTCGTAATATTCTTGCACACATAGAGTGAAATGTTCCTATCCAAAGACCTTTGATGTGTTCTCCTATGAGATCCTCCACTCTTTCTTTCATTTCATTTGCTGCCTTGTTTGTGAAGGTTACCGCAAGAATACGTGATGAAGGAACCAAAAGGGATTCTATGAGATATGCTATTTTGTATGTGATTACTTTAGTTTTTCCTGAACCTGCTCCCGCAAATATAAGCAACGAGCTATCGTTGAAGAGAACAGCTTCTCTTTGTTTTTTGTTCAAATCTTTTAAGAAGTTTTTCAAAGTTAAATAATTCCTGTGGTTAATGACAGTAAGTATTTGCTAATTAAGGGAAACAGTAAAGCCATGTAAATTATAAGTAACACAAAAATTACTATAATCGGAGTAAAGTAGATACCGATAGATAATCCTGTGTTTATCTCGTATGTTTCTTTAATTGCTGTTATATACATATACATACTCCATATAATAAAAATTAGTTCAATGTATATCGGCAAACTATAACTAAAGAGAGTAAGAGTTGTAAGGTTGAGCACTTTGTAGATAAGCATTGGTATGGCAGCAAAACTCCATGCAATAAATAACGTAATGCCTGCTCCCTTTTTTACAAAGAACTGACCAATTAAATCATAAATTGCGGTTGAAATAAAAGTGGTTAAGTACGGAGTAATGAGCCCGAAAACAAAAAAGAACATAGAGGAAAAGTACCCACTGATAAGGCTGTTTAAGTTTTGTAAAAATTCTCCAAAGTACGGAGTGATTTCACTCTCAGGTATTTGTGGAAGCAGGTTAAGACTACTTTTGCCTGCAATGTAACCAGTAACTATTGAGACTATGCCGTAGATAAGGAGTAATATTAACGCGGCATATAATGGTCTTTTTTCTCTTATTCGTTTAAATGCTTCTTTTGGATGTGTTATTGCTAACCAGATTAATTCAAACATTATATTCATTTATGTCCCTCCTATGGAATCATGATATATTCAAGCTTTACAGGCTTAAGATTGTTAAGTAAATTAAGTTCGGGAATATTACTTTTAAAATTTAATAAGGATAAGATACTTTGTTTTGTTTCATGGATAATAATAATTGGTGTTCCCTGAATATTTAAATCTTTTTTAATAATTTCAATCGTATCCTGTAAATCTCCAAGATCATCTACAAGGCCTAACTTTTTGGCCTGTAGCCCGGTGTATATTTGTCCCTGGGCTATATTTTTAAGATCGTCCAAAGGAATATTTCTTGCTTTGGAAACCGTATCAAAAAATTGAGCATAGGTTTCATCAATAATTTCTTGTAGCATTTCTTGTTCTTTCTCTGTAACATCTCTTGTAGGTGAACCTATATCTTTATATGTGCCGCTTTTTATTACAGTTTCTTTTAATCCAATTTTTTCCAGTAATCCTTGATAGTTTGTAAGCCTCATAATTACACCAATGCTTCCTGTCAAAGTTGTTGGCATAGCAACGATTTTATCTCCGGCGCATGCGATGTAATACCCACCTGATGCTGCTTCACTTCTCATGGATATGTATACTTTTTTTCCTGTTTCTTCTTTGAACTGCTGTATATTATTGTAGATTTCTTGTGTTGGTTCTACTGCACCCCCCGGACTATCTATTTGGATGATTAATGCTTTAGATGCGTCTGATTTTGCCTCATTAAGCAATTCTTTTATGTTATCCGGCGATATCCCTTGTTTGCCAAGGGTGCTTGTCCCTATGGTCCCTTCAATTCTAATGAGCGAGATATTATCGCCTGTTCGCACAGGATTAGGGAAGGCAACAGGAGTAGGGGCATTGCTTTTAAATATTGAAAATAATACTATAAAAATGATTACTATAAAAATGATAATGCCGAATATTTTATTTTTCTCCATTTTTCCTCCTCTCGGTTTATTATTTCATTTGCGCAATTACAACAGAGGGTAACTAATATAATCTGCTTTTTTCTGCTTTTTTTTGAGAGAAACCCAATAAGTTTGGTTTTATTTGTAGAAAGTAATGGCGCGTCATACTATTTGTTTTTATTAGCATCTTTTAGCATAATTTCTGCTTTTGAGAGCAATTGCTCCATTGCTTCATGCAAATCTCCGTGCAGTGTGCAGCCTGATGCTGCTGCATGTCCGCCTCCATTGAATAAAACTGCAATATCTTGTACATTGATATTTTTACGTTTGCTTCTTAGACTTACTCTTATTACTTTATTGCCGACTTCTTTAAAAAGAATAGCGACATCTGCATCTTTATATTTTCTAACCAGGTTTATAATGCCTTCTGCATCTTCTTCCGACGCGTTTAGAGATTTCATATCAGTATAAGTGACATATGAAAAGGCTATTTTATTTCTCAAATTCATCCGCTCAAGCGCAATGCCGATGAGCTTGAGGTGCGCCAATGTTTCCTCTTCAAAGATTTTTTTTGCCATTGATGAAGGATCTGCACCATATTTAACGAGTTTTGTTGCAGTTAAAAAAGCGTTTCTTGTTGTATTAGCATAATGAAATGAGCCTGTATCTGTAAGAAGGCCTACATAAAGAGCATTACTTATATCTGAATTAATTGGAAGTTGTGCGTCTTCTATGAGTTTTAATATAATACATGTGGTAGAAGGGGCATCCTTGTCCGTATAGTTATAAGTTGCAAAGTAATCATTTGTTTCATGATGATCAATATTGATTGTCACGTCAAAAGATTTAAAATGTGTACTGAGTTGATCTATTCTTCCTATATCCGATGAGTCTAATAGTATGCCAACATCGTTATGATTTAAAGGAGCTACATTAATTAAATTATAGTCCTTAAGGAATGCATATACCTTTGGTACTGGCTCAGGTAGAAAATAAGAAACTTTTTTGCCAAGGAGTTTTAATGTCATACCGAGGCCGAGCATAGAGCCGAATGCATCGCCATCAGCATTTGCATGACTGAATATTGCAAAACTACTGTATTTTTTTAGTACATTGCCGATTTCAATTAGTTGATGGTTTTTCATTGCTTTGTTCTTCCTTGTTTTGCAGTTCCTCTTTAACCTTATTGAGTATATTGATTACTTCGTCTCCTTTTTGTATTGAGAGGTCAAAATGAAACGAAATAAGTGGAACGTGTCTCATAGATTTTAGTCTATGAGCTATATCCTTTTGTATTCTTTTTGCGGCGTGCGAGAGAGCATCTAAAATTTCCTGGCTTCTATCTTCATTGTTGACTGCAGTGAAATAAATTTTTGCATAATGAAGATCGTTAGAGAGACCGACATATGTAATAGTAATGCCTCTCAATCTTGAGTCATCCAATTCAAGTAAATATTTTGAAACTTCTCTTTTTATTGCCGATTCTATTCGGGCTTGCCTTAGTTTGCTCATACACTAAAAGTGTATGCCATTTTCAAAAATAAGCAAGAGACCAAGAGAAATGAGGAGTAGTCCGGATATAATTTCAATGGTATGAAAATATTTCTTGATTCGTTTAAATAAAAAAAAGAATTTATTAATGGCAATTGCTGTGAGAATAAAGGGAATACCCAGTCCGAGTGAATAAAACGAGAGCAGGATAATTCCTTTGCTCATAGTGGTGTATGTGCTTGTTTCTGCAAGTATTGCCCCCAGGATAGGGCCAACACATGGTGTCCAGCCAAATGCAAAGGCAAAACCCATTAGATATGCCCCTATCAGGGAAGTTTTTTTACTTTTTATTTGCATTTTTTTCTCGTAATTTAAGAATTTTAACTTGATGATACCAATAATGTGCAAACCGAATAAGATGATAATACTACCTGCAATAATGCGGAACGTCCTCATATTTGTTGCTAACAGTTTACCAAGAGTAGTGGCAGATGCGCCAAGAGCAATGAAAACTGTTGAAAAACCTAAAACAAATAAAATCGCACTGATTGTAATTCTTTTTGTTGACGCAGTCCCGGATTGCATTTCCTGAAGCGATACTCCTGATATGTAAGAAATATATGCAGGGATAAGTGGCAGCACACATGGTGAAACAAAAGATAAAATTCCGGCAAACAGCGCTATCGTAATAGAAACATTAGTCATATACTACCTCCAATTTTTTCATTATTGTATAGGTTAATACTTTACTTTTTAAGTAAGATTATAGAGAAAATATTAAAAAAATCAATGAAAAAGATATTTAGCCTTTATTTATCAATTAGTTTTAGTGAGGATCAAAAAAAGGATATAATAAGTTATATTAATGAAACCTTTTTACTGGATTAAGGATATAATTTATAGGAGTGGAAGATGGAAGATAAGTTTAAGATGCTTGTTCTGCAAATTAAGGATGGAAATAAAGATGCTTTTACTGAGTTTTATCGATTAACTGTCAGGTATGTTTATAGTATTGTTTATGCTTATCTTTTATCAAATGAAGATACCGAAGATGTTATTCAGAATACTTATCTTAAACTTTATGCAATTAGAAAAAGAGTAGATCCAGAGAAATCTATTCTGGCATATATGAAAAGAATTGCAATAAATTATGCGTTTAAGCAGATGAGACAGAAGAAAAAAGTAATAATAAAAGAAGCTTCTTTTGCAAATGAGGAGGGAACTAAAGAGCTGATACAAGAAGCGCTTAAAAAGTTAGAAGAGAAAGATCGTATTGTGCTAGCGCTTCATTATTTAGATAACACATCTGTTAAAGAAATTGGTATGCTTGTCCACGAAAAAGAAGGAAGTGTTAAGTCGAGACTTTTTAGGGCACGGAAAAAATTAAAAGAGGTGATTAACAATGAAAAAATCTAATGATAAATTAAAAGATGTTTTTAACGATTTTAAAAACGGACTCCAGTTAAATAAAAACATGGAGGGGAGGTTATTAGAAATGATTGAAAAGAAGGAAATGACAGTTCGTCACAGGAAATTTTTATTGGGAGTTGTTAGTATAGCTATCGCAGCTTTTCTTGTAGTTAGTTCAATTGCACCTGTTTTTGGCAAGAGCGGTACTCTCCCACAGGTTATTGCGGGGCTTAGTTTAGAGCGGTCGGCAAATTCTTTCAAGGGCTCTCTTAGTACTGAGGGCCGAATAATTGAAGAGTTAGAAGATCAAGACCTTTCTTCTTCCGACAGCATCATTATTGTTGCGTTACTTAAAGAATCTGATGTGCCAGCCGACAAGATTATTGAGATGAGAAATGAAAAAATGGGATGGGGAAAAATTTTATCTGAACTGAATATCTCTGTAAATAGCATAAAAAATACACTGAAACAAGCCCAAAATGTCGCTGGCGAAGAGGAAAGTAATGGCGAAGGAGAAGAAAATAGAGAAAAAAATAAGGAAGAAAACCAAAATCGTTTAAAATTTGTTGTTACAAAAGGAACTTTAAACGGCATAGCTGGCAGTACAATTACTGTGAATGAGACAAAAATTTTACTTACAGAAGAAACTACTATTCAATGTAGAGGAAAATCTGTTACTGTAAACGATCTCTCTATTGGAGATGAGCTGCTGGTAAAGGCATCGAAAATAGAAGATGTTTTTGAAGCTAAGTCAATTCTTATTTTCACTAACATGAAGGAAAATAAGGGGACAGAAAAAGAAACAAAAGAGTTTGAACTAAGGAGTGCTATTGTCTCCTTTAATGGCAGTATCTTAACAATAAGTGATTTTGATAACGATATTCTTGTAGATGAGAATACAAAGATTCAGAGAAAAGGAGAAGGAAGAACAGATATAGAATCTTTAGAAGTTGATGTAACGGTGCAGATTCATATACGAAAAGACGGGGATGTTTATCATGCAACTTCAATTGTTATTCTTGAAAAGGCAGAAAACGAAGAAAACGAAGAGGGCGAAGAAGAGTCAGAACAAGAAAAGGGAAATGCAAGTAAAAACAAGAAGGAAACATTTAAAGGGGAAGTAAGGGTTATTAATCCGGATGATGGCATACTGGCTTTTGTTGATTATGATATGCTTTTTAAAATTTCCGAGGATACGCTTATTATTTCAAACGGGAAAGCGGAATTTAGCGACATAACTATAGGTGACAATGTAGAAATCATTGGGACAAAGCAGGAAGATGGGTCTATAAGTGTAGAAAAAATTATTGTAACAAAGAAAAATAAACAGCAAGAGAATGACAGTGGTAAAAATAACGAAAAGGGCAAAGGAAAACCATAATAGGGTGTTAAAGAGATGAGTAACAAAACCCCGACGTGAAAATCGGGGTTTTTCCTTTTTAGAACCCTTCCTTGAGATATGGGTTTTACTTATGTGATATTGTTATTTGTTACCTCCTTGTCATTTAAAACAGAGACTGCTTTGCTATGCTTGCAGTGACGCAAGAAGAGGATTTGTTATTAATATTTAATTGTCAAGGAAAAGATTGCCTTGCCTTTTCAATTTGTTTATAAATGCCGAAAAGAAACAAACTGGTAATGGATATACATTTTAAGAGAAGCCCTAAAAGAAATATTTTTCTTTAACTTGGGGTTGAGGTTATATAGATTTGAGTATTTTTTCTATCAAAATGCCTTCCAATATACCATAACTCAGCGTTAGTGCAACAGTTACCGTAATGAAAGGCCATCCAAGAAAGCTTGCAGCGTAAGGAATCCAGGGCGTTTTTATTGCAAATGCACCTATCATAGCACCAACAACAGCAAGACGTGCTCCCTTTTTTAAGAATGTATTAAACAGGGGAAAGAGTACCCAGAGTGGACCGACAATAAAAGTGCCCAAGATTGCACCCAGCACAATTCCTTTGAATCCTGTTTCTTTTCCCATATAACGCTGTATTGTTTTTGGTGATAGAAATACTGCAATGAAGGAAGAAAAAAACATCACACAAATAAAGATAGGAAACATCTTAAGCAGGAGAAATATTCCTTCTTTAAAAGCAATAAAAGTCTTCTGGGGAAATAGGAAGAGTAATAAAATATAGGTTACTATAACTAAAATTTCAAATGAGTATTTTTTTAATATTTTCATAATACACTTCCCGTAAGAATTAATCCTGTTAACATTCCAATGATAATTGTCCCAAGAAATGCAAGTGCGTTTCTTGTAAGGGTAAAACGTTTTCCAAACACAGAAATTTCAAATGGTATTGTTACAAATCCTACCATCACCCAGGCATTCAAGAATACAGCGGTAACTGCGATGGTTGCACCCTTTTCAAGCAGTAACACACCCAGGGGATAGGCAGAAGAAACTGGGCCTGCAATAATTGTGCCAAAAATAGCAGAGTTTAAAATTGAAAGAAACCCTCTATCTTTTCCAATAACAGAAACAACTATACTTTTTGGCACAAATACATCAAACAAACCAATGAGGAGGAAAATAGCAGTAATAATGGGAAGCCGCTTTAGTAATTGTAGCCACCCCTTCCTGAAAGCCTTTTTCGCGTCACTTTTACTTTTGTTGACAGCGTATATATAGCTTACAACAACGATAATACCATAAATTATGGCGCCCCAAATGTTCATTTATTTTAGTTTTTCTTCGACTCTTTTTAGTACAGATTTTAAATCTGCTAATTGTTCTCTTAAAGCTGCAACTTCCTTTTTTAGTTGTTCTATTTTATCATTTTCGTCTTTTTTATACTCATGAGGTTCTGTTGCTTCAGTAGCTCCATAACTTACTTTACCGTGGAGATATTCTTCCAGTACATCTTTTACTCTTCCATAAGTGCCTGTAACTGGTTTGATTCCATAATCTTCAAAATACTGTTGAGCTTTTGGGCCCATGCCACCTGTAATGATTATATTAATTCCTTGTTCTTTCATAAATGCAGGCAAGTCCCCGGGATTGTGTTCATCTGCCATCGGATTTGGAATAGACCGCACGTTTTTTACTTCATTTCCTTCTACATCCACAATTACATAATAAGGACAGTGACCAAAGTGGTAACTAAGTACACTCTCCAAACCATTTGGTTTGTCTGCTGTAAAACAAATTTTCATACGTCATACCTCCTTATGATATTTTTTTCTGTTCCACAATGACAATGCCATTGTCTTCGAGTAATTTACTGATTTTCTCTGTACATTCCGATATATCTTTAAACTCCTGTGAGACAAGTGTGAATTTTGCAACTGATGGTGCTTTTTCATCGAAGCATACTTTAAGTGATGGCGTTTCAAGTTGTAGGTCAACAATATCACAACTGCACTGCAATACAAGGTTAACAAGTTTTTTGGGAATGTCATTTTCTAATATATGTCCTGCAACTGTGAAATCTGCGTGGTGAGAAGATTTGGATACAATTTTTCTGCTTTATCTCTTGCCTTGCTAAGAGCCAGTTTGGTCCCTTTCTTTTCTTTCTTCGCTTGCACATACCTTAGCATAGCATACTCTTTTTCAATTCTTTGTATCATCTCTTTCGAAGGGAAAGTGATAGCACCGACCGGGCATACTGTTTCACAGGT
>QMOQ01000003.1 GCA_003650285.1 Caldisericota bacterium | reverse complement strand
CGCCCCGATATGCTGGCTCAACGGGATGACCACAACAGCGGGGGGAGTTAAATTGATAAACGGGGCGTCTTTCGTCAGTTTATTTTCTTCAGGATGTGCTCCACCTGCCTTAAATGTAAATTCCTTCATTATTCACTTACCTCTTACCAAAAATATGTCCACAATATGGACATATTTTTGCGTTTTTATCTACAATTTTTTTACACTCATCGCAATATTTTTTTAACTGCGTAAAACATTTGGGACAGTACATATAATCTGCACTAACTTCTTCTCCACATACTGGACATTTCTGTATTTCTTTACTCACCATTAACTCATAATAATTTCTTTGCAGTTGCATTAATTCCTTGTTTAATTTTTCTTCCTCAAGTTCCTCTTTTGTATATGATGACCGCACTATCATATAAAAAAGAAAAGGCAATATCCCACCAAGGAGAATTGTGCATATAGCCCACAAAAGGCTTTTCCCGCCACGAAGATTACTATCACGATAAACATAAAATGCAATAACAAATATGACAACAAGTGATCCTAATAAGAAAATCCCAAAATCAAGAGCACTTATCCATGGAAAACTTCCTCTTAAAAGATTCATTATATAGTTCATATGCCAAAATTATAACAAGTTTTTTGAAAAAACAAAATAATTCATCAATTTTCTTATATAGGCAATAAGATATAGTGATCCCGTAACACAGAGCAATCCATCGTTTCCAACATTTTTTTTTGCAAAAGCAAATGCTTTCCTTGGGGTTTTTTCCACTATAATTTTATCCGTTGGAATATATTTTCTGGCAATGCTATTTAGTTTTTCAACATCAAGCCTTCTTGAATAAGAATTCGGTGTCTCGGTTAAAACAAACATTTCCCCAACAGGCGCAAGAACAGAAAGTGTATCCTCTATATTTTTATCCCTTAACATTGAAAAAAGAAAAATAATTCGTTCATTAAAATTATTCTTTAAGGATCTAACAAGTGCTTCAGAAGAAGCTCTGTTATGTGCTCCATCAAGAACAATGAAAGGTTTTTCGCTTACAATCTCTAACCTCCCTGGCCAGAAACTTTTAGCCAATCCATTATATATATCCTTCTCGTTTATCTCATATCCCATATCTTCGAGCAAAAGCACAGTTTGTATTGCAGAAGAAGCATTCTCTGCTTGATGGTAACCAATCAATGGAATAACAAGCTCTTTAAAATACCTTTGAAAAGTCTGTGAGTGAAAATCAAAAACAACGCCTTTATCATTTTCTTTTACCTCAGAAATAAAATAATCTTTTCCATATTCAAAACACTGTACTTTATTTCTTGAAGCCTCACTTACAATAATTTCAGAAACTGCTTTTTCCTGTTTTCCAATAATCAGAGGGGTTCCTTTTTTAATAATGCCTGATTTTTCCATGGCAATCTCCTTGAGCGAATTTCCCAAAAATTTTTGATGATCAAAACTTATCTCGGTTATAATAGAAACGAGTGGATTTTTAATAATATTTGTAGCATCAAGTCTTCCTCCCATTCCTACCTCATATAAAACCATATCAACTCTCTTTTTTAAAAAATAAATAAAAGATGCAATTGTGAAAGTCTCAAATGTAGAAGGTGTATCTTCCACAGAAATTATCCTATAGATCTTTCTCAGGTCATCTAAAATAAGAGAAAACTCATGAGGCATTATGAGATGCCCATTCACAGAAATCCTTTCGCCGGTGTTAATTAAAGATGGCGATGTAAATGCTCCTACCTTCAACTTTTCTCTCAAAATAAATGAAAGAAAAGAGAGAGTAGAACCTTTTCCTTTCGTGCCTGCAATATGAACAGTTTTTAGTAAATCTTGAGGATTACCTATTTCTCCAAGAATGTTTTCCATTCTATCAAAACCAAATTTTAACCATATTTTTTTATTTCTGTTTAAGCAATATGTATAATCTAAAGAATGTGAATAAGAAAACATCTATGCCCCCAAATCTTTAAGATGCTCCAATATTAAAACGTGTTCCTTTCCTGCTTCTTCCAGTCTATCCCTGTCCTTTTTTATCACTTCTGATGGTGCTTTCTTAAGATAAGATTCATTGTACAATCTTCCTGTAATTTTTTTCCTCTCGGTTTCTAAAGATTCAAGCTTTTCATTAAGGCGTTTCTTTTCCTTCTCAACATCGATCTCAGTAGCAACATGTAAATAAAATGTTGTCCCAGATACAACACTTTTTACAGTTCGAGATGGCCTAGAGTCTGTAAATCTCAAATCACTCAAAAAAGCAATCTTCATAATTTTTGTTTTTTCTTGTAAAAGAAGTTTTCTTTGTTCATCATCCTCTGTCCTAAAAGAGACTTTAATCGGCCGAGTAGTTGGAATATCAAATTCTGCCTTCAGATTTCTAATGCTTCTTACAGCAGAAAAGATGAACTCTGCCTTTTTCTCTGACTCTTTATCAATTTTTCCCTCGTCATAACCAGGAAAACCTGCTACAATAAGAGCTTTTTCTCTATGCGGAAGATAAGAGAATATTTCTTCTGTAACAAACGGAATAAAAGGATGAAGCATTTTTAAAATTTTATTCAATGCATCCCACAAAAGAAACTGTGTTTCTTCTTTCCTTACTTTATCATCGCTATAAAGACGAACTTTAGAAATTTCTATATACCAGTCACAAAATTCTTTCCAGACAAAATCATATAATTCTCTAGAAGCCTCGCCCAACTCGTACTGAGAAAGAAGTTCTGCTTGTCGTTTAAGAACACGGTTCAGTTTACTTTGCAGCCATATATCCTCAAGTTCCAAATGTATATTCTTACTATCAAATTTAAGCGGATTAAATTCTTCTAAGTTCATGACAACAAATCTAGATGCATTCCATACTTTATTCATAAAATTTCTACTTGCAGTGAGCTTTTCACCAGAAAGATTTATATCTTGCCCCCCTGCTGTTGTGAGATAAGCCATTGTAAAACGCAGTGCATCTGTACCATATTTATTAATTATATCTATGGGATCTATATTGTTTTTCAAAGACTTGCTCATTTTTCTACCTTTTTCATCCCTTACTAAACCATGAAGCAAAACAGTGCCAAAAGGCTTATTCCCCATAAATATTAAACCACTCATAATCATTCTTGCCACCCAGAAAAAAAGGATATCATATCCGGTAACAAGCAACATAGTCGGGTAATAATAATTTAAGTCAATAGTTTTTTCCGGCCAACCCAGTGTCGCAAAAGGCCACAAGGCAGAAGAAAACCATGTATCCAATACATCTTCATCTTGAACAATATTAGTACTCCCACACTTTGTGCATTTTTTTACTTCTTCTCTGGATACAATTACCTCACCACAATCTTTGCAATAATACGCAGGAATTCGATGCCCCCACCAAAGCTGTCTACTTATACACCAATCTCTTATGTTATTCAACCAATCATAATAAACTTTTTCCCACTTGGATGGAATAATTTTTATGTCTCCATTTTTCACTACCTGCAATGCTTTATCTGCAAGCATTTCCATTTTAATAAACCACTGCTTTGAAAGAAGAGGTTCTACAACAGTATCGCAGCGTTGACAATGTCCCACAGAGTTTTCAAAACCTTCTTCTTTTACAAGACAGCCAATCTCTTTCAAATCTTTTACCAGGACACTTCTACATTCCATCACTGAAAGACCTAAATATTTATCAGGTACATTGAACATCTTTCCTTCTCCGTTTATGATATTAACAAATGGAAGATCGTGCCTTTTAGCGATTTCAAAATCATCAGCAGAGTGAGAAGGAGTAACTTTTACAGCACCTGTACCAAATTCTTTATCTACTCCTTTATCGCTCACAATGGGGATCTCTCTCCCAACTAAAGGAAGTATAATTGTTTTACCGACAAGTTTTTTATATCTATCATCATCGGGAGACACAGCAACTGCAGTATCTCCTAACATCGTTTCAGGTCGTGTTGTAGCAACAACAATTCCATTATTAGCATTTTCCTTAAACGGATATTTAATATAATATAGCTTACTTTTTGAAGTTTCATACTCAACTTCAATATCAGAAAGTGCCGTATGACAGTGAGGACACCAATTTATAATCCTCTCGCCTCTGTAAAGTAGGCCTTTTTCATAATACCAGACAAATGCCTCTTTAACTGCTTCTTTATATCTGTCATCCAGTGTAAAACGCAGTCTGCTCCAATCTGCAGAAACTCCTAATCTCTTTAACTGGGTAAGAATAGTTCCTCCGTATTTTTCTTTCCATTTCCAAACTTTCTCCACAAATCTATCTCGCCCTAGATCGCTTTTCTTGATACCTTTTGCAAGCAACTCCCTTTCGACAACTGCCTGAGTCGCAATACCAGCATGATCCATTCCTGGAAGCCAAAGTGTTTCTCTCCCGTTCATCCTGTTAAAACGCACAAAAATATCTTGAATAGTAAAATTTAATGCATGCCCCGTATGAAGTCTACCAGTTATATTCGGAGGCGGCATCATTACTACAAAAGGAATTTTATCAGAATTAGGAACAGAATGGAAAGATTTATTCTCCTCCCAAAATTTATATATCCGTTCTTCTACTTTGCCAGGCGCGTAGGCCTTTTCCATATCTATCATAATAATTTCCCGTACAACTTAAGCAAGAAACAGGCCTAACAGTCCATTTCTTTCTTTTTTCCGTATAAGCAAGATATTGTCTAATTTCTGTAAAAAAATCTCTCCCGTATTATTTATCTGTCCTTTAATAAAATGTCCACCGATGAGTGTATGATCTTTAAGAGCCAGTGCGACATGGATATGAATAATTGGATCTCCATCATTTTCTGTTGTGCTAATATTCCCCTGCAAAGAAACAAGCTCGACAGGATCTTTAATGTTCTTTGCAAGGTACTCATTTCCATCCCAATAACCTATCTCTACATTTCGCAACATACCTATCCCATTTAATATAATGCCAGATTCAATTTTATAATTTTTGCACACAGTTTTTAAGGATTCTAATAAATCTTCTCCATCCTGCAATCTCATACCAAGCATTACTTTACCTTCTTTTATAATCATGATGCCTCCTAACTTATTTACTTTATATATTATATTTTTTGCTTACCTATTATATGGATATATTATATGAAGTCAATTTAAGAACCGCGTTAAATTATTATAGTAATGTTCTCCAATGTTTTAACTTGTATTCTAGGGCTTTCCAAGATATATAAGCTTGACTTATATCAAAAGTTGAGTAGAATATGATTGCATATGGACGGGCCCGTAGCTCAACGGCGGAGCAGTTGGCTCATAACCAATTGGTTCCTGGTTCGAATCCAGGCGGGCCCACCATTTAAACGGAGGTTTTTAATGTATATAAAAATGCTTTGGGACTTTGAACAAAAAGAAAAAAAGGTAAAAAATAAAGAACACCGCATTAAAGAAATTGGAACAGAAGTACAAATTTTAAACGAAATAAGCAAGATAGAAGAAGAAATAAAAGAAATTAAATCTGCAAAAAATGGGTTCCTCAAACGGAAAAAGGAGCTTGAAATAGAAGCAGAAAAAAACGAATCCCAATCAGAACACATTTCTTCGTTAATAAAAGGAAATAAATTAAAGACAAGTAAGGAGCTAAAAACAGCAAAAAAAACCGAAGAATCGCTTATTGCAAAGCAAAATGAATTAAAAAAGAATTTAGAATTCATGACTAGTGAAATAAGCGAGAAAGATGAACTCACTGAAGAACTTGGCAAAAAAGTTAAAAAAATGAAAGAAACAATTGTGCAGATGAAAAAAGAGCGAAAAAAGCTTGAGAAAGAATTAAAATCAGAAGTAAAAATATTAGATAAAGAATTTGCAAAACTAAAAGAGGTGATTCCACAAACTATCATTCAAAAATATGAAATGATAAAAGAAAATTACCCCGAAGAAACAATTACAACAACAGATCGTGGATTCTGCAAAAATTGTGGAGTACAAATTCCCTTGAAAATAGCAGAAGAATTAAAAAAAGAGGGAGGGGATAAAATTATTCAATGCGAAGTATGCGGAAAGATTTTATACTATACCGAAGAATTAAAATAAATCCCTAAGCAAGGAAGATGGTCGCAAGATGCATAATGCATCTTGAGGAAAGTCCGGACTTCATGGAGGTAAGGTGCCTGGGAAACCCAGGCAGGGGCAACTCTAGGGAAAGTGCCACAGAAAATAAACCGCTGAGAAATCAGTAAGGGTGAAAAGGCAGTGTAAAAGACTACCACCATCTCCAGTAATGAAGATGGGTATGGTAAACCCCACCTGAAGCAAGGCCAAATAGGATGGTAGGGCGCCTCCACCAAAAACCATCGGGTTGGCTGCATAGATAAATGATCATCGTCTCTCTACTTGAGAGAACAGAATCCGGCTTATTCCTTGCTTAGGGATTTTTTTTAAATATTAGATAATGTTATAATTATAACAATGATGAAAATATACCATACGCCTGTTTTAATAAATGAAGCTATAGACCTTCTCGACATTAAGAAGGAAGACATCGTCATGGATTGCACCATAGGGGAAGGCGGGCATAGCGAGAAAATTCTCTCGCATGTCAATAAATTTGGACATTTATATGGCATAGACAGGGACAAAGAAACTTTAGATACAGCAAAAAAAAGATTATCTTCGATTAAAACCAATTTTACTCTAATACATGGCAATTTCGCTGATATATTAAATATTACAAAAGAGCATAACGTCACTGGGGTAAATAAAATAATTGTTGATTTGGGAATCTCTTCTTTGCAAATAGAAATAGAAGAAAGAGGTTTTAGTTTTAAGAGAGAAGGCCCATTAGATATGAGGATGAATCGTGAGGAAAGAACAACAGCGCTAGAAATAATAAATAGCTTTCCTGAATATGAAATAGCAGACATAATATACAAATATGGAGAAGAACGATTTTCAAGAAAAATAGCAAAAAAAATTGTAAATTACAGGAAATTAAAAACTATAAAAACAACAACAGAACTTGCAGAAATAATAAAAAAAGCGTACCCTCATAAATGGCAAAAAATCCACCCTGCTACCAGGACATTTCAAGCTCTAAGGATCAAAGTCAACAAAGAACTGGAAAATCTTGAAAAGTTTTTAGAAAGCTTTCCACAAATCTTAGCTAAAAATGGACGAGTTGCAATTATCTCATACCACTCTTTAGAAGATAGACTTATAAAAACATATTTCAAGCAAAGCGAGGAGCTGCACATTCTTAACAAAAAAGTGATAAAACCGACACCTGAGGAAATATCTCGAAATCCTCGATCGAGAAGCGCAAAGTTAAGAGGAGCTAAAAAATTATGAAAAGATATTTATTACTTGTACTTATAGTTCTTTTGCTTTTGGCATTATACGGAATAACTTACTTAAAAACAATCAGATTAGAAAAATTAAAAGAAACGCTTGGCGCTCAAGTATCTGTCCTGCAGTCAAAAAATGAAGAGCTTAACATAAGACTTCTCGACAAAAGTTCCCCAATTGAAATTGACAAATTAGCACGTGGGAAATATGAGATGAAAGAGCCCGACTCTTTTTATATAATAGAAATTAGCACTAATGGAAAATAAAGAAGAAAAATTCATCCAAAAACTGTCAATTTTATTTCTCATTATTGTGTTTCTTTTTGGAGCAATATTTATAAAACATTTATTTATGGGAGTGATAAACAGGGAGGCATATGTTGCAGAAATTGGTTCTCAGCTTGATTTTGGCGCCATATCAATTAAAGCAGAAAGAGGAGAAATCGTAGATAGAGACAATACACCCCTATCTCTGAGCAAAGATACATGGGAATTAGATATAAACCCATCTAAACTCAGCGAAGAAGATAAAAAATCTAAACTAAGCAAGATACCTGAAATAGTGGGAATTGATGAAGAAAAATTTTATTCCCTTTTGCATAACCAGTCTGTGTATGTAAGAATCAGCACTTCACTTGATAATGAACAAAAAAATGCACTTAGATCTCTAAACATACAAAATGGTATAGCAATTACGCCTACAAAGAAGAGGGTCTACCCGTATAATTCGTTAGCGTCAAACATCGTTGGATTTATAGGAACAGATGAACAAGGCCTGAGTGGAATAGAATACAAATTTAACAATTATCTAAAAGGAATTGATGGAAGCCTTTATTTTCCGTCAAATTCAAGTAAGCCAATACTCCCAGGCTACTCAACATTTGCAATAGATCCCCAAAAAGGCAATACGGTACAACTGACTATAGATATTAATATACAATACCAAATTGAAAAAAATCTCATAGAGACTATCCAGGAAACAAATGCAAAAAGTGGAGTTGTAATTGTAATGAACCCAAAAACAGGAGAAATCTTAGGCATGGCATCATATCCTAATTTTAACCCAAATAATCTTGCTGAAATAAACAATAACAATGTGATAAATAGAGCAATCCAGATAAATTATGAGCCTGGCTCAGTACTAAAACCAATAATTGCTGCAGCAGCTTTAGAAGAAGAAACGCTCCATACAGATGATGATTTTTATTGCAATGGATACATAAACGTAAAGAATAGAGTCCTGCATTGCTGGCAAACCCACGGAGAAGAACATGGGTTAAACGAAATTATGAGAAATTCCTGCGATGTAGCCTTTGTAGAAATAGGCCTCAACTTAGGAAAAACCAAATTATACAATTATCTAACAAAATTTGGGTTTGGCAAATCTACAAATATCGAACTTCCCGGAGAAGAAAAAGGAATCCTGACCGATGTAGAAAATGTAGGAAAAGTAGAACTTGCAACAATGTCCTTTGGGCAAGGGATAGCAGTAACGCCAATACAGTTAATCACAGCTTTTTCCGCAATTGCAAACGGCGGAATAGAAATGAAACCTACTATAATAAAAAAAATAACAGACCATAAAAACAACGTAATTTATAATTTTTCACCAACAGCAAAAAAAACGGTACTTTCACCAAAAGTTGCAAATGAAGTAATGACTGCTCTAAAAGAGGTAGTTAGTGACAAAGGTGTTCCGCAAGCAAAAATAGAAGGATATGCAATAGCAGGAAAAACAGGAACAGCACAAAAACCCTCTCAAGACGGCGGGTACTCGGATACTAAATTAATCTACAGTTTTTGTGGTATCGTGCCCGCAAATGATCCTGAGGTCGTAATCCTCACAATAATCGAAGAGACAGAAAAACCCAGTTATTCCCTTTATATAGCAGCACCACTCTTTCAAAAAATTGCATCTTTCATTATAAAATATTTGAGGATACCTCACTAATGAATGGAAAACAGATAAAAAATTTATTCCCTTCTTTGCACGTACATGGAAACATAGAGGTTCCCATCAAAAATATTCAAATTGATTCAAGAAAAGTAAAAAAAGGAGACCTATTCGTTGCAATAAAAGGCATTACCTTCGATTCCCACGAAAAGATTGAAGAGGCAATCACGAAAGGAGCTATTGGAATAGTAACTGAAAAAAGTATAAAACATTCCCCTGATATGCTAATTATCGAAACAGATAACTCTCGAAAAACCTACGCTCTCTTATCCAGTGCTTTTTTCGGATTTTCGTCCCAGAAGCTAAAATTAGTAGGAATTACAGGAACAAGCGGCAAAACAACAACGTCCTATCTACTTTATAAACTTTTTAATAATGTTGACATAAAATCCGGATTTATTGGCACAATAGGAGAGGGGATAGGTGATAAATTTGTCAGGAAAGATTCCTTTCCGCCTACTACACCTGATGCGTTTCCCCTAAATAGATTTCTATACAAAGCAGTAAAGGAAAATGTTAAATACGTATTCATGGAAGTTTCTTCATTTGCTATTCTGCACCATCGCATCGAAGGGTTAATTTTTTATAATAAAATCCTTACTTTTTTAGGAGAAGACCATTTAGATATCCATAAGACACTAGAAAATTATATTCAAACAAAAGTATCGTTTTTTGAAAACTATAAAGGAAAAATATTCTTAAATGCAGATACTCCTTTTTATGAAAAATTTAAAAAAATATCAATTAATCCCGTGCTCTTTGGAATAATAAACAAGGCAAACTACAAAGCTTTTGTAGAGAAAGTTGGAATAGAAGAAACCAAATTTATCCTGCAGTACAACGATAAGAAAAAAGCACCTTTTTCCCTCAATATGGGTGGTGAATTTAATCTTTATAATTTTCTTGCTGCTTCAGCCTTTGCAATCGAAGAAGGCATCAGTCTATCTAAGCTTCAAAAATTTGCAAAAGACATACCTACAATACCTGGAAGAATGGATATTATAAAGACAAAAAAAGGCATAATCATTATTGATTTTGCACACAATCCTGCTGAAATAAAAAAAGTGCTATCATTTCTAAACAACATCAAGAAGGGACACATTATTACAGTAATTGGCGCAGTTGGATGGTCAACTGAAAAGAAGAGCATGGAAATAGGAAAAATAGCCTCGGCTCTGAGCGATTTCGTTATTATAACCACAGATGATCCAAGAAGTGATGACCCGAAAAAAATTGCAAAAAATGTACAAAAGGGAGCAAGTAACAATACGAAAATTATTTTAGACAGAAAAAAAGCAATAAAAGCAGCAATAAAAACAATGCAAAATAATGACATAATAGCCCTGCTTGGCAGAGGACACGAAAATGAAATGCATTACAAAAACAAGATCATCTATTTAAATGATTCAGAATATGCAAAAGAGGTTTTGAATGATAATCAAAACTGATGAAATCATCAATAATATAGCAGGAAGCTGGAAGGGTAAACGGGTAAATGATTTTACCCATTTTTCAGTCGACAGCAGAAATATAAAAAGCGGAAGTTTTTTTATTGCACTGGAGGGCCAAAAAGTAGACGGTCATGATTTTATCTCTGACGCAATACAACGAGGAGCAAAAGGTATTGCAATACAAAAGCCATATAATAACAATTTTTTCAAAGATACTTTTGTATACAAAGTAGAGTCAACAAAAAACTTTCTTTTATCCGCCGGGGAATTAGCAAGGAAAAAATTCCAAAACAAAATCATAGGCATAACAGGAAGTGCCGGCAAAACTACAACAAAAGAAATGATAAGTCTTATTCTTGCAAAAAAATTTAATATCGCGGCAACAAAAGGAAACGCAAACACAGAGATATCAATCCCTCTATTTCTTTTAAACGATACAAACGGAGATGAAGATTATCTTGTAGTAGAAATGGGAATCCAAAAAAGAGGGGATATGGACACACTAAACAAAGTCTTGCAACCAAATATTGCTCTTTTGCTAAACATTGGAGACTCTCATTTAGAATTTTTAAAAAATAGAGAAGGCGTTGCGCAAGAAAAATTCAAACTAATACAGTTTGTTAAAGAAAATAATGGGAAAATAATACTCAACGGCGATGACCCTCTAATACAAAGATTGAGCAATAAAACAGATGCTCTATATTTCAGCACAAAGAGAAACGGAGAAGTAAGAGGAAATATAATAGAATCAACAGAACAATATATGAAAATAAAATTTTGTTATAAAAACAAATGCTATGTTGATGAGTTTCCGTTCTCTGGAATACACTTTTTATATGATATGCTGGCATCTTTGTCACTTGGTATAATTGCAGGAATTCCTATAAACAAATCGATAGCAGTTTTAAAAACATTTACACCAGCAAAGGGAAGGGGAACAAGTATGCTTCTTTCGAGAGGCATTACAATTATTGATGAAACATACAATTCAAACCCCGTTTCGCTTGTAGCAAATCTTTCGCGATTCACAAAACATAAAGCCCCTCTAATTATTGTCGTTGGGGACATGCTCGAACTCGGGAAAAATGCAAAATTACTTCACAAAAAAACAGGAGAAAGCATTGCCAGAGTGAAACCAAAATTATTAATAAGCATCGGTAAATACGCCGAAGATATTTTGTCAGGTGCCAAATTAAACGGTATAGAACAAGGAATCGCATTCACCTGCATGGAAAAAGCCAGGACATTCATAAAAGAATTGAAAATTTGCCAAAATTCTGTTATATTCATCAAAGGTTCAAGGGATATGAAAATGGAAGAAATTGTAGAAATCCTCAAAAAAAGGTTTGGAAAATAAAAAATGGATAAAATGTTGCTATTATATATACTAATATCGTTTTCAGTGGCAATGCCTCTTTTTTTGATTGCAATACCATGGCTCAAAAAAATAAAATTCACTCAATTTATTCGAAAAGAAGGACCAAGAGAGCATAAAACAAAAAAAGGGACACCAACCGCCAGTGGGATTATCTTCTTGATTATTCCAGCGCTGTTTCTTCCTTTCTACTATAACAAAACATTTTTATTTCTATACTTAGCTTTACTCCTCAATGGGTTAATCGGGTTCATTGATGATTTTGTAAGTACTAGAAAGGGGGAGTCGTTAGGGCTCAGTGCAAGAAAAAAAATTATTCTTCAAATCTTCGTATCTATACTATTATTTATTATTGGAAAAGATTTAATCAGCACAACAGTGAGTATAAGGACATGGTCACTTCAAATGAGAAATATATCGTATTTTATTTTATACCTGCTCATTATGGTTGGCTCGTCCAATGCTTTTAATCTCACAGATGGAATCGATGGGTTACTTGGAAGTTTATCAATCCCGCTGTTCTTTACATTTATAATAATAGGGAATATAGCCACCAAAACAATTTCATCGATTATTATCGGAGCTCTTCTTGCTTATCTCTGGTTCAACAGGCCAAAAGCAGCTGTTTTTATGGGAGATACAGGATCTTTGGCATTAGGGGGACTCTTTGGAGCTATGGGTATCATAAATAATTCAGAACTGTTACTCCCAATTATGGCTATAATCCCCGTCATAGAAACACTTTCGGTAATCATCCAGATTTCTTACTTCAAGCTGACTCACGGAAAAAGATTTTTCAAAATGGCACCAATCCATCACCATTTTGAAAAATCTGGCTGGAGCGAATTAAAAATAGATTACAGATTCTTGCTAATTACGCTTGTCGCGTGTATTTTCACGGTAACAATTTTGTGAGGACCTAATGAAAAAAATACTAATTGTAGGAGCAAGGAAAAGTGGTATTTATGCAGCTCTGCTTGCAAAAAAACAAGGCTTTGAGCCATTTGTCACAGAAAATAGCGATGGAAATGAATTTGAAAAACCAAAAATAATGCTTCGCAAAAACAATATAGAATTTGAATTTGGAATACATTCATTTGATAAAATTAAAAATTTCGAAATGGCAGTAATTTCACCAGGTGTTCCTTTGCAAACAAAAATAGTGAAAGAAATAGAAAAATATCGTATCCCGTATATTGGAGAAATGGAGTTTGCATACAAAACAACATCAACTACTCAAATAATAAGCATAACAGGTACCAATGGAAAAAGCACCACAACAGCACTTACTGGCAACATATTTTACTATGCACCTTACAACAGCATAACAGGGGGAAATTTAGGTACTCCGTATTCAGAACTTCTATTAAACAATCCAAACCCTGATATTGCTATACTCGAAACAAGCTGTTTTCAATTAGAAACAATAGAGGATTTTCATCCAAAAGTATCAGTGTTTCTCAATTTTTCTGAAGATCACCTAAATAGATACAAAGATATGGAAGAGTATTTAAAATACAAAAAAAGAATTTTCAAAAATCAGATATCCACAGATTTTGCTGTATTAAATGCCGATGACGCTATATCAAAAAGATTAGAAAAAGATATTAACAGCAAGATATTCTACTTCAGCAGGACAACTCCTGTACGAAAAGGCGTATTCCTGGAAAATAACAAAATCATCTTTAAAAATGAAGAAAAAGAAGAAGAAATTATAAGCATTGAATCCATTCGTCTCCTCGGAAAACATAACATCAGTAATGTTCTGGCGGCTATTCTTTCTGCAAAACTCCTTAAAATAGATAATGAAACAATCAAAAAAGGCATAGAAACATTCGAAGGGTTGCCACATCGACTTGAAAAAGTCAGAGAATTAGATGGCGTATCATACATAAACGATTCGAAAGCCACAACACCAGATTCCACGATACAGGCTCTAAATGCATTTCATAGTAAAATTATTCTCATCGCTGGAGGAAGTAGTAAAAATAACGATTTCACAGAGCTTGCAAGATTGTTTCCAAATAAATTAAGAAAACTTGTCGTCACAGGGGAAACTGCTGCTGAAATAGCAAATAATGCTATCGATCAAGGTTTTAATAATATCGTATTTGCATCAACATTAGAAAAAGCAGTAGAGCTAGCAAAAAAAATTGCACATCAGGGAGACACCATCCTACTTTCCCCGGCCTGTGCAAGTTTTGATATGTTTAAAGATTTTGAAGACAGAGGAGATAAATTCAAAAAAATTGTAAATAGCCTATGAATAAAGAACAAAAAACATCTAATATACGTGCATTGTTATTTTTTGCATACGCTCTTGTCGGGATAGGATTGCTTATGAATTTTAGTATAAGCCCGTCTACATCAACTAGTCTATCCCTGACAATCTTCTACAAACAGCTCTTATACGTAGGTATCGGTACAGCTTCTCTTATTTTATTTTCATATTTCAATCATACAAAACTTAAAGACATTTCCACTGTTTTATTTTTCCTCATTTTAATATCTCTTTTCTTCACAACCGGAGAAACATCAAGAAGATGGCTATATGTAGGGCTACCATTTGCAATTCAACCTTCACAATATGTTTCTCTCGTTCTCTCAATATTTATTTCAAAAGTAGTTTCCACAAGATTAAAAGAAGATTATAACAAGAAAATATACATAATTCTTCTTGGAATAGTAATTCTTATATCGGGACTCGTAATTATAGAGCCCGATATGGGAAGTGGGGCAATAATAATGCTGACATGCGGAGCATTATTATTGGTTAGCGGAATGAAGCTAATAGATTTCTGCATTGTTTCGGTTCCTACAGTAATTTTAGGAGCCATATTTATAATAAATAACCAAAGCTGGAAAGAAAGAATAGTTTTTTTCCTTAATCCCTATAGTGCCCCTACAGGTGAAGGATATCAGGCACTCCAATCATTCAGGGCAATTGCAAGAGGTGGAATAATCGGCACAGGTTTCATGAGAAGCATGTTCAAATACGGAAAGCTTCCAGAAAAAACCGCAGATTTTATATTCGCTATCACAGCAGAAGAATTTGGCATTATAGGGTGTACTGTAATAATAGCTCTCTTTATTGCACTGATATATACAGGGTTCAAAATTGCAAAAAATACGGGAAGCACCTTTCCCAGGTTATTAGCAGTAGGTATTACTCTAAGTATTGCACTTTCTGCTTTGATAAATATATCAACAAATATAGGATTACTTCCCGTTACTGGTATCACATTGCCATTCATAAGTTTCGGTGGCAACAGTATGTTAGCAAATCTTACCGGCATTGGCATTCTTATAAACATAGCGAAAAAGAGTGGTGAATGAAATGAAAATACTTATTGCAGGCGGAGGAACGGGAGGTCATATTTATCCAGTTATTTCAATCGCAAAAACATTTATAAAAAACGGAGATAAAGTTGTTCTCGTTGGAAGAAAAAACAGTAAAGAAGAAAATATATATAAAACACACAAACTTTATACAAGAACAATAGAATCTGCTGCGTTAGAATTTAGTCCAAAAAAGTTTTCAAAATTTGTGCACAAAGCAAGTATAGGAATTAAAGAGGCATATCACACATTAAGAGAAGAAAATATTGATGCAGTAATTGGAGCTGGCGGATATGTTTCAGCACCCATAGTCTTTGCGGCAATAACAAAAAATATACCCGTATTTCTTTATGAACAAAACATTGTACCAGGCCGTGCTAATAGACTATTTGCAAAAAAAAGCAAGACGATCTTTATGGGATTCCCTGATATTTATGGCTTCTTTGACGGAAGAAAAACAGTTTTTACCGGCAATCCTATAAGAAAGAAAATTGTTAACATAAAAAGAAAAGATGCATTAAATTTCTTCAAGTTTGACGATAAACCTACACTCCTCGTTCTTGGAGGAAGCGGAGGAGCAAAAAAAATAAACAACATATTTTCAAATATCATAAAAAAACTTTTATTTAAGAATAGAAATATTCAAATCATATTTATAACAGGAGAACGAGATTACCATGTTATAACTAAAAAAAATAAAGCTCTTCCACCAAGAGTAAAAATAATACCATATTTAGAAGAGGTAGAATATGCCATTGGAGCAGCCAATTTTGCAGTATCAAGAGCTGGAGCAATGACTCTTACTGAATTAACGAGAAAGGGAGTTCCGGGAATTATCATACCATACCCACACGCCAGAGACAATCATCAAGAAAAAAATGCACTTTTTCTTAAAAGCAAAAGATGCATAGAGCTTATAAAAGAATCAGAACTATCAGAGAACATGCTGCTGAATAAAATCATTTACTATCTCACACATCCCGATAAAATAAAAACAATGAAAAATAATACGGAAGGAATATTCCCAGAGAATAGTGAAGAACTTATATACGATGAAGTTAGGAGCAAAATAAATGAGTAAAATATTTCTTATAGGCATTGGTGGTGCAGGAATGAACAAGCTTGCACTTTTACTCAAAGATTTCGGTAATAAAGTTTTTGGTTCAGACATAAAAAGCAACAGAAAAACAGAAAAATTGCAAAATAAAGGAATTAATATTTACATAGGTCACAATAAAAACAACATAAATAAAAGTATTGATCTTGTAATTTACTCTTCAGCAATACCTTCTTCAAATGAGGAATTAATTCAAGCAAAAAAATTAGGCATTACAATTAAGAAAAGGGGAGAAGCGCTTGCCGAAATTACAAAAAAATTTAAAACCATAGTAGTATCAGGCACTCATGGTAAAACAACTACAACGGCACTTATTGGGCATATTTTAAAAGAAAACGGCAAAAAAACCAACGTCTATATAGGTGGAGGAGAAGAAAAATTTGATTCATTTGATAAAACTGCGAAATTATTTGTTATCGAATCGGATGAAAGTGACAGATCTTTTCTTTTTTTCAAACCTAAAATCCTTGTAATAACAAATATCGACAAGGATCATCTTGGAGCATACCAAAATAGCTTCAAAAATTTAAAGCAAGCATTCAAAACACTTCAAGATAAGTCAGAAAAAAAGGTAATATGCGGAGACGACAAAAATGTCTTTTCTATTGCAAACCTCTCAGATACAAACACATTCTTTTACAGTATAAAGAACAAAAAAGCAAATATTTTTGCAACAAACATCAAATATTCTGCATCAGAAACAGAATTCGATCTGTTTTACTTAAGAAAATTTATAGGAAAAGGATTTCTCCCTTCTTACGGAGATAAAAACGTACTCAACGTACTTGCTGCAATTTCTGTTGCACATCTTTCTGGAATAAAAATTAAAGACACATTAACCTCTTTAAAAAGTTTTTCCATGCCAAACAGAAGAATGAAAATAAGAGGAGAAATAGGGGGTATTACCGTAATTGACGACCATGCTGACCATCCAACAGAAATTGAATCAACGCTTAATGCAATAAAAAAACATTTCCCAAGCAAAAGAATCATCGCAGTATTCCAACCTCACAGATATAGCAGAGTAAATGAACTCAAGCAAAACATTGCCAAACCGTTTCACTATGCCGACATTATCATATCTACAGATATTTATCCTGCTTTTGAAGCCCCCATAAAAGGTATTAATGGCAGTGTAATAAATAAATGGATTAAAGAAAAAAATGAAAAAAAAGAAGTATACTATGGGAAACAATTGGAGGATGTAACACGGATATTGAGAAAAATCTTGAAAAGAAATGATTTAATAGTATTATTAGGACCAGGAGATATAGAAAATTTTTCTCCTTTTTTAATAAGATTTTTAAAAGGAGTAACATGTGAGAAGAAGCATTGATAAACTTCGTGAAGTAGTGAAGAGTGAAGTGATTGAAAACGAACCAATGGCAAACCATACCTCTTTTCATATCGGAGGGCCAGCACAAATCTTTTGCAAACCAGAAAATTTTGAAGATATAAAAAATATTATTGAATGGGCAAAGAAGAACAAACTACCCATAATGGCAGTAGGAAATGGAACAAATCTGCTTGTTTCGGATAATGGAATAGATGGAGTAGTAATCCAAATCGCCAATAAAATGAAAAATATTCAATTCGATAGAAATACAATCATTACACAGGGAGGGATATCCCTGCAAGAATTAATTAATAAATCAATGGAGAAAGGACTTGGAGGAATAGAATTCGCAGCCAAGATTCCAGGTGTAATTGGTGGATCTATTGTAATGAATGCCGGCAGTAATTCTCACTTTATAAGTAAATTCATAAAATACGTCACTGTAATTGGAATGAATGGAAAGATATACAAGCTGTACCATGATGACCTAAAATTTAACTATAGGTACAGTATCTTACAAAACGAACCACTAATTCTTCTGGACGCATTCTTAGTTTTAGAAAATCAAGATCCAGTAGAAATCAGAAAAAAAGTGGAAATATTCAGTAAGATAAAGAAAGAGCACCAACCTCTAGATTATCCATGTGCAGGTAGCATATTCAAAAATCCGCCTACGACATATGCCGGCAAAGTATTGGAAGAAACAAATTGTAAAGGTCTAAGAGTAGGAGATGCAATGATATCGGATATGCATGCAAATTTTATAATCAATCTAGGAAAAGCAACAGCATCAGATGTAATACATCTGATAAGGAAGGCACAACAACAAGTGCACAGAAAAAAAGATCTTGTCCTGGAGCTCGAAATAAAACTTGCAGGCAATTTTAGAAGCTAAAATGAATAAAAAAATACTAGTTTTATATGGTGGCTTTTCAGAAGAAAGAGAAGTATCTATTGGAAGTGGAAAAGCAATTGCTAAAAGCCTTAAAAAAAATGGATTTATTGTAAAAACATTTGATTTCAAAGGCAAATTAGAGAAGATTTTAGAGAATTTTGCCCCTGACGTTGTTTTTGTTGCACTACACGGAAAATATGGAGAAGATGGAACTGTACAAGGAGCTCTTGAAATAGCAAATATACCATATACTGGCTCTAACGTACTTGCCAGTGCCATCTGCATGAATAAGCTTATAACAAAGCAACTTTTGACAGCTCAAAAAATCGAAACGGCCAACTACTATCCAATCAAGAAGAAAGAAAAAGTCCTATTCAAAGAAATTGCACATTACCTAAGAAGCAATAAGCTCGTTGTAAAACCAGTTGACCAAGGTTCTACAATAGGCATAAGCATAGTAAACGATGAAAAAACCTTTAAAAAAGGATTAGATAAAGCATTCGCATTTAGCGATACTGTCATTATAGAGGAATTTCTCGATGGAAAAGAAATTACCGTATCAATTATAGGAAACGGGAACAATATTAAAGTGCTTCCAATTATCGAAATTGCACCAGAAAATGAATTCTATGATTACGAATCAAAGTATGTACCCGGAATGTCACGCCACATCATTCCAGCACGAATTCCTAAAAATATATACGACAAAGCAAAAAGAAATGCTATATTAATCTACGAAGAATTTGGCCTTAGAGATTTCGCAAGAATAGACTTTATTGTTGCAAACAATATACCATTCGCCCTGGAAGCAAACACGATACCTGGATTTACTGAAACAAGTTTAGTTCCAGATGCTGCAAAAGCGGACGGAATAACCTTTGACAATCTCACTGCCTACATCGTTAAAGAAGCATTAAAAAGAGGTAAATGAAAAAACTCATCCTTTTAATTATAACTGTTATCCTCTTACTTATACTCCTGTCCCCACTTCTCCCGGCAGAGCGCATACGGGTTTATAGTAACATAGAGATCGATCTTGATGATATATTTAAAAAAGTAGGTATCTTATATTCTGTATATCAGTTAAAAATCCCGGCAGAAATTCACAGGAAGCTCCTCAGTGTTGACGTATTTTATAATGAAACAATATTTGGTACTATCCATTTTTCAGATAGAGATTTTGCAATCTCATCCAAAGGACATATTATAAACAAAAAAGAGGAGTTAGAAAATAACTTTTTTGCTGATTTCACAAGCAAAAGTTGGAATGAAAATTTCATCTTGTTGTTTGTTAATCTAAACGATTTGAATATACTTGATACAGTGGATAAATTTTCTGTAGAAAATAAAATGATTGCATTTTATGATAAAAATAAAATCCTTGTTATAATGGAAAAAGGAGATTATAAAAAAAAGTTGCAAGAATATAAAAAAGTAATAGAATTATTCAATGAGGAAATATATAAAATAAAAGAAATAAATTTGCAATACAAAGAACAAGCTATAATTAAATGGAGGGAAAAGTGAACGAAAAAATTATTTCTGCACTTGACTTAGGAAGCAGCACTATAAAATTTCTCATAGCTGAAGTGACGGATGAACGTCCTTCCATTATTGGCGTAGGGTCAGTTCCCAGTAGAAGTATAAATAAAGGAATAGTAACAGATTTGAACAAAGCTGCCGAAGCCATTACAGCAGCCAAGAAACAGGCTGAAACAATGGCTGGCAAAAAAGCTACGCCTGTTTACGTCTCTATAAGCGGAAATCATGTATATTCGCTAAACAATAAAGGCATAATTGTCATATCAAAAGAAGGAAGAGAAATAACAAAAGAAGATATAAGACGAGTAGAAGAATCTGCAAAAGTACTTTTACTTCAACCAAATCAGGACATTGTCCATGTATTACCAAGACAGTTTATTATTGATGGCCAAGATGGAATAAGAAACCCGATTGGTATGTCGGGTATAAAATTAGAAGAAGAAGTACATATTATAACGGGTTCTACAACGTCGCTCCACAACATTAAAAAATGCATTCGCATGGCAGATCTCGAGTTAAACGGATTTGTGCTCCAATCCCTTGCATCATCATGTGCAATAATTAATGAAGAAGAAAAGGAATTGGGTGTTGCTCTACTGGATATTGGTGCAGGTACAGGTGATCTTGCAATTTTTGCAAACGGGAATATTGCTCATACCTCAGTACTGCCAATTGGGGGAGAATATATTACAAAAGATATTGCATACGGATTGAGGATACCTTTAGAGGAAGCAGAATCAATTAAAAAAAATCATGGTTTTGTTGAGACAGAGAATAATAACCCAACAGGTGAAATAGAAATAGATAAATTTGGTAGCACCGAAAAAAGAAAAGTGTCTATAGATTTTATTGGAAATATCATTACTTCAAGATCCGATGAAATATTGGAAGGTATACGCTTGGAATTGATGAAGTCAGGATACTGGAATAATATTCCTGCCGGTATTGTTATTACTGGAGGATGCTCTCTACTTAAAAATTTTGTTGAAAGAGCAAGTGAAATTATTGAAATTCCTGCTAGAATTGGTTATCCAGATGGAAATTTTGCAATTGCAGAATTTCTACACAGCCCTGCATATTCCACTAGCGTAGGTCTCATAAAGTTTGCAATAGAAAACGAGATGGCAAAACACAAGAAGATGGACTTTTTAAAACATTTATCTTGGATAAAAGATATATTTGGTTAATAAAGGAGGCTGATAATAATGCTAGATCCGTGGGTAAGCGCCCAAGCAAAAATTCGTGTAATAGGTATTGGTGGCGGAGGAAGCAATGCCATAAATAGAATGATGGATGAAGGAATAAAAGGAGTAGAATTTATCGCAATAAACACTGATGTACAGGTACTTGCATTAAACAAAGCAGAAAAAAAAGTGCAGATAGGCGCAAGAACAACGGGAGGATTGGGTGCAGGTTCTTATCCTGAAATAGGAAAGATATCTGCGGAGGAAAGCAAGGAAGAGCTTAAAAAAATTTTAGAGGGTACCGATCTTGTATTTGTCACAGCTGGTATGGGCGGAGGTACTGGTACTGGGGCTTCCCCTATTATAGCATCCATTGCAAAAGAAATGAACATCCTCACAATAGCAATAGTAACAAAACCCTTTAAATTTGAAGGAAGAAAAAGAATGGAAGTTGCAGAAAATGGAATAAAAGAGCTTACACCGGGGGTAGACACTGTCATAACAATATCAAACGACAGATTATTAAAACTCGTGGATAAAAAAACTACGATCAACGACGCCTTCAAATTAGCAGATAATATATTGTATCATGCAGTAAGAAGCATCTCAGATCTTATTACAATGCCAGGTCTGGTCAATGTAGACTTTGCAGATGTTAAAACAACACTTAAAGATGCCGGAACAGCATGGCTCGGCATGGGAAACGGGCATGGAGAAAATAGAGCAACAGAAGCTGCAAGAGCAGCAATAAAAAGCCCACTATTGGAATTTTCTTTGACTGGAGCAGACAGAGTTCTCTACAACATCACGGGAGGCAAAGACCTCACACTGTTTGAAGTAGATGAAGCCACAAAAGTAATAACCGAATCGGCTTCTCCTGATGCAAATATAATCTTTGGTACAGCAATAGACGAATCACTTACAGATGAGATCTATATTTCTGTAATTGCCGCTGGTTTTGACAAATCTGCTCAAATAAGTAAAAAAATGAAAGTACTTAATATTGATAGCGAAAGTATCGATATAGGTAATTTTGAAACTCCTGCATTTATAAGAAGAAAGAAAACAACTGAATAAATGAATCAGCTATCGGGAATAAAATTACTTGTAAATATTTCCTTATGTCTTTTGTCTATAATTCTCATTGTCTCTGCTGGAAGCAATATTCTTGCTTATTCCAAAACTTCTCATATTCAAGCAGAAAATATCAAAGTACAAACCATCTGGTTAAAGATCAGGGCTGAAGGGTTCGTATTGTTCGATATGAAGCCTGCTTTTGCACAAATAGATGGAATATTAGAACCAATTATAGAAGATGGGATATTTGTTACTAAAAACGAAGTCATAGGGAAAATTAAAGATAAAGAAATTGTAGTAGATTTATTATCTCCCGGAAAAGGGATCTTGCAATGGGCTCGATATGAAAATTATGATTTTGATTTTCCGCCAGATTTAAAGAATAATCCAATAAATAAAAATGAACTTGATACAATCTATCCTGGAGAATTTATACATTACGGAGAAATAGCTGCGACAATTATTCCAAATGAATTTGCGTATCTGTATCTTGAAAATATAAATATTCCTGAGGATATAAATACGCTATACTTCGACCAATTCCAAAATAATATACTTATAGAGGGAAACATTATTTTCAGAGGAAACAAATTTGTTGTATGCAAAGTATATGACTATTTGGAGTCAATATTGAACAAAAATATTTTTTTGGTACAATATACCAAGACAAATGGAATAATTATTGGAGAGAAAGATATAGTACAGAAAGACGGGGAAACAGGTATCTATGTATTGACCGGGGAAAAAGTACAATTTATGGAAACACACATTTATAGAGATGCAGAAAAAATCGTTGCAGAAATACCGGACACCCGAAACGCTATCACCGTTGTAAGAACACCACATATAGTGAGAGAAGGAGAAATTATAAACGAAACGGGAAAATGAGAAAGTGTAACCTTTTTTAAAAAATTACGTTTATATAGGTGAGGAATTGGAAAAAAGAGAAGAAATTATTTTTGTTAAGAAAATTGTTTCAGGAGATGAAAAAGCATTTAGAGAATTTTATAAAATGTTTTTCCCTAAAATATATAAGTATGCTTATAGGAAATTACAAAACAGGGAGCAAGCTGAGGATATTACGTCAGAAACATTTTTTAAAATTTTTAAACATTTAAATACATATGAAAGCAGGATGAACGAAGGATTAGATATTTGGGTATACAGCATAGAGCGAAACACTATAAGAGATCTGTTTAGAAAAAATGCAGGGATAGAAATTCTTCCACTTGAAGAAAAATGGGGAAATGTGCTGCTTCCGCCAATTGATGACCCATACATTATGATAGAGAGAAAGGAAATAGAAGAAATAATTAACGAAGAGTTGCAGAAAATTCCAAAACAGTATCAAGAAATTATTAAATTAAGGTTCTTTAAGAAAAAATGTATTCGCGAAATTGCTGCAACACTCGGGAAAAATGAAGGGGCTATAAAGGTAATGCAATTTAGAGCATTGAGCACCTTAAAAGAAAGAGTTAAGGAGAGAATAAAAAATGCAAATCAATAAGGAAAAAGAACAAAGCATTTCAAACTTTATAGAGAACCTAATGGAAGAGAAATCTCCAAGCTATAAAGAGCTAAATAATGATGTGGATCTTTTATCCATGGCTGATATTGCACTATTTCTCAAAAAGGGAGACGAAGCTCCTGATAACAATTTTCGCAATAATCTCGAAGAAACACTTTTATCTCAACTCAAAAGAGACAAATTAGTAAATAACGAACTAAGAAAGCTGAAAAAAACAAGGTTTACAAGATTTGCCATTGGATTCGCCTCGGTGCTGCTTGTTATAGCAAGCTTTACAGGATTAAAAACACCAAAACAAATTATAAACCCAGTTGTAATAAAAAACAATGATATAGTAAAAGTAGAAGGTAAAAAAATAAATAAGCAAAGCATTGAAATTTTGCAAAATAAAGAAAATTATGCTACCCTTTATTGGTCATTAAACCAAATGATGTTTCGATAATTTCATTTGAGGAGGTGAAAACAGGCAAAGAATGTAAAAAGAATGTAAAAAGAAGTAAGAAAAAACAAATCTTAAAGGAGGAAAAAGTATGAAAAAAGTATTAGCTTTAACACTTGCAGTAATGATGGTGTTGGTCTTCTTTGCGGTAAGGCCGGCTTTAACGACCGCAGCAGGTTTCCCGGATATTCCAACAGATTACTGGGCAAAAGAACATATTGACTACCTTGTTGCACAAGAAGTAATAGTAGGTTTCCCGGATGGAACATTTAAGCCGGAAGATCCTGTAACACGTGAGCAATTTGCAAAAATGATTGTTGTGGCAAAAGACCTTAGTCTTTATAGTCCTTCCACGCCCACATTCCCGGATGTTTCAAAAAGCCGCTGGTCGTATGGTTATGTAGAGGCAGCAGCAAAAGCAGGATACATACTAGGCTATCCGGATGGTACCTTTGGTCCAACAAGAAATATCACAAGACAAGAACTAGCTGTTCTCGGGATTAGGGTTATCGGCAAAGAAAGCGAATCTTTAAGTTTAAATGCAACTCTAGAACAGCCGATAGCAATGGCTAATGATGAACAAAAAGTTGCAAAGTGGGCCTATGGCGCCGTAACTTTGGCTTATCAACCCACAATTCAAATGTTAAATTATAGAAAAGGGAGATTAATAGCACCTATTAAAAGTGCTACTCGAGCTGAATGTGCAAATAGTGTATATATGTTGATTGTCCCCCCAAAAGATACACCAGTTCTGACTTTTGCCGAATCTCAAGAACCAGGCGACCTTGCAGGTCAAGAGTTTGCAAATTTTGCAGTAGGTGTTGATTCTACGGCACTTATTTTCGATGGAGCGATTGGATTAGACGAAAACCCAGCAGTTTTGTATCCCAGCATGATTAGAGAGGTTCCTTCTCAGGAAAACGGTTTATGGGTAGTTAACGAAGTAGATGGTGTTGAAACAATGAAAGTCACCTTCAGGCTCAGGAAAGGCCTTAAATGGGCTGATGGTCACCCAATTACCTCAGCAGATGCAAAATTTGGATGGGAAGTAAGAACTCATCCTGACGTTCCTATTACCTACAATGTTGTAGATTTAAAGGTAGAGAAAATAGAAACACCCGATGATTACACTATTACTTATTACTTTAAAGAAGCGGATTTGGAGCCATATTATGTTATGACTTTGATGTATCCTGAACATATTCTTCGCGAAAGATTTGAACAAAATCCCGGAGCATTAGCAAATGATCCTTATTGGGATAATCCAGTCGGACATGGCCCATATGTACTAACAAAATGGATGAAAGGTGAAAGACTTGAGTTTGAGGCTAACCCTAATTGGTACTATGGAGAACCTGTATCAAAGAAAATCATTCAGTATGTAATCCCAAATACTAATACAATTATGGCTAATTTACTTGCTAAAAGTGTTGATATTGCCGTTAATACTGGTTCTTCAGCTGCACAAGCTAGCATGATAAAAGAAAAAATGGGAGATAGCATACATGTAGAGTATGTGCCTTCGACATACCGTGAACAAATAACCTGGAATACACAGGATCCAGTCTTATCTGATTTAAGGGTAAGAAAAGCCTTAGCTTATGCTACAGACAGAGACGAGATTAGTAAAGTTGTTTATCTTGGAACCTTTACTCCTGCTTATGATTGGTTTGATAACTTAGCAGTTTGGAATCCCTCATTAGTAACAATGTATCCATATAATCCCGATAGAGCAAATGAACTGTTAGATGAAGCAGGATGGGTATTAGGAACAGACGGCTATAGATATAAAAACGGAGAAAAACTTGTAATTGAATTTACTATTTCTCCAGAAAAACCAGCCAGAGCACAAACCGCAGAAGTATTAACTAAGCAGTGGAAAAAAATAGGTGTTGGTATAACGACAAAGTCAATTTCCTGGGGCGTTGCGATGACAGAAACAGTTCCTATGGGTAATTTCCAGGCTACTGTTTTTGCATGGGGAGGCGGCTCGCCGTTTGATCTTACTTCAGGAGCAATTCAAATTTACCACACAAGCGAAATTCCTACAGCAGAAAATGATTATAATACTGGTAACTACAGCAGATGGAGTAATTCTGAATACGATGCGGCAATTTCGGCTGCAAACAGTACTGTGCAAATGAGTAAATTAATCCCGAATTTGAAAATAGCAATGAAAGTTTGGACAGATCAACTTCCTGCTCTTTTCCTGGTTACCTGGGTAGACCATACTTATATATCTACCAGCGTAAAATCCTACAAACCATTTCCTTATAAAACCTGGACATCAGATTTCCCGTTTGTTTATAAAGAATAATTAGAACCAAAAAAAATTATCTTGAATACCAGCGGACTTTCATAGTCCGCTGGTATTTTTAAAATCTTTTCATAACGGAGGATAAAGTGAGAACTTACATAACTAGAAGAATGCTACAATTAATACCACTCATGCTAATAATTTCATTTTTTATCTTCATGGTGCTTTCTCTGACAGGGAACAGCCTGAGATCACTTGTTGCTGGCAATCCAAGAATTACTCCTGAGATAATTAAAAAATTAGAAAGGATTTATGGCATGGATAAGCCTTTGCTGGCGAGATACTTTTATTGGTTAAAAGCCTTTGTCATGGGACAATGGGGATATTCAAGAGAATACCATGATCCTGTTATACAACTTATCAAAAGCAGACTGCCTGTCACTCTATCACTAATGGGACTTTCATTTCTACTCTCGTTGATTGTATCCATCCCGGTCGGTATATATTCAGCACTGAAGCAATATTCTTTTCTCGATTATGTTGCCACTGCCCTTGCTTTTTTCGGAATGGCAATGCCTATTTTTTGGTTTGGTCTAATGTTAATGCTTTTATTTGGAGTAAAACTTGGATGGCTACCAATTGGTGGGTATTCTTCAGTAGGAATGGATACGGCTAATTTTTTCATGAGATCTTTAGATCACCTTAAATATCTTATTCTGCCTGCAATAGCTTTAGGTTTGCAAGGAATGGCGTCTTGGACGCGGTATACAAGATCATCTATGCTGGAGGTTCTTAGGCAAGATTATGTCAGAACAGCACGTGCCAAGGGCTTGCCTGAAAGAACAGTAATATATAAACATGCATTAAGAAACGCTTTAATTCCAGTGATAACCCTCCTTATGCTCTCTATTCCGATGTTGTTTGGAGGTGCTGTTCTAACAGAAACTGTTTTTTCAATGTTTGGCGTCGGAAGGTTGCTTTACACTGCAATAATAAATTCTGATACATTTTTAGCTATGGGTACTTTAATGGTGCTCGCTATTCTTGTTGTAATTTGTAATTTTGGGGCAGATTTACTTTATGCTATAGCAGATCCACGAATAAGGTATAGTTAAGGAGGATTTAATGAGCACATTAAGAACTGAAGTACAATTTACCGAATCAAAACCAGAAAGTTATCTTTCAAGAGTCACTAAAAGATTTTTGAAGCATAAATTAGCAATCATTGGATTAATATCTGTTGGATCAATTGTAATTTTTAGTTTTATTGTCCCTTTGTTTTTCGAGTACGGATCTACTTTTAGCGACTTTTCTTACTTGTATGGTTCTCCGAATTCTCAATATTTATTAGGTACTGATAGCATGGGACACGACCTTTTTACGAGATTGATGTATGGAGGAAGAATTTCTTTGATTGTTGGTTTTTCAGCTGCCATTATCCCTGCTATTTTCGGAATTATAGTTGGTGCTGTTGCAGGATATTATGGAGGACTAGCCGACAATATTTTAATGAGAATTACAGATGCTTTTCTCTCAGTTCCCGCCTTTCCAATTTATATGGCTCTTGCAAAATTAATGGGACAAGGAGTTCTTAATATTATTCTAGTTTTTTCCTTCTTAGGATGGATGACAAATGCAAGGATTGTTAGAGGAATGTATTTATCTTTAAAGGAAAATGAATATACTGAGGCTGCTAAAGCTATAGGCGTAAGTAATGCCAGGATTATTTTCAGACATCTTTTACCAAATACAATGGCCCCTATTTTAGTTTCTATGACACTGACTGTTGGAGGTGCTATTTTATCTGAAGCCGGCTTAAGTTTTCTTGGGTTAGGTGTTCCTCCCAGTACGCCCACGTGGGGTAACATGCTAACTAACTCCCAACAAGATATCTTCTTAGCTCCTCGTTTAGTTATATGGCCAGGTATAATGATCTTCTTGACAGTTCTTTCGTTTAACTTTATAGGTGATGGTCTGCGTGATGCATTGGACCCGAAACTTTATAGGTAGGAGAGAGAAAAATGAAAAAAGAACTTTTATTAGAAATAAAAGACTTAAAAACATACTTCTACACGGACACTGGAATAGTAAAAGCAGTTGATGGTATAAATCTAAAGCTTCATAAAAGCGAAGTTTTGGGTCTCGTAGGGGAAAGTGGGTGCGGCAAAAGCGTAGCATCACTTTCAATTCTTAGATTAGTTGATCAACCCGGTAAAAACGCGGGAGGAGAAGTAATATTTAAAGGAGAAGACCTTCTTAAAAAAAGTGAAGAAGAAATGAGAAAAATCAGAGGTTCAGAAATAGCAATGATATTTCAGGAGCCAATGACCGCATTGAATCCCGTATATACTATCGGAAATCAGGTTATGGAAGCAATTCTTATACACCAGGATGTAAATGAGGAAGAAGCGAAAAAGAAAACAGTAAAAATGCTTGAACTCGTAGGTATCCCTGATCCGGAAAAACGATTCAATGAATACCCGCATGAGATGAGCGGCGGAATGAGACAAAGAGCAATGATTGCTATGGCGCTGTCTTGTAATCCAGACCTCCTTATTTCTGATGAAGCAACAACTGCACTGGACGTAACAATTCAAGCACAAATTCTGGAACTAATGAAAGATTTGCAGAAAAAAATTGAAGCAGCTATTCTTTTTATCACACATGACCTTGCACTTGTTGCTGAAATGGCAGATACCGTCGCAGTAGCTTATATGGGAAAAATTGTAGAATACTCATCTGTAAAAAATATATTTAAAGATCCGAGACACCCTTACACATATGGGCTTCTGAAATCCATACCAAGCTTAATCACCAAAAAAACAAAACAACCACTACTTGCAATTGAAGGAATGATACCAAGCCCACATAACATGCCAAAAGGATGCTATTTTCATCCAAGATGTCCATTTGCGACAGACATTTGCAGGAAACAAATGCCGGAACTTAAAGAAATTAAACCAGGCCATTTGGTAAGATGTTTCAACCCCATAGAAAACGCCAAGGAGGTATCGAAAAAATGAAGAAATCAATATTGGAGGTTAAAAATCTAAAAAAATACTTCCCTGTTGTAGGTGGTGTTTTCAGTAAACCAATCGCCTGGGTTAAAGCTGTTGACGATATATCGTTTAATATTTTCGAAGGAGAAACATTTTCCCTTGTAGGAGAAAGTGGGAGTGGTAAAACCACTACTGGAAAGACCATCTTAAAGCTTTTAGAACCCACAGCTGGACAAATTATTGCAGAAGACATAGATATAACAAACTATTCTGCATCAGAAATGAGACCCTTAAGAAGAGACATGCAAATCATATTTCAAGATCCATATGGTTCATTAAATCCTCGTCTTCCAGTCGGAGAAATTATTAGGGAACCATTGTTTGTACATCGCGTAGGAAATAAAAAAGAACAGGAGGAAAAAGCAATAGAAACAATGAAAGTTGTGGGGTTACGCCCGGAATATTTACGTAGATACCCGCATGAATTTTCTGGAGGGCAAAGACAAAGGATAGGTATAGCAAGAGCTATTGTGCTTAATCCAAAATTCATTGTTGCAGATGAGCCAGTTTCAGCACTGGATGCATCCATCCAATCTCAAGTGCTGAATCTGTTAATGGATCTTCAACAAAAACTTTCCCTTACATATTTATTTATTGCGCACAACCTAGCTGTAGTAAGGCATGTTTCCGATAGAATTGGGGTTATGTACCTCGGAAAGCTTATGGAAATAGCGAATACACAAGAATTATTTAATAATCCACTGCACCCGTATACACAGGCTTTGCTCTCTGCAATACCAATTCCTGACCCTGAAATTAAAAAGGAAAGAATTATCCTGGCAGGCGATATTCCTTCGCCAATAAATCCACCTTCAGGGTGCGTATTCAGAACTCGCTGTATATATGCAAAAGATATCTGTGCAGAAAAAATGCCTCAATTAGTTGACATAGGAAGTGGTCACTTCACAGCCTGTCATTTTGTTAAAAAGGGTGGAAAGACAGAATTCACAAAGAAATCTTAATTTTAAATTAATCATCATAAAATAGACCGGGGTTTTTAATATACCCGGTCTATTTTATTTATATAAAAATATATGAAATTACAAAAGAAATGATATAATTCTGAAAAAGGAGGATAAACATTTTACATAATACAACAACATGAAATATGGAATTATTTCAGATATACATAGCAATGTGGAAGCCCTTAACGCTGTAATCGGTAAAATGAAAGATAAAGGCGTTGAATCAATCATATGTTGTGGAGACATTGTGGGATACGGGCCTGATCCTGAAGAATGCATAACAATACTTAAAGAACTCCATATTCATTCAGTTATAGGAAACCATGATTATGCCATAAATTGTATAAATGAAGAACAATCTTTTAATACTTACGCACGCCTTGCTATCAGATGGACAAGAAAAAAGCTTTCCAAAAATTCAAAAACTTTTCTTCGAAATCTTCCCTTTTTTTCAGAGCAAGATAATTTTACTATTTTTCATGGAACATTTGATGAGAAAAACCCTTTTGAATATCTAATAACCGCACAAGACGCAGTAAAAAACTTTACAGACATCAAAACCCAAATTGGATTTTTCGGCCATTCGCATGTTGCAGGTTATTTTATACAAACTAAAAATAAAAAAATAAGTTATTATTCTTGTATAGAAGGTTGTAAGTTTATACTACAAAAAGACAATCAATACCTCATTAATGTCGGAAGTGTAGGACAACCAAGAGATGGAAATCCCGAAGGCGCCTTTGCAATCTATGATACTTCTTACAACACTATGGAAATTGTACGTTTTCAATATAACATAGAAGCAGTTTATAAAAAAATAATTAAAGCTCATCTTCCAAACTTTTTAGGAGATAGATTGTTTAGTGGGGTTTAGATTTTTTCTTTTTAGAAAGATTGATCCAAGTTGTTACCCCACCAAAAATAATTAGCAAATAATGAGAAAATACTCTCCAAACAATAACAAACACACCAATAAGCGGTTGCGGAATAAGCCCTGCAAATAGAGCCAAAATTCCTATCTCTGCAGTGCCACTCCCACCCGGTGTGGGTATATAAGCTGAGGCAATAAAAAAAATGAGAGCTGTAATAACAATTTGTGGCCAAGGAGATTGCACACCTAAGCCCCTAAGGAGGATCACTGGAGTAAATAGCACCAAACCCCAGGATACAAAGCTTAATATAAAAGCATGTAATATATATACTTTTCGCGATTTAAACATTTTGTTGCGTGCTGTTTCAAAATCTATAACTATCTTTCTCATCTGCTCTATGGAATTTTCCACTTTCGCCTTGGGAATGATTCTACTAAAAAACTTTTTCCTCGATAAATTTTCTATCCATTTTTCAACAACATGTGGTTTAAACACAGAAAAAATAAAAAATAAAAAAAATATTAAAGTAAGGATTATTCCCGTATTTATCAAATTATTAGTTGTCTTAGAAAGATGCCATTGTGTTTTCGTAAGAGCAATCCACATTGGAAGAAGCGCAAAAACAGAAAGCCGTGTGAATGTCCCGATAAATGTTTTAATAGCAACAATGGCTGTAGAATCCCCTGGTTTTACCGCATTATCTCGCGAAAGTAAGAATATCTGAAACGGTTCTCCTCCCCCTCCAGCAAAAGGAGTAATGCGAGAAAAAAACCCTCCTATGAGAAATATATTCAAACAATCCCTAAATACTATCTTATACTCAAGTGCATCTGCAATAATTTTTATCACATATGCTTCAATAATCCAATCAAAAAACATTAAAAAAAAGGCAAAGACAAGATAGGAAATTTTAAATGATCTTATCATTGAAATAAAATTCCAATTATGCGTGATAATTGAAACAAATACAATACCTGCAATACCTGCAAGAATTGCATAGACCGTTTCCTTTACTAACTGTTTACCGCTAATTTTTTTCTCTTCGTTCATCCTTTTTTATTTGCTCCCAAATTTCACCAAGTTGTTTATCCGAAAATTTTTCTATCTTATTATCTGTTTTTTCTCTAATTTTTTCAAATCTTTCCCTAAATTTTTCCATGGAAAGAAATAAAGCATGCGCAGGATCTACATCCGAAAATCTGGAAAGATTCACCACAGAAAAAAGAAGATCCCCTATTTCACTAGCCGGGTCTCTCCCTTGCTCAATCTCCATTTTAACTTCATCCAACTCTTCCTTCACTTTTTGCATAATTTGATCGATGTGAGAAAAGTCAAATCCGCGCTTCCGCGCTTCATCCTGTATATCAAATGCAGAAATTAAACCTGCAAGTACTTTAGCTATATCCACGGAACGACCATTTTTCTCTATCTTTTTAATCGCTTCCCACTGTTTTAATACTTCATTGCTTTGCTTTACACTGCTCTCACCAAATACATGCGGGTGTCTCCTATACATCTTATCGAAAAGTCCATCTAAAACTTCATCCAGGCTAAACTTTCCTTCTTCTTCCCCAATTACGCTATGTAAAAGAATTTGAAGCAGCACATCCCCTAATTCCTCTGTTATGGAGGAAAAGGATTCTTTTTTTATTGCCTGCACAAGTTCTAACGGCTCCTCTATAAGTTCAGGGATAAGCGATTTATGTGTTTGCTCTCTATCCCATGGGCACAACTTTCGCAGCAGCTGGACCTGCATATCTGCCTCATAAAATTTGGTCATTCTTTTATTTAAGTAAAATAATTTTATATGATCTGCTATATTGTACATAAAACCCTTCTGCTCATCCGTCCAGTTTAATATAACTTTACTCTCTACCGTTTTAATGGCGTTTACAACTTTTTCCCCATTGTATACCAAATAGAGAGCGGCCAACATAGATACTGAAGGCAAATCGTTTTCATAATAAATAACAAACGGGAACCTTATTCGCTTCAAAAATCCAGAGTAAAGAAAAAATTCTCTTAATTCAATTAGATCGGACTGCAAAAAAATATCAGCAGAAAAGCATTTATGTGTTATATTGCAAGGAATCCATTCTTTAGGTATAGGTTCATTTGCAAGCAAAATGATTGCCTTAACTCCTTCTCTCTGCGCTTCTTTCATCTTATTTTTTAAAGGCATCGAATCTACAGCAATCTCGTTTTTAATAATCCAATTTAGCATAATTTCTTTCCTCTCTAAGTATATTTAGTGCATTCAACACTTCTACAATTATATCTTTTCCCGTCTCAAAAGAAAGGTAATCTTCTCCAAATCTCGCTTTTTTACTTTTATCAAGAAACATCTTAACGTTTTTCAAAGAAAGAGTATTCTTTTTGTCTACACTGAAGAATACCCTCTTCCCTTCCTGGAATATTTCCTTTATACCTATATCACGTGCGTCAGCTTCTATAATACCTATTTTCAATAAATTTTCCACTTCAGGAGGAATTTTTCCAAACCTATCAACAAGCTCCTCTCGAATATTATTAATTTCTAATGAATCTTTTGCTCCAGTAATTCTTCTATAGTAATTCATTCTTTCACTATTTACTGAAATATATCTAGAAGGAATATAGTATTTTTCCTTTAGTCGTACTAAAACGTCTTTCGTTTCAATTATTTTTTTACCCTTAAGCTCTGCTACTGCTTCATCAAGTAAATTCACATACATATTATAACCAACAGATACAATGTGTCCATGTTGTTCTTTTCCAAGCATGTTCCCCGCTCCCCTTATCTCAAGGTCTTTCATGGCAATTTTTATCCCTGCTCCCTTGCCTTCAAATTCCTTTATCGTTTCCAGACGTTCTTCTGCGACAGCTTTTAAGCTTTTATTTTTCGTAAAAAAGAAATATGCAAATGCATTAATATGAGACCTTCCTATTCTTCCTCTTAATTGATACATCTGCGAAAGCCCAAAGTTCTCGGCAGTATCTACAATTAATGTATTCACCGTAGGTATATCAAGTCCGTTTTCTATAATTGTCGTAGAAACAAGTACATCTATTTTCCCCTGGTAAAATAAAAGCATAACCCGCTCAATGTCCCCTTTGTCCATTTTTCCGTGCACAACGCTAATTCTTGCGCTAGTATCTTTTAATAAATTTTTTAATTTCTCAGTAAACTCATAGATATTTTCAATTTTATTGTGAACAAAAAACACCTGCCCTTTTCTATTTAGCTCAAACTGAATCGCTTTTACGATAACTTCCCAATTTAAAGGCATCACAAACGTTTTTATAGGAAACCTTCCCATAGGCGGAGTATTGATGAGCGAGATAGACCTCAGGTTAATCAAAGAAGAATGCAATGTGCGGGGAATTGGCGTTGCGGTAAGCGTAAGAATATCGATATTTGCACAAAGCTCTTTAATTTTTTCCTTGTCCCGGACGCCAAATTTCTGTTCCTCATCAACAATAAGCAAACCCAAATTTTTGAGTTTTACATCTTTTGATAAAATTCGATGCGTACCAATTAATATATCCAGCGTTCCTGCTTTCAATTTCTTTAATATTGTATTCGTATGTTCTTTAGACGTAAAACGTGAGAGCACATCAATCTCGATTGGAAAAAGATGAAGCCGTTCCCTGAAAATTCTCCCGTGCTGCATAGCAAGAATTGTGGTAGGCACAAGCACTACCGCTTGTTTTCCGTTCATCACGGCCTTAAAAGCAGCCCTTATTGCAATTTCAGTCTTACCATATCCAACATCACCGCATACTAGCCTATCCATTGGTTTATCTGCTTCCATATCTAACATTACTTCCGTTAGCGCTACCTCCTGGCCATCTGTTAATTCATAAGGAAAAGAGAGATCTAAAATTTTCTCTTCCTCTCTAAAGGACTTAAATGAAAATCCGCCTCTCAAAGTCCTTTCAGCCTGCACCTGCAAAAGTTTCCTTGCAAGTTTTTGCGCATTCTCTCTTGCTTTCTCCTTTATATTTCCCCATTCCTTACCGTGGAGTTTACTTAGTGAAATAATTCGCCTGTCTCCGATGTATCTTTCGACGAAACCTATCCTTTCCATTGGAACATATAATTTCTCGCCATCTCTATACTCTATAAGGAGATATTCGCTTTCGCTGTCTCCCATTTTAAGTTTTACAAGTCCTTTGAATATTCCTATACCAAAATCTTTATGAACAACATAATTGCCTGTTTCTAATTCTTCAACACTCACAATTTTTTCGCTAAACAATAATTTCCTTGCCAATTTGCGTATTTTATAGTGCGGAAACAATTCTTTATCAGTCAAAACCAAAACTTTTTCGGTTTCTATTCCCTGCTCCATGTACCCGTCTATTAATTGCAGTTTTTCTAATTTAGATGGCGAAATCTCATAAATATCGATTAATTCCTTTACCCGTTCATATTCCTCTGTAATGATGATTATGTTTTTTTCGTCAAGATAACTTAATATGAAATCTTTAAAAGAAGAAAGTGCGAGAAAATTTTCTGAGAGAGGTTTGATAGGTAGTTCAACATATTTTCCGGAATCGGAAAACTTACTTAAATACACAATTTTCCCCTTTTCTATTGATTCTAAACCTTTTCCAATTATATCTAAAGAAAGAGGAATGATTTCACCTGTGTCTACACTCTTCTCATATACTTCTTTTGTTTCTCTCATAAAGTTCTTAGTATCAATTGTTTTGTAAATTATTTTTGTGAAGCAATTAATTTCATCGATAAGAGATGGATACGAGACAATGCCTTTGTTTGAAAAAAATTGGAAGTAATAGTTGATTCCTACCGTATCGCCTTCCCTTAAAGCAGCAAAATCTTCCATCACTGAATCCTTTAAGTATTCATTTTTCTTATTTCTTAAGCATAATTTCACCCGTTCGAAAGCCTTCTTCCATATTCCCTCAGGAAAAAGAAAATAATTAATAGGATACAGTTCAATAGAAGAAAGAACGCTTTCTGACCGCCTTGTCTCTATGTTAAAGAATTTTAGTACTTCTATTTTGTCTTCTTCTCCATAAAGTACTCGAATGGGCTTTTCATGAGTAAACGTATAGATATCAATAATATTGCCCTTTACCGAAAATTCGCCACGTTCTGCTACTTCTAAAGTCCGTCTGTAACCAAAATTGGCAAGAGTACGGGAAAGTTTGCTAATACTTACTTTCCCATTTTTTTTAATATAGAGTTCTTTAACATATTTCTTTGGGATTACAGGATCAAACAGGCCTTTTAAAGAAGAAATAATAATTTTTCTTCCCTCTTTTTTGTAAAATGAATTAAGAAATTCAATCTTTTTGGCAATTCTGTCTTCACCTACAAAACCGTTTTCGAATGGATGCAACCCAAATTCTGGATTTAGTAAACCGCCAGGAACAATACGTCTAAGTAATTTTGCATCTTCAAAATCTCTTGTGATAATAATAATGTTGTCGTCCTTTAGTTTATTGATAATTGCTTTTACTAATACACCAAAATCTGGTGAGATAAAAATTTTTTCTTTGTCTGAAGTTTGAATAATCCTTTCAGAATTTTCAAATAGATCTTCAAATTTCATTTATTATAAACTGTTTGTGCCTTCTCAATGCCTTCAAAAATAATCAACTCAACTGCTTCCGTAACATCGTTTATAACTTGGTCCATTGTGGTTTTTTCTTCAAGACTAAACTGAGAAAGCACATAATCTACTGTTTCAGTTTTTACTAGAGGCCTTCCTATTCCTACCTTGATTCTGATAAAATTTGAGTCGACAAGCGAAAGAACGGAAGTAATGCCTTTATGACCCCCGGGGCCCCCACCTATTTTTATTTTAAACTTCCCGATTGGAATATCAAGATCATCATGAATAATAATAAGATGAGAGGTAGGAAGCATCAAATCATCAATAAAGGGCTTTACAGCAAGCCCTGAAAGATTCACATATGTAATAGGTTTCACTAATGCAACTGCTTCTTTATTTCTACCTCGTTTAACTGTTCCTTTGCTATAAAATGAAAAATATTTTACTTTTTTTAGTGTAATTTTCCATTTAGATGCCAAAGCATCAATCACCATAAAACCAGTATTATGCCTGGTACCTTTATATTCTTCTCCAACATTTCCAAGCCCAATTATTCCATACATATCATATCTCACCAAGTAATCATTTTAAATGATTAGACATTTATTGCAAGAAAATGAAAAAATAGTAAAATGTTGAAAAAGGAGGGTTAATGAGGATTCCTATACTTTCTGGCTGTAAATATTTTTGTTTGCTACCTGGAACCCAAAATATTATCAACAAGAATTTCACAACAAATAAAAAATGATAAAAAATACAATAAGCATTGGTGGATTTAATAAGTTTTCCTTAATCGACTATCCTGGCAAAACATGCGCCATCATATTCACTCAGGGGTGTAATTTCAGATGTCCATATTGCCACAACCCCGAACTCGTATTACCCCACCTTTTTGAACCACCTATTCCCGTTAGCAATGTGCTTTCATTTTTAAAAAAAAGAAAGGGCTTACTTGAAGCTGTAGAATTAACTGGAGGAGAACCTACTATGCAAGAAGGCCTGCTAAAAACAATTAAACAAATAAAAAAAATGGGGTATCTTATCAAGATCGATTCAAATGGCTCAAATCCAGATATAATAAAGAAATTAATAGACGAGCAACTCGTTGATTACTTTGCTGTGGATATAAAAGCGCCTCTTGAAAACTACTCGGAAGTTTGCGGAACAATAGTAGATACAAATAAAATCAGTGAAAGTATAAATATTATAATGCAATATGCTCCAGATTATGAATTCAGAACCACAGCGATAAAAAAAATTCATACAAAAGACAGTTTCAGAAAAATTGGACTGCTTATAAAAGGAGCAAAACGATACTATCTGCAAAACGCACATTATGATAAAACAGTTTCTGAAAAATTCAAAAACGAAAAAGCTTTTTCTAAAGAAGAAATGCATGCATTTTGTGAAGAAATTAAAAAAAATGTAAAACATTGTTACCTAAGAATATAACTCTCTAAAAAAATATGTTTTAAAAAATAATTTTAAAGGTACAATAAAAATATGAAGAATAAAAAAACAGTGGTCCGTTTAATTGCTCTGATTCTATTTGTTGCAATCATTCTAACAGGTTCCTATCTTTATTTAAATCTTCGTTTAAAAACGACGGGTAAGAAAACTATAGTAAAACTCTACTACTATGACCCTATAGGAAAAGAACTCATACCAACGGAAAAAGAAATCAAAATTCCCAGCAGCAATACGCTCGCCGTAATAAAAATAATAGACACACTTAAAACACCTGTACAGAACGACCTATTCTCTCCTTTAAATAGCGATACCGTTGTAAAATCGATAAACATAGAGGATGGAGTATGCACGTTAAATTTAAATGAAGCAGCTACAAAAATCGCATCACTCAGTGTCAGAAAAGAAGCCATAAGAGTATATGGATTAGTAAACACTCTCACAGAATTGCCAGATATTACATCAGTTCAGATTTTAATAGATAATGAAAAGAAGGATTATTTTAATCATTACATTCAAATTGATCACCCTATTGCACACTATTCGGGAGTTTTACCACAAGGAAAAGAAGTGCTCCTGTATTTCTCTAATCTAAATGGGGGCAACCTTCTCCTTGAAAAAAGAGAGATAATCCCAAAAACTGATCCAGTTGCATTAACAAAAGAAATTCTTCAAGAGCTTTTTTATGGGTCACTAAAAGGCCTCAGCTCTCCTTTTCCAGAAGACATTGACATACTGAATGATTTTTATATTCAATCAGGTGGCATTGTCACTATTGATTTCTCATTAGATATACTTAACCATCCACTGGGATCTCATGCTGAATATCTCACAGTGCTTTCAATAGTAAATACGCTCACAGAATTACCGGATATTACATCTGTTCAGATTTTAATAGACGGAAAGGTTGTTCCCACTCTTTTTGGCAGTACTAACATATCACACCCTATAAAACGCTTTTTTGCACTAACTGAAGAAGGCGAAGCAATAATCCCATATTATGTTTATACAGAAGGAGAAGAACAATTTTTTATGCCCGTTGTAAAAACAATAAACTCACAAAATCCTATAGAAACACTGTTTATCCTATTAAAAGACTCTTCAGAATTTGATACATACTTACCCGAAAATAGCACACTTCTTTCTTACAGAACAGAAAATTTTACTCTTATTATGGAAATATCTATTCCCGAAGATGTAAACTTTAATATAGACAAAATCAAACAGCAAATCATGCTTTCATACACAGAGTTGCCTAATGTAAAAAAAGTCAAACTTATTATTAACAAAGAAGAATTTCTTCTAACAAGACAATGAAAACGATTTTTTCTGCTGATTCAATTTATATCAACAAGACAGAAAAAAAAGATTATTCAGTTGTTGTGGAGAATGGGATAATACAAGTAATTGGCAAAAGAAATCTAATAAAACAACAATTTCCATTTGTCCGGGAAAAAAAATATGATGGTTTCTTGTACCCCGGTTTTAACGACGCACATGTGCATATAAAAGAAATCGCGCTACTCCTTTCCTCTGAGAATGCTACTAACTGTAAAAGCTATCAATGTGTCAAACGTTTAATTGAAGGAAATGACAAAAATTTTGTCTACATCTACAACCTTAACTTCAATAATTTTTCCAGAAATGAATGGGAAAAACTCTTTGAATACAATAAAAAACCAGTTTTCATACAGAGTAAAGATGAGCATTCGGTTTTTGTAAACAAAGCAGCTTTAAAAGAAAAACAAATCGCTCTAAAAAGAATTAGAGGTGATGTGTTAGTAAAAAATAAAGGAAAATTTATTGGAATATTAAAAGACCGTGCTATCGAGCTCGTTAAAAGCATAAAAGAAAGACAAATATCTATAAAAGATGTAAAAAACGCAGAAAAGTATCTGTTAAAAAGAGGCATTGTTTCCGCCACAAACTTTGATTTTTCTATCTACCCGCTTTTAAATAATATAAACAAAAATAAAGATTTAAAAATACGTATATATCAAGGCATTGAAAAGAACTCACTAGGGGATGTCATTAATGAGAAAATACATACCGGATTGGGTGATAAAAACTTACGCTTCGGCCCACTAAAATGCTTCATGGATGGCTCACTTGGCTCACAAACTGCTGCCATGTACAGAGTAAATGGATTTCCTTCCTCTTTCACAATGGAAAAAGACGAATTGAATAATATAATAAGTCTTGCAAATGAAAATGATATCCAGGTTGCCGTACATGCAATTGGAGATAAGGCTGTACATACTGTAATGAGCCTTTTTAGTCGTTTTGGAAATCAAAAAATGCGAAACAGAATCGAGCATCTCCAGTTCATCAATGAAAAAGATCTCTCGCTGCTTCAAAGGACTCATTGTATAGCATCCATGCAACCAATACATGCCACTGCAGATGCCGCTCTTGTTAAAAAATTGATAGGAAATTACAGATATGCATATCCATGGAAAACAGTTTTAAACAGCGGTAAACTGCTTGCATTCGGCTCTGATGCACCTGTTGAGGATGCATCTCCGCTTCAAGGCATATATGCTGCTACTACCAGGATTTCGCCAAACAGCACAAACCCTTTTGTACCAGAAGAATGTATTTCCAGAAAAGAAGCTTTTGATGCATACACAACTGGCAGTGCATTTGCAAGCTTTGCAGAAAATGTAAGTGGAAAAATCAAAAATGGTTATCTTGCAGATTTTATTTTACTGGATAAATCATTATTTCATTTTAATGATATAATGAATATAATTATAATAAAAAATATTATAGGAGGGATAGAATGGATGAAATCGCAATAAAATTAATTGGTTCCATACTTAAGGATAAATTCCTTTTGCTTAGCAGCATAAAAAATGGTTTAGAAAAAGATCTTTTTACTGCTTATGAAGAAAAAATCCTTGTTGGCTATATCCTTAAAAAATATGGTAAAAAAGAAGAAATCCCAGAACCTACTTTAATAAAAACGGAATTTGAGGAAAGTGGAATATACACGACAAACTTGGGCAAATTAGTTGATAAAGCTGCAACAATTACACCATTAAACCTTGAATCACTTGTTTTATATATAGACATTCTCAAAAAAAGGAAATCAGAAGAAAGGCTTATGTCCATAGGAAAACATATAGAATCTTATATAAAGGAAAGGGAGCAGAAAAAAGATCTTACAGAATTTACAGGAGAAATAATTAATGAAGTTCACGATATCATGCGAAAAAGAGTTAAAAAAAGACTTAGCCCCGTACGAACACAGCTTATCATGTTCTCTTCAGAAGTTGAATCAAGAGAATCTAATAAAAATTTTATTCTTGGATACTCTTTAGAGCCATTTCGTTGCCTGAATGAAACTCTTTCTGGTGCAAGGCCCGGATTTTATTATGCGTTAGCAGGTGCACCCCGGAGAGGTAAAACAAACCTTATGCTAAGAGTCGCTTCGTATATTGCAAGCAATGAACATATACCTGTTCTATTTTATTCATGGGAACAAACTTCAAGAGTTTTATTTCTGCGAATTTTTTCTCAAGAAACATTGATACCTCCTTATGTGCTTGAAACAACAAATATTATAAGCAATTCAGAGCTTAAGGAAAGATTTAACCGCGGCTATGCAAAAACAGAAAGTTATATGAACTATCTCTACCTTGTCGAAGGAAGAAGAGAGGATACCATTAATAGAATAAAGAGCCACGCTTTTTCAGTCATGCAGGAAGCAAACACAGACAAAATAGTAATATTTGTCGATTACCTGCAAAAAGTTCCTACTCCAATTCTTTACCAGGATCTTGCTCAACAAGTAGATGATGTTTCGGGTGGTCTAGCAAGTTTGTCTATGGAGTTAAAATGTCCAGTTTTTGCTGTTTCTTCATTTGATAAAGAAGGATGTCGCCTTGATTCAAAAAAAAGTACAACAAGACCTACCATGTTTAACTGCACAGGCGGAGGAGACATAGAATACGATTCAGATGTTGCACTCATTCTTACAAAAGATTTCCAAGATACCGCCGCTCTTCATGAAAAGATTGACAATGCTGCAAAAGAAGGAAGAATCAATCCAACTCAAATACCACATTTTGAGATTTTAAATCTCTATGTAGATAAAAACAGAGATGCTCCTCTTGGAGGAGATATTATTATCCAGTATCTATTCCTCATCGAAGACAATAACCTCGTAGAAATTGAATATAAAGATATAGAAGAAGAGTATACATATGCGAAAATTTCAAAAATATTCGAGTGGATGATGGATAATAGGTATCTTATGCCTATGCAAGGAGATGCAACAAAATATGAAAAAGGAGAAGAAAAGTGATATCGCAAGAATTCATCAAAAATTTAATAGTAAAAAACAATAATAAAATAATCCTCATGGTGTTAGATGGTGTTGGAGGTATACCAAACAAGTTAGGCAAAACAGAGATTGAAACTGCATATGCTCCAAATTTTGATTTCATAACAAGAAATTCCATTACAGGTATTGCAGATCCTGTTTCAATGGGCATTACTCCCGGATCAGGACCCGGACATCTCAGCATTTTTGGTTACGATCCTATCAAATACATAATAGGCAGAGGCATTTTGGCTGCTTTAGGTATTGGTTTTCCGCTAAAGCAGGGCGATATAGCAGTAAGGGGTAATTTTGCAACACTTGATAGTACCAATAAAATACTTGACCGAAGAGCTGGCAGAATACCAACAGAACACTGTAAAAAACTTACTGAAATGATACAAAATAAGATAAAGAAAATTTATGATACTGAAATATTTATAAAGCCTGTGATGGATTATCGGTTCGTCGCAGTTTTCAGAGGAGAAGATCTTTCAGATGAACTTACCGATACTGACCCACAAGCTACTGGCGTTGCCCCGCTAAAATGCAATTTCTTAGACGCAAAAGCAAAAAAAAGTGCCAAAATAGTGAATGAATTTATTGAAAAAGCAAACAGTATTATAAAAGACCAACATCCAGCCAATGGATTACTGTTGCGAGGATTTTCTTCATATCCTAAAATACAGACAATGACAGAAATATACGGCTTAAAACCAGTAGCTATTGCAACATACCCTATGTACAAGGGGCTCGCCAAACTCGTTGGTATGGACATATTAGATGTAGGCAGTACAGATATCATGGATGAATTAAAAACACTTAAAGAAAATTATGATAAATATGATTTTTTCTACTTTCATATAAAGAAAACAGATTCGTATGGTGAAGACGGAAACTTCGACGCCAAAGTACGCCTTATAGAAGAAGTAGATGAAAAAATTATTCCTGAAATACTTAAATTGAATCCTACCGTGCTAACTATTACATGCGACCATTCTACACCTGCCATAATGAAACAACATAGCTTTCATGGAGTGCCATTTGTTCTTTTTTCACCTTATGCACGCCCTGACCGAACAGAATATTTTTCAGAGAGAGAAATTGGAACCAAAGGAGGACTTGGCAGATTTGAGGCAAAAAATGAAATTGTCTTAATGCTTGCTCACTCCTTAAAACTAAAAAAATTTGGCGCTTGATGAAAACAAGCTTAATGATTATTGGAGATGAACTCCTCCGCAATGAAAGAGAGGATCTCAATGCCCATTTTGTAATTTCGAAACTAAAGAAGAAACATCTCTATTTAAACAAATTGCTTCTCACGGGAGATAGTGAGGCCTCCGTAAAAGAAGGCTTGCTTTTTCTTATAGCATATTCTGATGTTTTAATCACATCTGGAGGACTTGGCCTAACCCCCGACGATATTACGCTGGTAACTGTTTCAAAGACATTGGGAAAACCACTCGTAAAAGATAAAACGGTACAATGTTATGTATTAAATAGCTTAAAGAAAATCAGACAACAAGCAAATAAAAATTATATAGAAAGAATGTCCTACGCAATTGAGGGTGCAATTCCCATAAAAAATGAAATCGGCGTATCTCCCGGGATGCATCTTAAAATAACCAATAAACATCTTTTTATTCTACCCGGTGTACCTCAAGAATTTAATGCAATGTTTACTCAGTATGTATTGCCGTTACTAACAAGTGGAAAAAGGGTTTTTGAAAAAGCATTTTTTGTCCCACTCAAGGAATCTGATCTTGTCGACTTTCTTGAAATGCTCGAAACAAAATATAAAATAAAAACTGCTTCCTATCCGCCTATATTTAAAAATTCGTTTCTTAAGATTAAACTAATGGGAGAAAAAGAATCAGTTAACAAAGCAGTTAAATGTTTTAAAGTATTTTTAAAAAGTAAGGGTATAAAACTGAAGAAAGACAATCAAGACAAAAAGGATTTATAAAATAAAAACTTGTATATATAAAGCTTTTCTGTATACTGTTTATCAAATTTAAAAAGATTAATATTATAGAAAAATTACTGCAGAAATGAAAAAGATATCATAAAGTATATGCTTGTACCAATAAAACGTAAAAATTCGTTAAAAAACAATATAAAGTAGGATGGGAGAGTTTGCCTTATGAACGTTATAGAAAAAGCAAAAAAAATAAAAGAAAACAATAGAGCAAAAGCAATAGAGCTACTCAAAGAGTTTATAAACACACATAAAAAAAATCGAGTAGGGGCACACCATTTGCTCTCAAAACTATACCTTAAATCAGGTGAAAAAGAAAAAGCAATAGCCGTACTAAAAGACGGAATTAGGGCAAATCCAGATAATAGATGGCTCTATTTAATGCTCGGAGACCTATACTATTTTGACTTAGAAGATGCGGACAACGCCATTAAAGTATATGAAGAAGGACTTGCATTGTTTGATAAACCAATAAAAACTACAATGTCCCCTTACAGATATTTTCTGAAAAGACTTTCCAATATAAATTATGAAGAAAAAGATTTTGGCAATGCAGAAAAATATTTTGAATTATTTATTGCACTTGAGCCATCTGATTTTTATGCATCCGATTTTAAGAAATTTGCAGAAGTTTTGATTAACCAGGGTAAAAAAGAACGTGCCATAAAAGTTTTAACACTCGGAATAAAAGCCCACCCTGGATATAAAAATTTATATGAATTTGCAAAGAAAAACTTCCAAAGCGAAGATTTCCCATTCAGAGAAAGAAAAGTTAGGTTAACAATTCCCGATATAGAGAGAATCCCCATAAAAACGCCACTTATAAAAGAGGGAGATAACCTCTACGACATAATAGATAAGTATACAAAAAGCGTAAGAAAAAAAAATGACATTATTACTATTTCCTCCTGTGTTGCTGCAATGTGTGAGGAAAGAATGATAACAGTAGATACAATTTTCCCATCCTTTCTTGCAAGACTTGTTTCGCATTTTGTGTCGCATAAGGATGTACCATTTGGCGGGGCAGCACCACTTGCAAACCCTGCAGCAATGGAAATAGCAATAAGAGAAGCAGGTAAAACACGTATTATCCTCGCGACAAAAGCCGGGGCTATAGGAAGAATCTTTGGTAAAAAGGGCTGGTTTTACATTATTGCAGGAGAACAAGCTGCTCTAATAGATGATCCACCTGCTGCAATCCCACCTTTTGATTATGCTGTCATACCCGGACCAAAGGATTCATTTACAGTAAGTGAAAAAATCACAGAGAGAACTGGCTGCAGAGCAGCAATCATTGATGCAAACGACCTTGGAGATGCCTGGGCAGTAGGATACAGTAAGGGCGTATCAAAGGATAAACTGGAGAAAGTACTTTCTGACAATCCTGCGGGAAATGAAGACCAACAAACCCCCATTGTCATCGTAAGAGGATTATAAATAAAATTTAGTCATTCAAACACTCTTTATAAATTCGTCCCGGTGAAATTCTTATTAAGCACTTTATTAAACCTATCTATTACTCGCTTTTTCCCGAGTATCAGTATAATTTTTGTAAGTTCCGGACCATTTTTAGATCCAATAAGAGCAACTCGCATTGGGTGATATATTTTCTTTCCAGAAAGATTAAGCACGCTTTTCAAACTATTTATAAATTTATCCATTTCTCTTTCTGTAAACTCGATATCTTGCAATTTTTCAATTAGGTATGAAAATACTATTTTATTTTCTTCCTGTTCAAGTATTCTTTGATTTTCTTCGGTTTTAACAAGGTCAATCTCTTCAAAAAAAGGAGCAGCAACCTTTGTTATGTCACTGATGGTTTCCATATTACCTTTTACTGCGTTGACTATATTTAATAACTTCTCAGAGCAACTGCTGTCTGCTTTAATCCATTTTTCCTCTATCATAAATGGAAGAGCAAGCCTACAAAGTCTTTCATCGTCTACCTTTGAAATATAATGATGATTCATCCATTTAAGTTTATCAATATCAAATATGGCAGGAGCTTTGTTAACGCTTTCAAGAGTAAAGAGTTTAATGAGTTCTTCTCTTGTAAAAAACTCTCTGTCATCCTTAGAAGACCATCCGAGAAGGGCAAGGTAGTTAAAGAGAGCTTCGGGAAGGAAGCCCATTTCTCTGTACTGGCCCACTGAAGTAGCACCGTGTCTTTTGCTGAGCTTTGTTCTATCAGGTGCTAATAT
>QMOQ01000002.1 GCA_003650285.1 Caldisericota bacterium | reverse complement strand
TGAAAAAGATTATCAGGTGCCTCAGGGCACAACTATTTTGGATGCTTGTAAACAAGCAGGAATTGAGATTCCTACACTTTGTTACCTAAAGGGTATTGCAGAAGAAGGGTCCTGCGGAATGTGTGTTGTTGAAGTGAAGAAAGCAAAGACACTTCAACGGGCTTGTATTACTGAAGTAGGGGAAGGAATGGAAATTTTTACCGACACGCCAACTGTTATTGACGCAAGGCGAATGAATCTTGAACTTGCTCTTGCGCATCATCCTCTGGATTGTATGACATGTGACCGGGATGGAGATTGTACTCTTCAAGATCTGGCATATCAATTTGGTATAAAGAAAAGTGAATTCCTTGATGAAGAAGAGGCTTTTGCGGTTTCGAAAGAAACTCCGTGGGATACAAACCCTTTTATTCAGTTTGATCCTCAAAAATGTATTTTGTGTCGAAGATGCATAGGCGCCTGTGAGAACCAGGCAATTGTTGAAGCAATTAATGTTGCAATGAGGGGGCACAAATCAGAAGTTTCTACTCCGTTTGCTTTACCTCTTGAAGAAACAACATGCCAATTTTGTGGTGAATGTGTTCAAGCATGCCCTGTTGGTGCATTAATTGAAAAGCCGAGAGTTGGCAAGGGCAAAATTTTTAATTTAACACCAACTGATACTGTCTGTGCATATTGTGGTGTGGGTTGTAATTTACGATTATATAATGATAAAAACAACAATCTTATAATGGCAAAAGGTATTGAAAACCCCTTAGTAAATAACGGGAGAACCTGTGTAAAAGGTAGATTTGGCTATGAGTATGCAAACAGTGAAGAACGATTAACTACTCCGTTAATCAGAGAAAATGGAAAACTCAGAGAAGCAAGTTGGGATGAGGCAATTCAATACACTGCCAAAAAATTAAAAGAGATTAAAGAAAAATACGGTTCAGATGCAATTGGAGTACTTGGATCTTCTCGATGTACAAATGAAGATAATTATGTTGTACAAAAATTTGCACGAGCTGTAATTGGCACAAATAATGTTGATAATTGTGCACGTCTTTGTCATTCCTCTACCGTAACAGGGTTGGGCAAGGCATTAGGTGCAGGAGCTGCAACAAATTCACTTGACGACATTAAAGATGCTGATGTAATGTTCATCATTGGTTCCAATATGACAGAGACACATCCTGTAATTGCGCAAATGGTAAAAGAACATCAGCGAAAGGATGAAGCAAAAATAATTGTCTGTGACCCGCGAAACACTGACATTGCAAAGGAAGCCAACCTTTTCCTGCAACATACACCAGGGACAGATGTTGAGCTCCTTAATGGTATAATGAATGTAATTATTCAAGAGAATCTTTTGGATAAAGACTTCATAAAAGCGCATACAGAAGGATTTGAAGAGTTTAAGAAAGTTGTTGAAAAATATGATCTTGATACAGTGTCAAAAATTACAGGTGTGGATAAAACCTTTATTAAACAGGCTGCTGAAATATATGGAAGTGCAAAAAATGCAACAATCTTCTACACGATGGGTATTACACAGCATTCTACCGGAACTGATAATGTATTAAGTATTGCAAATCTTGCGTTAATTACTGGAAATTTGGGAAGAAACGGTACAGGGATTAATCCTTTACGTGGCCAGGCAAATGTGCAGGGTGCTTGCGATCTCGGGGCATTACCTAATGTATATCCTGGATATCAGAAAGTGGTAGATCCTAAGGTGAAAGAGAAATTTGAAAAAGCCTGGGGAGTGAAACTATCTGAAAATGTTGGAATTCCTGTTTCGGAATTTGGAGATAAAGCTCTTGAAGGGAAAATGAAAGCAGTGTATATTATGGGAGAGAATCCCATGATGACGGAGCCTGATATTACACATGCAAAAAAAGGTTTTGAAAAATTAGAATTTCTTGCAGTACAGGATATCTTCCTTTCTGAAACAGCAGAAATTGCAGATGTTGTTTTTCCTGCTGCGTCAGCATACGAAAAAAGCGGTACATTTACAAGCACTGAAAGAAGAGTACAACTGCTCCGCCCTGCGAAGAGAAAACCAGAGAATACAAAATGTGATTGGGAGATTATTGGAGAGGTTGCAACAGCAATGGGCTATAATATGCAATTTAAGAACAGTGCAGAAATTGCAGATGAAATAGCATCACTTACTCCATCATATGCAGGCATTCATCATTATAGATTGGAAAAACAAGGATTACAGTGGCCTTGTATAAATGATGATCACCCTGGAACAAAATTTTTACATGGCGATGGTCATTTTAAACGTGCAAATGGAAAAGGGCTTCTATCACCTGTTGAGTACAAGCCTGCAAAAGAATTGCCTGATAAAGAATATCCTTTAATTCTTACAACAGGAAGGATTCTATTCCATTACCATTCTGGCAATGAATCAAGAAGAGTAAAAGTACTTGATGCATTTGTACCACGAAACTATGTAGAAGTTAATCCGATTGATGCCGAAAAACTGAACATTAAAAATGATGAAATGGTAAAGATTTCTACGCGTAGAGGAAGTATTAAAGTAAATGTGCGAATATCTGATAGACCTAAGCAAGGTCTTGTGTTTGTATCATTTCATTTTAAAGAAGCAGCAGCAAATGTTTTAACTAATCCGGTTTTGGACCCTATTGCAAAAATTCCGGAATATAAAGTATGTGCTTGTAAGGTCGAAAAAATATAAAATATAAGGAGGAAGAAAGTATGACAGAACTAAATTTCTTTTCGCCAGCGCAGATTGCTGAAAAAATGAGTGCTGCTGGGCAAAAAAAGGTTGGGATCCCTACTGGGAAGTTTTTTACACTTGCTATTCTTGCGGGTGCTTTCATTGCTTTTGGTGCTGAACTCTCTATTATGGTGGGGCATCAAACTGATCTGGGTGTTGGAATAACAAAGCTTCTTGCTGGTAGTGTATTTAGCGTAGGACTTATGCTTGTAATCATTGCAGGAAGTGAATTATTTACGGGAGACAATCTCATTGTGATTGCTGCTCTTGAAAGAAAGATTCGCTGGAGCCAGGTTTTAAACAGGTGGATGCTTGTTTATCTCGGTAATTTTGTTGGTTCTGTTCTTCTCGCTGGTATTATGTTTGGCACGGGATTGTGGCTTACAAATGGAGGTCTTGTTGGCGCAACCGCTTTGAATATTGCAAATGCAAAAGTGAATCTTACATTTATGCAGGCATTAATGCGTGGTATTGGATGTAACTGGTTGGTCTGTCTTGCTGTCTGGATGGCAATTTCTGCAAAGGACATTGCTGGCAAGATTCTTGCAATTTATTTCCCTATTATGGCGTTTGTTGCTTCAGGGTTTGAGCATAGTGTAGCAAATATGTTCTTTATTCCTTACGGATTATTTCTTAAGGGCTCATCTACAGTTGTAGATGCTACAGGAAAAGCAGCGTCAGCATTCAGCAACCTTACATGGGGAAATCTTATTACGAAAAACCTGATTCCTGTAACAATAGGCAATATTATTGGTGGAGCTCTCTTTGTAGGTATGTTGTACTGGTATATTTATCTTAAAAAAGAGGCGTAACACGATTGACAATTCAACCTGTCATTCTTATTGGAGGGAAGGGAAAAAGACTGGGGAAAGATAAAGTATTTCTTTCCTTTGAGAATACTTTGCTTTTAGAACGCACTTATCGTCTTTTCAAGGAATCATTTAAAGAAGAACCCCTCTTTATCGGAAGGGGGGTTCTTCCATATCCTTACAAAATTATCCCTGATAGTATCCCGGGAATTGGGCCTATCGGTGGATTGTTTACGGCTTTGACATATACAAACAAAGATTTCATTTTTCTTGCTGCTTGCGATATGCCATTCATCAATAAAAATCTTCTTTCCTATATGAAAAATATGTTGAATACGAATGTAGATATTTATATTCCTTATTTTGACAATGGGATGATTGAACCGTTATTTGCTTTTTATAATAGACGCTTAATATCTCTTGTTAAGGAGCAAATTAAAATTGAAGATTATAAACTTCGTTCTTTATTGAATACTGCTTCTGTACAATTTCTCAGCGAAAGCGAGATAGAGAGCATTGACCCTGATTTTTTGACGTTTTTTAATGTGAATACTAAAAGCGATTTCGAGAAAGCACAGGAGTTGTTAAGTGATAAAGTTCGTTAAAATTCTGAGGTTTAATAATGGACTGAAGGAAGAATTGGAAGACAAAATCGTAAAGGAAAGAAATATTAATTTGTATTTGAACGATAAACTTATCGAAAGAATTGTTTATTCTCCTTCATTTGAGGAGAAATTAGTTTTTGGATACCTGTTTTTAAAAGGTTATATTAATAAAAAAAATGATTTAAAAAGAATTGTTTTTAAGGAGAAAGGCTACTATGCCGATTGCCATACAGAAGTTGAAAATATATCTGATAATTTTCTTTTATTAGAAAAGCAATTCTCTATTAATTCCTCAAAATTGTTTGTACTTATGAAGGAACTTCTTTCAAAAAGTATAGTTTTTAAACAAACTGGCGGGACTCATATTTCAGGTTTATCTGATGGACAGAAGCTTATTTCATTTTTTGAAGATGTTTCTCGGCAGAGTACTATTTTCAAGTTGGTTGGTGATGCGATTTTGACTGATAAATGGCCTGATGCTAATGTTTTATTTACGAGTGGAAGGATAAGTGAAACTGCGGTTCAATATGCAAAAAGGTTAGGTGTTATGGCTATTGTTTCCCGTTCTGCGCCTACAGATTTTGCTATTGAAACGGCAAAAGATGCTGATATTATGCTTATCGGTTTTTTAAGAGGCAGCAGGTATAATATTTATTCAACCAATAAAAATCTAAAAATCATTTGACATTTGCGAATTGACACTGCCGGCCAATGCTATGCTTGCCCATTGTTCATTGACCTTTTACCTTTCTATTACACTACCTCCTTATAGCACAACTTTATATTTCTTAAAAGCACATTTTCTATTTTTCAGCAAATCAATTTTCTCCATCTTGCCGTCATTTTAATCGTTTTTTCAAGTCAATAGCTTTTCAAACTTACCATTCACAAAATCCTATATCCCAAATCCTGCATCCCGTATCTCTATATATTAGACACAAAACTTACAAAAAAGTTCCATCATTTTGAAAGAATTTTCAGACTTTTCGGCATAAGGAACAGTTTAGTTTTTATTGTGTAAACGGTGTAATTGTTATCAATTTGCTGTAAATTTTTCTGTCTTTTCTTATATAATAGGCTATGAGCAAGGTTAAATCTATATTTGTAATTTTTATTGGTATGGTTTCTGTGGGTCTTGCAGCTATTTTTATCCGTCTCTGCAATGCATCTCCACTTGTTATTGCAACTTATAGAATGGGACTTAGCGCAATTTTCATTGCTCCTCTGTTTTTTATTTTAGAAAGAGATAAATTAAAATGTTTAGATTTTAAAAAAGATGTTTTACCTTTTGTATTATTGGGAGGTCTTCTTGCTGCTCATTTTGTGTTATGGATAAGCTCGCTTTCTTATACTACTGTTCTTGCATCCACTGTGCTTGTTACAACAAATCCTATTTTTGTTGCTGGTTTTTCATTTATTCTTTTCAGGGAGAGTACAAAAAAAGGTACAATTATAGGCATCATAATAGCGTTTGTGGGAGGAATGATTATTGCTTTTTCAGCAAAGAATATAGGATTAAGCATTAATTATGGTAATTTTCTTGCACTTATGGGAGCAATTGCCGTATCTTTTTATTTAATCATTGGTAAAAAAGCGCGAAAGAAATTTAACCTTATTACGTATATCTTTTTTGTGTACAGTTTTGCCGCAGCAATTCTTATTATAATCTCAATTTTAACCAGACAGAATCTTTTTTATTATCCTAAGGAAACCTACTTTTATTTCTTTCTTTTAGCATTTATTCCTCAGATTATTGGGCACACTGCATTTAATTGGGCGTTAAAATATTTTTCTGCTCCCTTTGTCGCTGTTACAATACTTGGAGAGCCTGTTTTTGCTACATTTTTTGCATTGATTATTTTACATGAAACACCTATCTTTATAGAATTTATTGGGGGAGCTTTAATTCTTTTAGGCGTATATCTCTCTACTAGGTCGGAAGTTTGGAATATTTCTTAAAAGAAAATTTTTGTTTCTGTGTTATAATTTAACAGGAGGTGTATTATGAAAACAATAGCAGTACTTATTGAAGACAATTTTAATGAATTTGAGTTGATTTATTCTTATTATAGATTAAAAGAAGCTGGTTTTAATGCTGTGCTTGTAGGCCCGGAGAAAAAGGCCTATCATTCCAAAATAGGGCTTGTTTTAGATGCTGAGATGCCAATTGATGAAGTTCACCCGGAAAATTTCAGTGGTGTTGTTATTCCCGGTGGTTATGCGCCTGATAGGTTAAGGAGAAATTTAAAAATATTGCAATTTGTTAAGAAAATGTTTGATGAAGAAAAACTCGTTGCTGCAATTTGCCATGCTGGGTGGGTTTTGATTTCAGCGCATATTGTTAATGGTGTGACTTTGACAGGCGTCTCTGCTATAAAAGATGATTTAAAAAATGCAGGCGCTAAATATGTGAATGAAGAGGTTGTTGTTGACGGAAATCTTATTACATCGAGAACTCCATCCGATCTGCCTGCATTTATGAGAGAGGTTGTAAAATTTTTAAATTCAAGATGACTTATGCAAATATTATATGAGAAAGAAATAACAGGAGTAAAAATACAAGTTGCTTGCGGAAATATTACAGAAGAGGAAGTTGATGCAATTGTAAATGCCGCCAATAGGTATCTTTCTCATGGCGGTGGTGTTGCTGGCGCTATTGCAAGTAGAGGCGGGCCTGCTATACAGAAAGAAAGTGATAGTATTATTAAAAAGAAGGGACCTCTTAAAACGGGAGAGGCTGTTATTACAAGTGGTGGAAACCTTAAAGCAAAATATGTAATTCATACCGTCGGCCCTGTTTGGGGTGAGGGAAATGAAGATGAAAAACTTCAGAATGCGATTCTTTCTGTGCTAATAATTGCGACAAAATATAAATTAAAGAGTATAAGTATACCGGCTGTAAGCTGTGGAATATTTGGCTTTCCAAAAAAACAAGGAACGCAACTTATATACAAGACTATTAAACAATATCTTGAAAATAATAAAACGACACTCGAAGAGATTCATCTCATAGGTATAGGAGAAGAGATTCCGGAATTGTTTAAGGAGGCAATGGCAGATGATTAAGATTTATACGGATGGTGCATCACGGGGAAATCCCGGAGAAAGTGCTTTTGCTTTTATCTTTACCGAGAAAGGCAAGGTGATTTTTCTTTCCGCGGAATATATAGGCAGTGCTACAAATAATATTGCAGAATACATGGCGATTATTTCGGCACTAAGGGAGGCAAGGGAGAAAAATATAGACAGAGCGTCTTTGATATCGGACAGCGAGCTTGTTATTTCTCAAATTAATGGGACATATAAAACAAAGGCCACCCATCTTAAAAAATTGAACGAAGAAGTGAAAGAGCTGTGCGCTCAATTTATCAGTATAAAGTTTAGCAACGCTCCGCGAACAGACAAGTTTATAGGGATTGCGGATAAACTTTGCAATGCTATTTTAGACCTTGCGTAAGATTCTTGTCTGTTGTCACGCGATTTAGCATATTACAAGCTATTTTTCGGCATTGTTAGATTCTTGGGCTAATACTTTATAATATGTTACAGCAATTTTCCCGTATTTTTTTTCTTTAATTTTTTTCAGGGTGTTTTTTCCTACAATTTCTTGTGGCAGTTTTTCGCTTGTCGAGTGCTCTGCGATAATAATGGAATCATTTTTCAGCAGTGGAAAATTTGAAAGCATTTCTACTACCTTTCCTGCCAGAAGAGATGGAAACGGTGGGTCAAGGAATATAATATTAAATTTTTCTGTTATTTTTTCCTCAATTTTTTGATAATTTTTGAGTGTGGCAAGAACATCTCTCTTCATGATTGCAACATCGTTTTGAGCGGAAAGTAAATATACATTTTTTTTCAATGTTTGGATTGCTACTCCATTTTTATCGATAAATACGACAAATTTAGCTCCTTCACTTAATGCTTCAAACCCCACACCGCCGGAGCCAGCAAAAAGATCCAGGAAGAAACTATTCTTTACCGTGCCTCTTATTGTATCGAATATTGCCTCCTTTACTTTGTCGCTTGTAGGTCTAAGCGTTATATTCTTTGATGGCGAAAAGAGAACTTTCCCTTTGAATTTTCCTGTTATTATTCTCATTAGGCTATACCGATCAGCTCTTCCCTCTCGCTAAATTTATTTTTAAGGAGCTTTATCAGTTCTTCTTTTTTTTCTTTTTCCCAGTGAATTTTGTTTTCTATGATGAGTTGTGCTTGTTCTCTTGCAATTTCTAATAGTTCTATATCTTTTTCTCTTAGGAGTGAGGTGATTTTGAATTCAGGTAGGCCATGTTGTTTTAGTCCGAGCAGTTCTCCCGGTCCTCTTAATTTCAAATCTTCTTCTGAAACCTCAAAGCCGTTTGATGTTTTTTCTAAAACGCGCAGTCTATTCAGAGCCTGTTCTTTATTGTTCTGTGTTATCAGAAAACAGTAGGATTGTGCTTCGCCTCGTCCTACTCGACCTCTTAATTGGTGCAGTGTCGCAAGCCCAAAATGATCAGCATCTTCTATAATCATTACTGTTGCATCAGAAACGTCTACCCCTACTTCTATGACTGTGGTAGACACTAAAACGGATATTTCTCCGGACTTAAATGCTTTCATAATTTTATTTTTTTCAGCAGAGCTCAATCCGCCATGTAAAATGCCGATGTTAAAATCTTTCAGGTATGTTTGTTTTAATCTTTCCGCTTTTTCCTGTACGGATTGTAACTCACTTTTTTCAGATTCTTCTATCAGGGGGCAGACAATATATCCTTTTTTCCCTGTTTTTAACTCCTGTACGAGTTTGGTGTATGCTCCGCCGCTATTCTCTATAAATACTTTTGTTAATACGGGCTTTCTTCCTTTTGGCATTTCTCTTATCTGCGATATGTCGAGGTCGCCATAGATCGTAAGTGCGAGAGTTCTTGGGATTGGAGTTGCGCTCATAACAAGCGTATGTGGAAGCATTGCTTTGCTTTTTAAATTACTTCTTTGTAATACACCGAAACGGTGCTGCTCGTCTACAACTGATATTGCAAGGTTTTTGAACGCGACATCATGCTGTATCAGGGCGTGTGTTCCTATTAGTACATTTATCTTCCCCGTTTCTATGTTTTCGAGTATTTCCTTTCTTTCCTTTTTCTTTGTTCCGGAGGTAAGCAGTGCTATTTTTATATTTGCTTTGTTCAAGATTTTTTCTGCGACATTAAATGTTTGCTGAGTGAGCACTTCTGTCGGAGACATTATTGTTCCCTGATATCCATTTTTTACTGCAATGAGCAACGCAAACAGTGCCACAACTGTTTTACCTGAACCTACGTCGCCGTGTAAGAGTCTATTCATTGGCTTTTCAGAAGCAAAGTCTTCTATAATTTCATTCATTGTTTTGAGTTGTGCTTTTGTCAACGTGAAGGGAAGAAGTTCCTGGAATGTTTCGATATCCTTGGGTGTTGCCTTCAGTTTTATACCTTTTGAACTTTTAATTTCTTTTTTTCTCAGTCCCAAAAGTATTTGCAGTTCAAATAATTCATCAAAGATTAACCTTTCTTTTGATTTTTCTAGTGATTCAAAATTTTTAGGGAAATGTATGTTGTACAGAGCTTTATCCAGCGAAGTAAGATTTAATTTATTAATGATTTGCTGATCTAAGTAATCATAAATCAGTGGCGCGTATGTGTCTACTGTCTTTTTTATCTTATTTCTCAATGTTTTTTGATAGATTCCTTCAGTTAAGGAATACATTGGGATTATACGCATTGAATGTACTGTTTCCTTGTCCGCTTGAACAATTTCATAGTTAGGTGAAGGCATTTCCCATTTTCCATACATAAATTGTACTTTGCCTGACAGCATGACAACTGTTCCCTCTCTCAGTGTATTTTTCAGGTAAGATTGATTGAACCAAACTGCAGTGATGTAGCCCGTGTCATCGGAGACAACGGCAGAAAAAATTTTTATTCTGCTCATTCGTTCTGATGTTTTTATGATTTTGCCTTTTATTAATGCAACTTCTCCTGATTTGAGATAAGCAATTTTGTTGATATGCCGCAAATCAAGATATCCTTTAGGAAAATAGTATAATAAGTCTATTATTTCCCGTATCCCGAGTTTTTTTAAAACTGAAGCAAGATGTGGGCCTATGCCTTTCATATATTGCACGGGAGTGTGTAATTCGGATATTGATATAAATTGCTCCTGTTTAGGCTTTGATTTTGTTTCTTTTAAGAGAGAAAGAGCTCCGTTTATAATATTTTTTCTCTCTATTTTCGTTGCATTTTTATAATGAGCAAAGAGGGCTTTTATTTTTTCTTTTTTCGTATTCGAGATGGATAGTGTGTTTATTTTATTGAGTATGAAACTGTCCAGTCCTCCCATTACCGCATCATTGTTAAATCCTCTTTTGATTTCCAGGGTTAGTGGTCCCTCTATTAAGGAGTGGTTCATTCTATGATGATCTCTTTTGCAAAACTTTTTCCGCTTAGATGTCTTAATTTAAAGATTTCTGTGATTGTGTCTGCTAAATCAGAAAACGAGCTTCTTAATCCAAGATTGTAGTTTTTTTTAATTTTTTTTCCGTACGCTATAATGGGTACGAATTCTCTTGTGTGATCTGTATGTTCTTTAAACGTTGGATCACATCCATGGTCTGCCGTAATGAATAAAACATCTGTTTCTTTCATGCTGTTAAAAATATTAGGTAAGGCATTGTCAAAATCCTTTAATCCTTTTCCATATGCCACATAGTTTCTTCTATGGCCCCAATGCGAATCAAATTCTACAAGATTTATGTAGAGAAGTCCACTAAAATCCTTTTTTATAAATTCGATTGTTTTTGCAATTCCATCTGTATTATTATCTGTGTGGATACTTTTGGTAAGGCCTATTCCTGCGAATAAATCATGTATTTTGCCTATTCCTATCACTTCTTTGCCATTTTCTTTTAATAAATCCATTGTGGTTGTGCCGGTTGGCTTTAATGAATAATCTTTTCTTTCCGATGTTCTTATAAATCCTTTTTCTAAGTCTCCTATAAACGGCCTTGCAATAACACGTGCTACGGCATCATCGTTGATAAGTACTTGTTTTCTTGCAATTTCGCACATTTTATACAGTTCCTCAAGTGGAATTACATCTTTGTGTGCGGCGATTTGGAAGACAGAATCAGCTGATGTGTAGACAATGGGGTACTTTGTTCTGACATGTTCTTTGTAGAGTTCTTTTATAATTTCTGTACCTGATGCAGGTTTGTTGCCTAAAATTCCCTTAATGCCCGTAAGTTTTTTGAATTTTTCTATTAGAGTATTTGAAAAGCCGTTTGGGTAAACGGGGAAAGATTTTTTTAATATAATTCCCATCATTTCCCAATGCCCACTTATTGAATCCTTTCCTTTTGACTGTTCTTTCATTCTACCGTATGAAGCAATGTAATTTCCCTTTTCTCCTAAAAGCAGCCCTCTTAATCCTAACTTTTCCATATTAGTAAGCTTTAAATCTTTATTATACTGGAGAACATGAAGAAGTGTATTGGCTCCCCAGTCACCATACTGAAAAGCATCTTCTGCTTCTCCCACTCCTACGCTGTCTATGACAATAACAATTGTTCTTTTTATGTTCATCTTTCCGAATCTCCTTCTTGTCAGATTATAATCTATAAGAGTGGTTCGTCAAGTAAACGAATTGCCTCATAAAAAATCTATACAAAATAGTATCGTTGATTCATAAAAATCTATATGAAAATTTTTTAAGTTTATAGGTCTAATATATAGAAGGGTAAATTTTTATGGGAGACGCTAAAAAATAATAGGAAATTCTTATAAAAATGTGGAAAATTTTCCGACTTATGGATCTATATATGAAGGGAGCAATTTTTAATAGGAGGCGCAAAGAGAAATATGAAAAATCTTTATTAGAGGAGGCGGTGCGATATGAATGCGGAAAAAGGATGAACAAATGGTAAACGGAGGATTAGTAGGCGCGGTGTAAAACTAAGGGAAGTATTTATAGGTGTATTCGTAAAATGGAGGCAAAGAGCGAAAAAAATGCCTGAAAAGTTTGTTTAAAAAACAAAATCTGAGTTAGGAGGTTAGCTATGAAAAAGAAGATTTTAGTTATTTTGATTGTATCCATCTTTATGATGGTATCATTTGTAGGAGAAGGGATTGCTTATTCAACAAATGGAAATCCGAAATATGATCCGTGGGGAAAGAAAGCAGTCTTAAATTATCTATTGTGCACTGCTGATACAAAGCTGCAACAAGATGTTAAAGCATTAAAGAATGAAGTAGGACTCACTGACAATCAGATGGCAAAATTAAAAGAATTGGCCATACAGGAGCATAACTTTACTGCTATTTCCAGTAAAAATTCTAATGATGCTAACAAATTCAATCAACAAATAGCTGCAAACTCCGCTGAAATTGATAGAGAAGTCCGGATGATTTTGGGAAAGAAGTATGGGAAATTCCGTAAATGGATTATAAATTGGTGGCAGAATGAAAGAGATTATCGCATTAAATGGCTTAAAGAAAAGAGAAGTCAAGCCAACAACAGAACAGGCATTTTAGCTAATACTGATAGGGAATTGGTTTATGCAACACAGTATAATGGTTATACCGATAATGAAGTTGCACTTCCGGATAAGTATGTTAAATTCGCAAACAAAGGGTGGCCTATTCCTGATTAATACAAGCCATACTACAGTAATCCACCTTATACTGTTAATGTTTACTATGAAACCACAAACAAGGCTGTCATAGGTGTACCAGTAGAGGAGGTTGGACCCTGGAATGAAGATGACAATTACTGGGATTCAGCTACGGCATCTAACTCGAGGCGATTATTTACTGACTTAGCGGTTGGGCAACCTGAAGCCGAGGAAGCATATTATAATAATTATAATTCCGGGAAAGATCAATTTGGTAGAAATGTAACAAATCCTGCAGGTATTGATCTTACTCCAGAAGTAGCGTCACAACTGGGTTTGGGATATTTGCAAAATGCTTGGATATGGGTGCGTTATAGCGATTTGCCATAGTTTCTAAGCAAAATACTTACCAGGGAGAAATGATGAGTTCCTCCCTAGATAATTAAATCTTTAAGGAGGAAAATAATGAGCCGACGTGTTTATAGTATCTTACTAATATGTTTATTGTTCTTTTTAGCGGGAACAATGATAACAGGATGCAATTCTAAAAACAAAGATAACTGGATAAATGTATCTATTAATACGGAAGAAGCAAAAGAATTACAAAATCAAGTAGATAACGGGCATAGACCGGGTTTGCTTGACCCTGAGCAAGTTGCACGCGAATTCTTATCTCAGCAACTTAAAATTAACGGCAAGGTATCATCTATTCAATCTGATAAAAAGAATATAGATAAAGGAGAGGTTAACTGCACAGTTATCTATGAAGACGGGACTAAAGTAAAGTTAGTCTTAACACAACCGGTGAAAAAAGATCGCACAGGTATCTGGATGGTTAAAAAATATCTCATTCAGCATAAATCCAATTAAAATAGACGATTGCTTCCAAATCTAAACAAATGAGTGTTATTTTAAGGAGATTTTTATTTAAGGAGGTGGTGCAGTATAAGAGTCATAAGCTGATGAATAAAAGGCAAATGGATGATTATTTCGTACAGAAGCAGGTAACAACTGAGCGGAAATTGTGCAAAGAGAAAAAAGGTGTAAAATTTTAATAAAGAAACAGTTAAAAATCGAATTAGAAGCAGAAAGAGAGAATTTATTATTTGGCTAAAAAGGCAAAGGATATAAAATTATATAAGGAAGAGTACAAAATGAGAAAAAAAACGATTCTGATTACATTATCCATAGTGATAACCTCCCTATCCTGTATGTGCAGCAGTTTGGGGAATGTGTTATGATTTTTGCACAATATTTCCATAAGGAGGTGCAAAAATGCCATTTGGGCCATTGCCTGAAGGAACCAACCTTTACATTCCTACCACCTTAGTAATTGTTGCCTATATACTATACGCAATTTTTGGGATGAGAGTAAAGCAAAATTATTTTTTTTGGAGTTAGAAGTTCTGAATCACTTAGTAACCCTGAAATATGGAAGAAAGCAAATAAGAAATCTGCTGTTTTAATGCTTGCTTTTGCAATCCCACTTCTTATTGCAAACACAATCTTTGCTATCCTCAAATTGCCAGAAGCCTTTCCAGGTACAATTCTTATAATCTTTGCCATAGGGCTAATCTCTTTGAACTTTTATATTTCTATATATGCTCAGAATCTCGCTAAGAAAGAAGGAGTAGAAACTTACAAAGTTAGGATTCCAGCATATGCAATTATCATCCTTATATTAATTACGATTGCTCTTGCGGTACTCTGGTATCTAATATTCAAATAAAACTTGTTTTAAAAAAGTAAAACTGTTTTATGGGAGGAATGCATAAAAAATAAATTCTTAAAACACATTGGGGATCTTCGCGGTCCCCTTTTTATAAATTTATTGCCAAATATAGTGGACAATTTACAGACCAATATAGATTGATAGATATCAAAGCAAATCACGATAATTTTGTAGTTGCAGACCTCCCATCAGATAAAGACATTGTCGAAAAAATAAACAATATTCTCAAAGTCTTATATCAAAATGATAGAAATCAATATAGTGAAATTTTAGACAATTGCTTCTGGATGTATCTGGACTAACATCATTTAACAAACTGCTTATTGTGTTAGTGGGGAGAGCTTAAACTCTCCCCACTTTTTATCTCTATTATGTGGGTAGAAAAAGTGTCAAATCAGTGAAAAATTTTTACTGTATTTTGATTTCAGCTTCGTCTATTTTAGCATGGGCATTTTTATATCGCTTTTCTTGGCAAAGGTTTTTGCAATATCATATCCCGCATCAGCATGGCGTACTATGCCTAATCCCGGATCTGCAGTGAGAACCCTTTCAAGTCTTTTTGCTGCGTTCTCTGTTCCATCAGCTACAATAACCATCCCAGCATGCAATGAGTAACCGATGCCTACTCCTCCACCGTGATGAAATGATACCCAGGTTGCACCGTTAGCAACATTTAACATAGCATTTAATACGGGCCAGTCACCAATTGCATCAGAGCCATCTTTCATTTTTTCTGTCTCCCTGTTGGGAGATGCGACAGAACCTGTATCGTGATGATCTCTTCCTATTACAATTGGTGCTTTGATTCCCCCCTTTTTTACGAGGTCATTTATGATCAGGGCAAATTTTGCTCTTTCTCCATATCCAAGCCAGCAAATTCGTGAGGGAAGCCCCTGAAATTTTACTTTTTTCTGAGCAAGCTCTATCCAGTTTACCAGGTGCTTGTCATATGAAAATTCTTTTTTAACTACTTCATCTGTTACCCATATATCCTCCGGGTCTCCTGAAAGTGCAACCCAGCGGAAAGGTCCTTTTCCTTCTGAGAAAAGATCTCTTATATATTCTGGCACGTACCCTGGGATTTCAAAGGCATCTTTGTATCCATGTGCTTTAGTTTGTCCTCTTATATTATTGCCATAGACAAAAGTGGTAACTCCTTTTCTCTTGTATTGCACCATTGCTTTAATCTGTTGCACCATTGCATCCAGGGAACGTTTTTTGTATTCTTCCGGATTTTCTTTTTTTAATTTTTGTGTATTTTCAAGAGACATACCGTTTGGTATGTAGGCCATCGGGTCATGTGCCGGGGTCTGGTCCGTGACGATATCTGGCATTATACCACGTTTGAGAAGCTCCGGAAATACATCCGCGGCATTTCCAAGCAAACCTATGGATAGCGGTATTTTTTTGTTCTTTGCTTCTTCTACCATTTTTAATGCTTTATTAAGATTGTCTGTCCATTTGTCCAGATATTTTGTTTCAAGCCGTCTTTTTATTCGTTCGGGGTCGACTTCGACAACTAATGCAACTCCGTGAAGCATTGTTACAGCAAGTGGCTGCGCTCCTCCCATTTCTCCGAGGCCAGCAGTAAGGAGAAATTTTCCTTTTAAATCATTAGTTCCAAAAGCTTTTTTTGCAGCGGCTGCATATGTTTCGTAATCTCCCTGCAGGATTCCTTGTGTTCCGATATAGATCCAGCTTCCTGCGGTCATTTGGCCGTACATTGTAAGTCCCATGTCCTCAAGTTTGTGGAAATAATCCCAGTTTGCCCAGTGTGGGACAATTACAGAGTTAGAAATCATAACTCTTGGCGCGTCATTATGTGTCCTGAAAATTGCTACTGGTTTGCCTGACTGTACGACGAGTGTTTCATCGTTTTCTAACTTTTGCAAGGATTGAACGATTGCATCAAAAGACTCCCAGTTTCTTGCAGCTTTTCCTGATCCTCCATATACAATTAGATGTTCGGGATCACCTGCTACTTCTGGGTCAAGATTATTCATGAGCATTCTCATTGCTGCTTCTTGTCCCCATCCTTTGCAGTGTAAGGTGGTTCCTCTTGGTGCTTTAATTATTCTACTCATATTTTGTACCTCCCCTTTTATTTTACTACACAATTTGATTTAGACAATATTTTTGTGAAATTATTTGTAAAAAATAAAATGTTTAAAGAGAAAAAGTAGCAAAATAATTGTAAATGTGGTTGTGATTAGATAGAATTTTTTGAGTGGTTGGTTTAAAATCAAAATAGGATATAATGAAAAATGATTAAAACGTAGACACAAGAGAGGAGGTTTTATCTGATATGGTTTTATCGGGATTAGAAATATATATATTAACAGCATTACTGATCCTCATAATTTTAGTTTTAATTCTTCTTGTGAGGAATCGTTCTACTAATTTACCAGCAAAGCTTGATTCATCGATTAAAAGTCAATTTCTCACTTTTCAGACTGATATCCACAAAGAGTTGGGTATGGCACGAGAAGCGGTAGCAAATTCAAACAACCTTATTTCGGAGCATACAATAAAGACAATTGATACTATCAGGAATATGGGCACTACTATGCAGGAACTTATTCAGCAACAGGAAGAGGCGCGAAAATTAGGTCAATCTCTTAAGGATCTTCTTCAAGCACCTAAACTTAGAGGTAATTATGGAGAGGTTATACTGGAAGAAATGCTTGACAGAGTTCTTCCAAAAGGCATCTGGGAAAGGCAATACTTAATAGACGGCAGAGAGCAGGTGGACGCTATTGTCAAAATTAAGGACATAATAATTCCTATTGATGCAAAATTCCCAAGAGATGATTATCTGAAATATCTTGAAGCACAAACTAAAGAAGAAAAAGCAATGCATTGGAAGAATTATGAGAATGCCGTGAAAATACAAATTAAAAGCATTAAAAACAAGTATGTAAAGCCAGAAAAAGGGACTTCTGATTTTGCTCTTATGTTTATTCCTTCTGAAGCAATTTATTATGAAACAATAGCACAGAAAAATTATTTAGGTCAACCTTCAACGATATATGAATACGCTCAGGAAAACAAAGTTATTCCCGTTAGCCCCAATACGTTTTACGCTTTTTTGCAGGTGGTAGTTATCGGTATCCACAATTTGGAGGTTGTTAAAGGAGCAAAGCAATTACAGGACAGACTTGCATCTCTTAGTAAATCTTTCGAGCAGTTTTACAAAAAATATGAAGAGATTGGGAAGCAAATTGATAAAGCTCTTTCATCCTATCGTATAGGAAGCAATCATATCGAGCGTTATAAACGACAGCTGGACAGTACACTTGGGTTGGAAAAACCAGAGGAAGATGTTGATTTGTCGGAAGAAAATTCAATTGACGAATAGATTGAGAATTTTTTATGTAGTGGAGCAGGTTGAGAATTATTTTATGCGAGGAGGTGCTTATGGCATTAAACAAAAAAGTGCTAATTTTAGAGTGTGTTCCGCTTAAAGATGTTAAGAATGAAGGCATAATATTGGATGAGTTTATGCAATTAATGTATGAAGATAAGGTAGACCTGGAAAGAATAAAATCAAAAAATGATTTAATTGAAAGGTTAAAAAACAATAAATATAAATATATTCATATTTCTAGTCATGGGGAGTGTGATGAATACGGAGAGTGTTATCTGGAAACTCCACATGGGTTAATAACTCCAGATGAATTTGACGAGACAAGTGGTTTTAAGGGTAGAATATGTTTTATCTCAGCATGTTCTTTAGGAAAAAAAAGTTTCGTAGAGACTTTTTGGGCAAACGCAAAACCAGATATTCTTATTGCGCCTCAACGAGAAATAACTTATGTGGATGCAGCAACCTTCTGGATTTTACTTTATTATAACCATTTTTATTTGAAAAAGACATTATCTTCAAGTTATAAAATTGCAAGAGAATCTGTAAAAAGTAGCGGAGCAATGCAATATTGGTATGCAGAGGGTTATGGCGATTATTAATAATGTGTGTATAATAAGCCTAATATTTTTTAAACGATAGATAGAATAAAAGGAGGAATTAATGTCACAAACAAAAAATGGAGATACTGTTAAAGTTCATTATACGGGAAAGTTTGCAGATGGTACTACATTTGATACATCAAATAACAGGGAGCCGTTACAATTTACAGTAGGTGCGGGTATGGTCATTCCCGGATTTGAGCAGGCGGTGATAGGAATGAATATTGGTGAGACAAAAAGTGTTGAAATTCCCGCAAGTGAGGCCTATGGCCTTTATAATAAAGAATTAGTTGTAGAGATAAAAAAAGATAATATGCCTGAAAAGTTAAATCCTGCAATTGGCCAACAATTGGAGCTAATCGGTGGCAATGGACAGAAGCTTATAGGCAGAGTAACTAATGTTTCCGAATTAACTGTAACATTGGATGCCAATCATTTTTTAGCTGGTAAAGATTTATTTTTTGATATTCAACTTGTCGAGATTGTTTGATTGAGTATTATGATAGGGGTTTTTGATTTGTGGGTATAATGTTTGCTAATTCTACGCAATATATTGCTATTGTTTGATATGGAAAAACAGAAGCAATCTTATGCTTATACAGTAATTGCTGTGTTACTATGGTCAACTGTTGCCTCTGCTTTTAAAATTTCACTAAGATATTTAGATTTTCTTCAACTGCTTTTTTATGCCTCTATTACTTCAATAATATTTCTCTTTGTTGTTTTGTTGATTCAAAATAAATTATATTTGCTTAAAAGTTATTCGAGAAAAGATTATTTATATTCTGCATTGTTCGGATTTTTGAATCCTTTTTTGTATTACATTATTTTATTTAAGGCTTATTCTTTGCTTCCCGCACAAGAAGCGCAGCCATTAAATTATACTTGGCCAATAATGCTTGTTTTATTATCGATTCCTTTACTTGGGCAAAAAGTAGGGCGTAAAAGCTTTTTTGCTATTGGTATTAGTTTTCTTGGTGTTCTTACGATTTCTACACAAGGAAATATTTTAGGGTTCAGGTTTACTAATTTTAATGGTGCGTTACTGGCCCTGGGCAGTGCGGTAATTTGGGCTTTATTCTGGATTTATAATAAACGCGATAAGCGTGATGATATTGCTAAGTTGTTGCTCAATTTTATCTTTGGTTTTGTTTATTTACTTGTTGTGTTGCTGTTTTTTTCTAAAATAACTATACCCGACATCAAAGGATTTTTAGGAGCAACCTATGTTGGCTTGTTTGAAATGGGGATTACTTTTGTGCTGTGGTCGAAAGCATTAAAATTATCCAAAACAACCACGAAAATTAGCAATTTTATCTATCTAGTTCCCTTTCTCTCTTTGATGTGGGTTCATTTTTTTGTTGGGGAAACAATATTGCCCGCAACAGTAATAGGATTAATTTTCATTGTCGCTGGCATAGCTTTACAGCAATATAGAGGATTATCTTAATTTAGTTCCTGCATTCATTTTAGGATACAGGGAAAAGTTATATTGACTTTTAAAATTATTTAATGTAAACTGAAAAGCTTGGGAGTGCGATAAAAGCTTTGAAGAGAAATGCGCGGATGCATAGATTTTAAAGCTGTAAACATTAAGGGAAAAAGATGCATGTATTTAACACGAGGATAAGGGTATTTCGTTATGCATTGTTTAATCAAATAAGATATAGGAGGTATTAATTTAATATGAAACAAACGCTCAAGCCACTTTATAATTTTATAATTGCGATTTCGTATGCAATTACCATCATTGGTTCTATTACGTTGGCGCTTTATTTGCTCTCTCTTGAGCAAAAAGGTGTTATTGAAATAATTGCGATAATAGCCTTTTTTGCCCTGGCTCTATTTACTGTACTACAAGGTATTCGTTTTATAAAATTAAAAATGAAGCATAAGTAGAAAAGTTTTAATAAATTTTGTGTGTTTAAGGAGGAGGATATTATGAAAGCAATTAGATTGGTGGGTTCGTTAGCTTTTGTACTTGGTCTTTTCGCTGCAATTTTTGTTGGTGTACCATGGTATGTTTATCACGAGCCTATTTTGCCATGGTGGCTTAAAATTGCTATGTATTGTTTATTTGGTGGTATCTTGCTGGTTTTATTAACGTTAAGTGTTGAGCGGAAAAAGGAGCAAGCTTTTGAAAAAGAACCTTCTTATGAAGAGTTGTGTGCGGAAATGTTATTTCAGAGCTCCAATGAAATTCCTGGTCGAAAAATCGCGAAGGTTTTAGGCATGGCTCAAGGGCATACCATCTATGCTATCTGGATTGGACGAGATCTTTCAGCTATTGCTCGATTAATTCTTGGTGGTGAGCTGATTGAGTATACGGAAATGATGGGAAAGGCTCGCACAGTAGCTATTGCACGGATGATAGCCCGGGCAAAGGAATTAGATGCTGATGCTATTATTAATGTACGTTTTGTGACTACCAGTGTAATTGGTAGTGCTGCCGAGCTTTTAGCTTATGGAACTGCAGTCAAACTCAATGAGCCTAATTCTTAATAGATAAAACTGTAAAAGCGCGGAAGATTTTGTAGTATTCAGCAGGAACAATTAACAGGCAATAATTCTTTAGGCGAGTTTCTATTCGGCTTTTAGAATGTCTATCAAAACTTCTGGGAGCCCTGCCTCTTTGATTTCTTTTTCTGTTTTATTTATATTGTATGGTATTCGCTTAATTTCCACTTGTTCTGCTACAGTATCTATAATAGCACAGCTTGCTAGCCAAATGCCATCACGTGGTTGTCCTACACTCCCCGGATTTACTATAACACCTTTCACGATGTCTCGTAAAACTAACGGGAAATGAGTGTGTCCATATATAATGAAATCTGTGTCAATATTGCCAAATTCTTTGATAAATTTTTCTTTTGGAGTATCAGCTTTAAGGTAAGTAAACAGCGGATCACTATTTGATGCATGTATCATAAAGAATTTTTTATTATCTATTGTGAATTCTTCTTTTAATGGAAGTCTTTTTAGAAATTCTACTTCTTCTTTATTTAAAATTTGTTTTGTATACGCTCTCGTAGATACTGAAAGGGCATGCATTTGGGCTGAGCAGCCGCAATCTGTGTTAAAAGCTACTGCATTGTCATGATTGCCTCGTACCATTTTATAGGAGACATTGTTTAATGTTTCGATGCATTCTTTGGGGCGTGGGCCATAATCTACAATATCACCAGCAAATAATACTATATCATGCGGGAGTTTAAGTACTGATTTTAGTGCTTCAAAATTTGCATGTACATCGGAAATGACTAGTATCTTCATCTTTTTCTCCTTGATTATTTCCTTGAAATATTGTAATATGAATTTAAAAAAAGAAAAGGAGGAACTATGCTGAAGTTAAAAAATGTTAAGAGCTGCTTTACTCCAAATTCTATTCAGGAAGCCATTGACATTCATAAGAAATCCGGGGGGAAAGCGGTTTTTGTCGGCGGCGGACTGGACATTACTGTATTCCCCAATCCCGCTATCGAACAATTGATATTTTTAGATAAACTTGGTCTGACTTACATCCGTGATGATGTTGGGAATATTAAGATTGGCGCCACTGCGACAATTACAGACGTTACAAAAGCTCCCGTAATGCAGAATTACTTAAAAGGTAAAGTGAAAATAGCACTTACTGAACTTGCCTCAGAACTCCTTAGAAACCAGATTACAATGGGAGGTTCTATCGCAAGACATCACTTCTACTCGGATATTCTTCCTGTAATCTATGCATTAAGGGGTAAGATTATGGTTTCAGACGGAGAACTTGTTGAAGAATTTTTTGTTGATGATTTTTATCGTAATGATTTGAAGGTTCTTATGGAGACTCATATTGTAGTCGGAGTCCATTTGAATAAATATGATGATTCTTTTCAATTCGGGTCGAAAAGATTTGTGAGGAATGCTACAGATATAGCCTTACTGAATATGGCAATACTTGCTCAAATTGAAGAGGATATCATTAAGGATGTTTCTATTTCAGTGGGCTCGCGTCCTGGACCTGCCTATCGTTTTGAACAAGGTGAAGCTTTTTTGCGAGGTAAAAAGCTGACTAAGGAACTTGCAGAAGATTTCGAGTCATTTACAAAAAGCAATGTTGATGTTACCAAAGATATGCATTTGTGCAAAGAATACAGACAACATATTGCAAGTATATATGCAAAAGAAATGCTTCTTGATTTCATTGGAGGTGTGAGATGAAAGTTTGTTATTCCGTAAATGGGAAGAAAAAAGAATTTGAAATCAAAGCAGGTGAAGTGCTCCTCGATGTTTTGCGAAGAAATGGGTATTTCGAAGTAAAAGGGAATTGTTACATGGGAACTTGTGGCGCCTGTACCGTGTTGATTGACGGATTGCCTTATACAAGCTGTACAATGCTTGCAGCTAAGGTAGATGGTAGTGAAATTACAACAATAAAGGGAATAGGCACTTTGCAAAAACCACATCCTTTGCAGAAAGCTTTTGTGGAAAAGGGAGCAGTACAATGTGGATTTTGTACTCCCGGCATCATACTTGTTGCCTATGCTTTACTTAAAAACAATCCTGATCCTACTGATGATGATATCAAAAAAATGCTTGACGGAAATCTCTGTAGATGTACAGGTTATGTACAGCAGATAGAAGCTGTTAAGTTAGCTGCGAAGATGCTGAAAAAAGGAGATGAGTAAGATGAAAGATTTTAAACATATAGGGACAAGCACAGACAAAATTGACGCACTTTCTCTTGCAACAGGACAATCAATGTTTGTTGATGATATTTCATTTCCAAATATGCTGCATGTAAAGTTTTTGTATTCTTCATATGCTCATGCGATTATTGAAGATATCGATACAACCCTGGCTGAAAAACATCCTGGTGTTGAAATGGTGCTTACATATAAGAATACTTCGCGTGTTATACACACTACTGCTGGCCAGGGATGGCCAGAACCGTCTCCATATGATACTTATATGTTTAACAAAAAAATGAGATACATAGGTGATAGAGTTGCTGCAGTTGCAGCAGAAACCGAAGAGATTGCACGAGAAGCTTTGAAACTTATAAAAGTGCAGTACAAGGTACTGCCTGCTGTTTTAGATATGGAAGATGCAATGAAAGATGGAGCGCCTATCATTCATGATGAGCCTGAGATCAAAGGTGCATATGACATAAAACACAATCTTGCGGCGCACATATTAGTAAAAGTAGGGGATGTTGAAAAAGGATTTGCTGAATCCGATGTTGTAGTTGAAGATACATTTGAAGTGCCATACGCTCAGCATTGTCCTATTGAGCCACATGTTACTATCACTTATCTTGATGAGTATGGGAGGATAGTAATAAGAACCTCTACGCAAGTGCCATTCCATGTGAGAAGAATTGTAGCTCAGGTATTAGATATACCTGTGCAAAAAATACGGGTGATAAAGCCAAGAATTGGTGGTGGATTTGGAGTAAAGCAGGAAATTATTCTTGAAGACGTTTGTGCTTATATTACGATGAAAACAGGCAAACCTGCCCGTGCTCTTTTTACAAGGGAAGAAGAATTTGTTTCATCGAGAACAAGACATCAAATGAAGGTGAATGTTAAAATCGGAGCAAAAAAAGATGGCATATTTAATGCTATTAGAATGTATGTATTGAGTAACACAGGCGCTTATGGAACACATGCATTGACTGTAGCATCTAATGCCGGCTCGAAAACACTTCCTCTTTATAACAAAGCCCCTAATGTTGAATATATAGCTGATGTTGTCTATACAAACTTACCCATTGCTGGGGCTTACAGAGGTTATGGTGCAACACAAGGATATGCTTGTTTAGAGCAGGTAGTTGATGAAGTTGCGCATAAATTAGAATTGACTCCTCTTGAAATAAGAAAGAAAAATCATATAAAAAGCGGTGAAACTTCTCCGATTTTTAGAGCTTTAGGCGAAGGGCGCGAAGGAGTGACACAATATATGCAGAGTTGTGCCCTGGATGAACTTATCGAAAAGGGTGCAAAGGAAATTGGTTGGTTTGAGAAATATGGAAAGAAGACCAGAAATGGCAGCAAGGTTAGAGGCATAGGAATGTCCATTCATATGCAGGGTTCAGGCATTCCTCTTGTTGATATGGGAGCTGCAACACTTAAAATGAACGAGGACGCTTCTTTTAACCTTATGTATGGAGGGACGGATCTTGGTACAGGTTTAGATACTATTGTCACGCAAATTGTTGCAGAAACTCTCGGGATAAAGCCTGAGCAGGTTATAGTGTATGCTGCCGATACGGATCTTACACCTTTTGATGTGGGAGCGTATGCTTCCAGTGGTACATTTATATCTGGCGGGGCTGTTCTTCGTGCTGCAATGAAAATACGAGAGCAGATTTTTGAAGTTGCCAAGGAGATATTCGGTGAATATGACGAGCGAGATTTTGTACTTGAAGATGGCAAAGTGACAAGCAAAAAAACAGGCAAGTCTGTTACTCTTTCTGAAATTGCTTATCAGACTTTGTATGTCAAAAATCAACACCAGATTGCAGCAACTGGTTCAATGGTTTCTCCGTATTCTCCACCTCCATTTGCTGCTCATTTTGTCGAGATTGAAGTGGATGAAGAAACAGGCATTATTACCCCCATAAAATATGTGACAGCAGTAGATTGTGGAACGCCTCTTAACCCGGAGCTTGTCAGAGGGCAAATCATTGGAGCTTTAGTGAATGGTTTAAGTTATGCACTCTCTGAGGAATATAAATTTACAGATTCAGGAAGGATGGTTAGCTCGAATTTTATGGAATACAGAATACCTTCAACGAGGGATATTCCTGAGATAGTTCCAATTGTTGTGAGAACTTATGAACCTACGGGACCGTATGGAGCAAAATCTGTAGCTGAAATAAATATTAATGGACCAATTCCTGCAATTGGAAATGCTTTATATGATGCGCTTGGCGTAAGGGTCCATAAAGTACCATATATTCCAGAAAGAGTGCTGGAAGCAATAAGAAGCAAAAAATAAAAATCTATTTGTGATGGAATAATAAAAACGGGGAGCATTTGCTCCCCGTTTTTATATGATTTTTGGTCCTGCGTTTTTGATTTTTTCTTCTATATACCCCTCAAATTTTTCGAAGTTTTCTTTGAATTTATTTGCAAGCTTTATGGCAGTTTTGTCGTATAATTCTTTATCTTTCCATGTGTTTTTTGGAAGAAGAATTTCGCTAGGAACGATAGAACCGGGTATTTCTTTGGGAACTTGCAGTCCAAAGACAGGTTCTTCTGTGTATTCTACATTTTTTAATTTTCCATTCAGTGCAGTGCTTACCATTGCTCGCGTGTAAGCGAGTTTTATTCTACTTCCTATTCCATATGGACCACCAGCCCATCCTGTATTGACTAAAAAAACATCTGTATGGTATTTTTCTATTTTTTCTCCAAGCATTTTTGCATAAACTGCGGGATGTCTCATCATAAATGGGGCACCAAAGCAAGCTGAAAATGTTGGCAAAGGTTCTATTATTCCTGTTTCAGTACCAGCAACTTTTGCTGTGTACCCGCTCATAAAATGATACATCGCTTGTTCTTTTGTAAGTCTGGATATTGGAGGCAATACTCCAAATGCATCTGCTGTGAGAAAATAAATTACGGAAGGAATTGAACCGATTCCATCCATTTTGGCATTCTCAATGTATTCCATTGGTATTGCTGCTCTTGTGTTTTCAGTATATTTGCTATCTGCATAATCAGGAGTTCTATCGTTTCTTATTACAGCATTTTCTAATAATGTACCGAATCTTATTGCATTGAAAATGCGAGGTTCTTTTTCAGGTGTAATATCTATGATTTTTGCATAGGAACCACCTTCCATATTAAATATTTTATCGCTTCCCCATCCATGCTCATCGTCTCCAATAAGAATTCTTTCAGGATCCATGGATATTGTTGTTTTGCCTGTCCCGGATAATCCAAAGAATAGTGCTGAATTTCCGTCTTGTCCCTCATTTGCAGAGCAATGCATGGGGAATATATTTTTTGCTGGGAGTAAAAAATTCATTATTGAGAACATAACCTTTTTTATTTCTCCTCCGTAAGCGCTTCCAATGATGATAGCGATTTTTTTGTCAAAGTTAATTACTATAGCTACTTCACTGCGTACTCCATCTATTTCTGGAATGGTTTTACACCCTGGAATTGCAATTACTGTAAAATCAGCTTGATTATGAAGATTTAAATCTTTTTTATCTGCTTTTACAAACATATTTGTGGATAAAAGAGCAGAAGACGCATAATCTGAGATGATCCTGAGTGACATTCTTGCCTGTATATCATGTCCAACATAGCCATCATATATAAAAACATTTTTTTCTTGTAGATAGGCCGTTGCCTTTACATATAGTTTTTCAAATACTTCTTCTGTTGTAGGAATATTAATTTTTCCCCAATCGACTTGATTGTGTATGGAAGGCTGGTCTACGATAAATCTGTCTTTTGGCGAGCGCCCTGTATATTTTCCTGTATTTATGCTGATAGAACCTTTATCTGTGAGTATTCCTTCTTTATTTTGTATTGCAAACTCTATAAGTTCTGCTCGTGTAAGATTTCTGTATACTTCATTTGTATTTATGATTCCCAATTTTGCAATTCCGTAAGAATCTTTCATTTTATTCTCCTTTCATTGTTTGCTCTTAAGGAGTTTATGCGAAAAACATTTTTTGTCAACTAGTAAAGGGGTTTTATATATGTAGATATTAACGATTCAATTTTTTAGCAAATTCTTTTATTTTTTCAAAAGAATTTGCTTTGACGTCTTTTTGGCTAAAACTTACCAGGGCAACGGGATTTTTACTGCAAAGTTTTTCCATATCTTTAAATATTTTTAGTGTATCTTTAGGACGATCTCCGGCAGAAGTGCAGAAAAAAGCAGTATTTTTGAAGCCATCTTTATAATTATGCATATAAGTCCTGATTGGCGTAGATATATTGGTTGCCCATATAGGTGTACCAATGATTACAATATCGTATTGTGAAGGGTTCTTTTCGGGTTGTTTTATAGATGTGTATTTTTTCAGAAAGGCATCCATTCCTGAAATTAACCACCCTAACAATCCATTCCTGTTTTTTTCGTCAATTATTTCTTCTATGTCTCCCGGGACAAGTTTTGCCACTTCTTGCGCTATTTTTTTAGTGTTTCCTGTTCTTGAATAAAATACTATTAAAGTTTTTTTCATTTTAGTATCTCCTTATCATCGTTTCTTTACATTATATAATAATATACAGAAAATTAAATGAGGCAACACGCTGTTTTTGATACAAAAATGTAGAAATATGGCGATCACAAAACATAATTATTCTTAAAATTAACACTAATTAAGATTTCAGTGAAAGGAGGATGATTAACGGTATGGAACAAAAGGAAGGAATACAAATAGAATTTTATAAGAAAACTGAGCTTATAAAGCTCGGCGAAGATGTTGTATTTTCATATGACCTGAATGAATTTATCAAACCGTGAGTCATTAAAATACAATTATTTCACTAGGTTAATATTTAATTTTTCCTTTTTATGAACGTATTGCAAAAACTGATCTTTTAATTCTTAAATCCGAGGTCATCAACTTTTTGGTTATTTTCCAGGAATGATTGCAACGGGTAAAGAGAAAGTTATTCAATTCAAAGATATCGTTGGATAGACGGAGAATTATAATGCTTGATGGTAATTTTTAATTAATTTTTTTATTAGAAACTGATTATTCTAAACTAAAAGTAACATCGGAACTGGACTGGTGCCGGGGACCGGAATTGAACCGGTACGATGTTGCCATCGCGGGATTTTAAGTCCCGTGCGTCTGCCAGTTCCGCCACCCCGGCACAAATTTTGGAGGCACCGATCGGAGTCGAACCGACGATAAGGGTTTTGCAGACCCTTGCCTTACCACTTGGCGACGGCGCCTTTTCTTCTTTGGAGCGGAAGACGGGATTTGAACCCGCGACAACTGGCTTGGGAAGCCAGAGCTCTACCCCTGAGCTACTCCCGCTTGCATCTATATTATATTTTTATTCCGTTTTTAGTCAACCGAAACAGTGCGAATTGAGTGAGATTTACGGAAGAATCTCATTTTTTAGTAGATCATTAAACATCTCTATGGAATAAGGGTGAATAAGTTTTCTTTTATTCATTAAAAAGCAGGCATTAAACTCTGTTTCTTTTAAAACTGCCTCTTTTAGATTTTTGAAAGAGATTTTTCTTACAATGTTTGCTTCTTTGAAGTTTCTTCCGCATTCTGTAAAATCCGCTACATAAATAATTGCTTCGTTAACGGTAATCCCTTTTCTTCCAGTTGTATGGTACCGGATTGCATTGAGTATTGATTGGTCGTTAACGCCAAAAATTGTTTCAGCGATAATTGTTCCAGCCAAACTGTGCAAAAGAACTGGCTTTGCATACTCAAGTTTGCTTATTCGATAACCATTTTCTTTTACTATTTTTACCAGATCTTTTGTAGGCATATCTCGTGCTATATCATGTAGATAGGCTGCGTAAATGAGTTTTGCGGTGTCTCCATTCCAAATTTTACTGAGTTTTTCGCTCATATTTGCAACTCTTTCAGAATGTTCAAATCGATTAAGTGAAAGTCTTTTTTTAACTTCTTTCCTTAATTTATCTATAGTAACCATTCTCTACTATTTTTTTTTCTATACTCTCAGGCAGAAGATAGGAAATATGCTTTTCTTTTTTGATTCTTTCTCTTATTAGCGTAGATGATATCGAAAATAGAGGGTGTGAAAGAAAAAGTATTTTTTCTTTGTATTCTGTGAAGTATTTTTTAATATATTTTTTTGTCCTTACAAAATTTCCTTCATATCGTTTTGCTACGATAAGGTATGAATTTTCTAAAATTTCTTCCGGTGATTTCCATTTTTGAAACTGCATAAATGTATCTTCCCCGAGAATGGTAAAAAGCATATCTTTGCCATTATTGAAGTGTTGTAGTGTATCTATAAAAAATGAAGGTGCTTCTCTTTCTATTTCGAAAAAAGAAACTTCAAAATTTTTTTCATTTGAAATAGCATTTTTTACAAAATTTGCGCGTATTTGTTTATTCAGCAGCTCTTGTTTTTCAAAGACAGGATTCCCTGTGGGGATAAAGATTATTTTATTTAAATTGAAAGTCTTTATCGATTCTTTGGCAACGAAGAGATGACCGTTATGTATCGGGTTAAACGCTCCGCCAAAAAGGCCTATTTTATTTGTTTTTTTCATCTTGTTTGAATATAAAACTTTTATTGCCTATGATTACCCTATCTCCATCTTTTATTCCTGCTCTTTTCAGTTCTTTTTCTAATTTTATTTTTTTGAAAAACCTGAAAAGTTCTGCAATACTTCCTGTTTTCTCAAGATCGCTTAATTGGACTCTTCTTTCTAATTCGTCTTGAGTTGCTTTGAATATATGTGAGCTTATCTTTTCGATTTTTAAAAACTTTTTTAAGTCATTTTCAGTGAGCGCAATAGTTTTTTCTTTTACTGTGACCTTCTTTTCTGGTGTTACTGATAGAACAAGTTTATGCAATCTGTATAAAAGAGGGTCGAGGCCCATTTTGTGCAGTGCAGAGATAAAATATACCTCTTCGCCTAATTTATTGAATTTATCCTTTATCTCTTTTGTTCTTTTTATGCTCCAAAGATCTATTTTATTAACCGCTACAACTCTTTGCTTGTTGAGAATCCCGGGGTTATATTCCCTTAGTTCGTTTAGTAGGTTTTTAAAGGCTGAAAGAATCTTTTTTCGTTCCGTACCATCTATTAAAACTAATAATACTTTTGTTCTTTCTATATGAGCGAGAAATTCATTACCCATTCCTCTTCCTTTACTTGCTCCTTCTATGAGTCCGGGGAGGTCAGCCATTAGAAATCCTTTATTTATACCAATTTTTACCATCCCAATCTTTGGAGAAAGTGTAGTAAATGGATAGTTCGCTATTGTTGGTTTAGCATTGGATACAGCCGTAAGTAATGTGGATTTTCCTGCATTAGGTAATCCTATGATACCTACATCTGACAAAATCTTTAATCTTAACTCTATGTGTATTGTTTTACTGTTTTCGCCATTTTCACTGTAATGAGGAGTGCGCTCTGTTGGAGTTGCAAAGCTTTTATTTCCTTTCCCGCCTTTTCCACCCTTCGCTACAACGATAGATTGGTTATCTTTGTCGAGATCTGCAATTATTTCATTAGTGTCTCTATTTAGCACAATGGTCCCTCGCGGGACCATTATTATGATATCTTTACCATTTTTACCGTGTTTGTTGGTTGATTTGCCACTTTCTCCGTTTTCTGCGGCGAAATGTTTTTGATGGATGAAATGGTTTAATGTATTGAGGTTCTGGGTTGCCCGTATAATTACACTGCCTCCATTTCCGCCATCCCCTCCGTTAGGGCCACCATGGGGGGCAAACTTTTCATGACGAAAACTTACTGCTCCATTGCCTCCCTTACCGCTTTTTATTGTGATGGTGGCATGATCTATGAATCTTTTCTTTATCGTAAGCTAAATCTCCTCAGTCAGAATATGAACTATTGTCTTTGTTTTTTTCTTTTCGAATTTTACTACACCTTGTTTTAATGCGAAAAGTGTATAATCATTACCTTCTCCAACATTTTTCCCTGGTTTTATTTTTTCGCCTATTTGTCTAACAATAATATTTCCAGCTTTTGCTTTCTGACCACCGTAAAGTTTTACGCCGGGGTATTTAGGGTTACTATCTCTTCCATTTGTTCTAGATTTTTTTCTAGCCATTTTTATTCACCTCGTTTAGGATTTTATTTATTTTTACCATTGTATAAGGTTGTCTATGACCATTTTTTTTCCTGTTTCTTGTTTTGTTTCGATAAAAAAATACAATGATTTTTTTACTTTTCCCCTGCTCAGTGATAATTCCTTCTACTGATACATTTTCTATTTCTGGCGTGCCTAATTTAACAGTTTTTCCGTCTTTCAGCATGAGTACATTTTTAAAATGTACTTTGTCGCCTATTTTACCAGTTAATTTCTGGACTTTAATAACGTCACCAGATTTAATTCTGTACTGATGGCCACCAGTTTTTATAATTGCTTCCATCTATTTAGCCTCCTTTCACTATAAAAGGCACCGGTTTTTAGCCTTTTATATGTGATATTGCAACTTCTTATTGTACTGATTTAAGGTTTTCTGTCAAGTAGTTTTAATTGTTTGATAAAATGTCGGGCGGAGAATTTTTATTATGTTTCTAATGACTATAAATGAAGGTACTGCAATAATAATGCCAAGCACTCCAGCTAGTGAGCCTCCTAAGATAATTAGCAAAATAATTGCAACTGGAGGCATTTTTATTCTTTTTCCTGCGAAATGTGGAATAACGATTTGTGATTGTATGATTTCTATGGCAATAAAAAAAGCTGAAAATAACAAAAAAGTTTTAAGTGAAGTAAGTGCTGCAAACGTTGCACCTATGATATAAACTATGGTAGGCCCCACGTATGGAAGCAATTCGAGAAATGAGTCCATAAATCCAATGAGCAAAAAATACTTTAGTCCAACGAAATAGCTCATTGTTCCTATCATTATTCCTGTGCATATTGCTATTATTAATAGTGTACCGTAATAAGTTCTGATTTCTTCATTGTTTTCTTTTAAAAACTTTATCCATGATTTATTCTTGTTGTCTTTGAAGAGTTTTGAGGATACATTATATAACATTGCAGAATCTTTCATAAAAAAGAATGCGAGAACAATAGAGATAAAGAAAGATGGTATGAGTCTTATTTTTTGCATTAGTGTTGTGAAAAATGTTGTTTCTAATAGCCCTATATTTGTTTTGAATATGCTATCAGCATTGTCCAGGAGTGATTTTAATAGGTTTCCGCGCATATTTAGTGGAAGTTTATTTATTAAGTTTTCTAAAAAGGCTGAAATCGAATTAACTATATTTGGCAGATTTACAGTAACTTCGCTGGCTTCTTTGATTATTTTTGGAATGAGTATGTATCCCATAAGAATGAGTGCTGAGAGAAATAAGGTTATTGTAAGGAGTGAAGCAAAAAATCTGGGGATTTTTTTCGAGAAGAAATTAGTAATCGGGAGAAGCAAATATCCGATAAATATACCATAAAAAATAGTAGGGAACACCCTTCTTATTTTGAATATAGCATATAGCAGGATAACCAAACCTATCAAAATTGCTCCAATTAGAACCCCTGTTTTAACAGCAGGGGTATAGTCTTGCTTAGATATTTTCATTCTTTTTGCTTACAGCTATCGATGCGACTTCATCATTTTTGGCTTTGAATCTCAAGATCCTTACTCCTCTTGCATAGCGACTTAATATAGATACGGTAGAGGCCTTTATTTTTATTACATTCCCGTTTTTTGTAACAACAAATATTTCATCATCTTTAGTTACATTTTGGATTGCCTGAACTTCTCCTGTTTTTTCATCTAATTTAATGCACTTAACGCCGAGGCCGCCATGTCTAACTTTCCTAACCTTTTTTCCAATTAATCGTTTTCCGTAGCCATTTGTGGTTATAATGAATACTTCCGTTCCTTCCTGTATAACCTCCATTCCTTCGACCTCGTCCCCTCCGCGGAATCTTATCCCTATTACGCCTTTTGCAATTCTTCCCATTGATCTAATTTCATTTGCATCAAAGCGCACACCATAGCCTTTTCTAGAAATTATAATTACTTCATCATTTTTTTTCACAGGACGCAATGTCAGTAATTCATCTCCCTTATTAAGCCCAATTGCACGTTTGCCATTGATATAGACAGTTGTAAATTCAGATATCTTAACTTTTTTTACTTTGCCTTTTCTTGTTACCATGATGAAATTTTCATAATTCGATTCGTCGTCAAGAGAGAAGGTAGCTGATATCCTTTCATCATTTTTTATTCGAAGAAGTCTACGTATGGGTGTCCCCTTTGATTCTCTTCTGCTTTCTGGTATTTTGTATGCTTTTATGCTATACACTTTCCCCGTGTTTGTAAAGAACAACATTGTGCTTTTTGTAAATGTGGTATATATATCACTGGGATAGTCTTCTTCACCAGAAGCTTGGCCTAGTACGCCTTTACCTCCTCTGTGTTGTAATTTAAATGTAGTTTCACGTAAACGTTTTATATAACCGTCGCGTGTTGCGGATATGATAATTTTTTTGTTTTCTATTGTATCTTCGATATTTATTTCTTCTTCAGATGCAGTAATATCTGTTTTTCTATTAGTTCCGTATCTCGCTTTTATTCTTGAAAGGTCTTCTTTTATTATTAACCATTGTTTCTCTTTCTTTTCCAGTGTTTCTGTCAAGGAACCAATTTTTTTCGTGGTGGTATCAATGTCATTGTTAAGTTTATCTATCTCCATATTAGTAAGACGTGAGAGCTTCATTTCGAGAATAGCTTTTATCTGTCTATCTGAAGCAGACAGCAAATTTACCAGTCCTGTTGCTGCCTCTTGTGCATTTTTTGAGGCACGTATTATTTTTATGACATCATCAATTTGTTGTATTGCCTTCCCTAAGCCTTCTAAAATCTCCAGACGCTCTTTTTCTCTATTAAGCTCGAAAGTTGTTTTTCTTACAAGAACATCTTTCCTGAAAATGAGAAATTCCATTAAGAGTTCTTTCATTGTAAATACTTTTGGCACATTATTAAGTATTCCAATGAGCATTATTCCATAATGTTTTTCAAAAAGCGTATGAAGGCGAAGCCTATTTTCGAATACGTTGATATTGGTTTCTCTGCTAAGTTTTATTACTATACGGATACCATCTCTGTCCGATTCATCTCGTAAATCCTCAATTCCTTCGAGTCTCTTCATCTTTGCGAGTTTGGCAATTTTTTCTACGAGTTCTGCTTTGTTCACAGCAAAAGGAAGTTCAGTGATGACAAAATATCTTTTGCCTTTTTGTTTTTCCTCTATGTGTGCTTTTCCTCTTATTGTGATGCTGCCTCTTCCTGTATCGAAGTAACTTTTTATCCCTTCCCTTCCGACAATTATTCCTGATGTTGGGAAATCGGGACCCTTTATAATATCATAAAGTTCTTCTGGTTTAACTTCATCGCCCTTTAAAATTTCCTTATCTATAATATGAATTAATGCGTCCGAAATTTCTAAAAGGTTGTGAGGCGGGATATTTGTTGCCATTCCCACTGCAATACCCGAAGATCCGTTAATTAAGAGGTTTGGTATTTTTGTTGGGAGTACGACGGGCTCTTGCAATGTGGCATCAAAATTTGGAATGAAATCTACAGTATTTTCATTCAGGTCTTCTAACATTTCTAATGCAATTTTATCAAGGCGTACTTCGGTATAACGCATTGCAGCAGGGGAATCTCCGTCAATAGAGCCGAAATTTCCATGACCATTTATTAATGGATGTTTCAAGGAAAATGGTTGTGCCATTCTGACTAATGCGTCATATACTGCAACATCTCCGTGTGGATGGAATTTTCCTAAAACCTCTCCTACAATTCTAGCGCTTTTCTTATGTGGTTTACTTGGGATGCACGACATTTCTTCCATTGCATATAAAATTCTTCTATGAACTGGTTTTAAGCCGTCTCGAATATCTGGTAGTGCTCTTCCTATAATTACGCTCATTGAATAATCAATATAAGATTTTGTAATCTCCTCTTCTACGGGAATGTTTATAACTTTTTCACCAAACAGATCTGCCATATCTCACCCCTAAATGTCTAAATTTGCTACTTCTTTTGCATGATCTTCTATAAACTTCTTTCTCGGTTCTACATTTTTGCCCATGAGAATATCAAAGAGAATATTTGCTCTTTCTGCTTCTCCTATTGTTACTCTTAATATAACTCTTCTTGATGGATCCATTGTGGTTTCCCATAATTGTGTTGCATCCATTTCTCCAAGTCCTTTGTAACGTTGAATTTCTGTTTTTTCTTGTATTTGTGATAACGTTCTTTTTAATTCTTCATCAGAAAATGCATAGTAGATTTTTTTGTTTGATTTTATTTTATACAATGGCGGTTGAGCAATATATAGATACCCGTCTTCGATAAGTGGCCGCATATATCTGAAAAAGAATGTAAGCAATAATGTCCTTATATGAGCGCCATCTATATCTGCGTCTGTCATAATGACTACTTTGTGGTACCTAAGTTTTTCTGCTGTAAACTCTTCCAATATACCACAGCCAAGGGATGTTATAAGATTTTTGATTTCCTGATTGGCAAGTGCATTGTTTAGAGTTGCTCTTTCTACGTTTAGTATTTTTCCTCTGAGTGGGAGTATAGCCTGGAATCCTCTGTCTCTTCCTTGCTTTGCGCTTCCACCTGCAGATTCTCCTTCAACGATGTATATTTCTGCTTTTTCTGGATCATTTGTAGAACAATCGGCTAGTTTACCTGGGAGTCTTCCCGTGAAATCAAGGCTATTCTTCCTTCTTACTAACTCTCTTGCTTTTTTGGCTGCAGCTCGTGCATTATGAGCGATAATAGATTTTTTTATAATTTGTTTTAAATCTTCAACATGATGATCAAAGTATATAGTAAATTTTTCTTTTACAGTTTCAGACACAAGATTTTTTACTTCTGAGTTGCCGAGTCTTGTTTTTGTTTGTCCCTCGAATTGTGGGTTCATGATTCTTAAATTAATTATTGCCGTAAGTCCTTCTCTTACATCTTCCCCCGACAAAGGCATCCCATTTTTTAAGAGGTTCATCTGCTTAGCTTGATCATTTAACAATTTCGTTAGAGCCATTCTAAAACCTGTCTCGTGGGTACCTCCATCAATTGTGCAAATATTGTTTGCATAGGACCTTATATCTGTTCCAAAGCCACTGTTGTATTGCAATGCAACCTCTAAAAAGAAATTTTCTTCCTCTTTTTTCATGTATATGACTTCGCTTGGGAGTACTTGTTGCTCGCTGTGAATTTCTTTTATAAAATCTTTAATGCCGTTTACCGAAAAATAAACTTCTTTGTTCTCTGCTTCCTCATCAGTAAATGTAATTTTTAATCTACTGTTTAGGTATGCCAATTCTTTGAGTTTTGGCTTTATGATGGAAGGTTCAAATTTTAGTATCTCAAAGATCAATGAATCTGGTTTGAATGTAATTTCCGTGCCATTTTTTTCAGTAGTGGTTGATTCTTTTTTTCTTAGTGGATATTGTGCTTTACCTCTTACAAATTCTTGTTCGTATGTCACCTTATCTCTCACTACTTTTACATAAAGTTTTTCAGATAGCGCATTTACTACCGAAACACCTACTCCATGCAATCCACCAGAAACATGATATGCTTTATTATCAAATTTTCCGCCTGCATTTAGTTTTGTCAGAGCCACTTCAACACCGGAAACTCCTAAGGTCGGGTGTATATCTACAGGTATACCCCTACCATTATCGATTACCGTAACGGTGCTATCTCTGTGAAGAATGACATTAATTTCTGAGCAGTGTCCAGCCATTGCTTCGTCAATACTATTATCTACTACTTCAAATACGAGATGATGGAGCCCTCTTTCATTGGTAGAACCTATATACATTGATGGGCGTTTTCGTACATGTTCAAGCCCCTCTAAAACCCTGATATTTTTAGCTGTATAATCTTCGTTTTGCATTTATTTAACCTCCTAATTTATAGCCGTTCTATTTTAACAGAAATTAGAAAAAAGTAAAATTTTATTAGCATTATTCTTACTTTTTTATAACATTTGACGATTTCACCTAAAATGAGTAAAATATAAGAGGAGATGAAAAAATGAACTGGAATAATTTGACTGAGATGGCCCAGAAAGTAATCTGGCTTGCTCAGGAAGAAGCAAACTTTCTAAATAATGATTATTTAGGCACCGAACATATATTACTTGGTCTTATTAAGATCGAAGAAGGTGTTGCCTACCGTGCTCTTATTAGCATTGGTGCAGATCCACACGAGATAATAGAAAGGGTTGAATCACTCATAAGAGAGGATAGAAAGAGTGATGTTTTTGAAAAAGAAGATGTAATACTTACTCCTAGAACAAAAAGAGTTCTGGAAATTTCCGAAAAAGAAGTAGCTAATCTGGGAGATTCATATATTAATACAGAGCATATTTTGCTTGCAATTATTCACGAAGGTGGAGGAGTTGCTGTTAAAATTTTACAGGATATTGGAATTGATTTTGCGCAGCTTGAAGAAACAATATATTCGCTGTTGGGCGAGAAGAAAATATCCTATGATAAAACAGTAGCTTATACCCCTAATCAAATAAAAACACCTATTCTTGATCAATACAGCAGAGATCTTACTCTTCTTGCAAAAAGAGGGAAGCTGGATACGGTGATAGGGCGAGAAGATGAGATGGAGCGAGTAATTGAAATTCTTATGAGGCGGAAAAAGAATAATCCTGCTATTATTGGTGATCCTGGGGTGGGCAAAACAGCAATAGTGGAAGGATTAGCTCAAAGAATTATTTCAGAAAAAGTACCATATTTGCTTAAAGGAAGACGACTCGTTGCACTTGATATCGCATCAATTATTGCCGGCACAAAGTATAGAGGGGAATTTGAGGAGCGAATGAAAAAGATTTTGAAGGAACTTAATAAAGCCCAGAAGGATATAATATTGTTTATTGATGAGTTTCATACAATAGTTGGAGCAGGAGCCGCTGAAGGTGCAATAGATGCCTCTAATATTTTAAAACCTGCGTTAGCGAGAGGTGAAATACAGGTAATAGGTGCAACTACCTTAAAAGAGTATCGGAGATATATAGAAAAAGATACTGCGCTTGAAAGGAGATTCCAGCCGATATTTGTAAAGGAACCAACAGTAAGCGAGAGTGTGAAAATTCTTGAAGGCTTGCGTGAACACTATGAAGGATTTCACCGGGTCAAGATTACTCACGAAGCGATATGGTCAGCAGTTAGACTTTCTGTAAAATATATTAATGATAGGTTTTTACCTGACAAAGCAATAGATCTTATTGATGAGGCAGCTGCGCGAGTACGATTAAATTTTTCTAAAAGATCTGAGCCAAAAAATTTAGAAGAGAAGTTAAAATTAATAAGAGATGCCAGATTTCAAGCAATAAAAGACGGGGATTCTAAAAAAATGGAAAAACTCAAAGAAGAGGAAAAAAAGACAATGGAAAAAGCGAAAAAGATTATGCCACCTTCTGTTGCATTGTCTGGTGATATACCAAAAGTGACAGATAACAACATAAGGAGGGTAGTATCATTATGGACTGGTATTCCCGTTGAGAAACTTGTATCGGATGAAAAAGGTAGACTTATAAATATGGAAACAGAACTTCACAAAAGAATCGTTGGTCAAGATATTGCAGTAAAATCTGTTTCTAACTCTATAAGAAGAGTAAGAGCTGGTCTAAAAAATCCGAGAAAACCTATGGGTTCTTTCCTTTTTTTAGGGCCTACTGGTGTCGGAAAAACAGAACTTGCAAAAGCACTTGCAGAATTTCTTTTTGGAAATGATACTGCTCTAATAAGGTTTGATATGTCTGAATATATGGAGAAATTTACAGTGTCGCGTTTGATTGGCTCTCCTCCAGGCTATGTGGGATATGAAGAGGGGGGGACGCTTACGGAGGCTGTAAGAAGAAAACCTTATTCCGTGGTACTTTTTGATGAAATTGAAAAGGCTCACCCTGATATATTTAACATTCTTCTTCAGATTATGGATGAAGGGCGTTTGACAGATGCTCAGGGACACACAGTCAATTTTAAAAATACGGCAATTATACTTACATCTAATTATGGCACGGATATATTTAAATCTAACGCGTTGGGTTTTTCTGTAGGAGGCGCCGAAAAGACTTTTGAAGATAATAAAAAGAAACTTTTAACTTCTCTTAAGAAGATTTTTAAGCCGGAATTTCTTAATAGAATAGACAATATTATTGTTTTTTATCCATTAACACCAGAAGAAATTATGCAGATAGTGGATATTATGATGAAGAGAATAGAAAAGAATATATCAGATGAAAAAATAAGCATAAAACTTACTCGTAAGATTAAAGCACACTTAGTAAAGAATGGTTACAGTGCAGAGTACGGGGCAAGACCATTGCAACGGCTTATCGAAAAAGAAGTGGAAGACCCAATTGCTATGGCTCTTCTAAAAGAAGAGTTTCGTAGTGGGAATACAATCATTGTAGATTACGACGAAGAGTCAAAAACTACCAAGCTTCGCAAAGAAAGAGAAATAGTTAGTGCGAAATAGTAAGATACGGAATTTTTCAATTATAGCGCATATTGATCATGGAAAATCGACACTTGCCGATAGACTGCTTGAAAAAGCAGGGTTGGTAACAGAACGCAATAAGAAAGATCAAATTTTAGATGATATGTCTCTTGAAAAAGAGAGAGGTATTACTATTCGTTCGCATCCTGTCGCTATTAAGATTAAAGACAAAAAAGGTGATGAATATCAGTTTAATCTTATAGATACCCCGGGTCATGTTGATTTTAATTATGAAGTATCACGTAGCTTAAAAGCATGTGAGGGGGCAGTGCTTCTTGTCGATGCTTCCCAGGGCGTTGAAGCCCAGACTATTGCCAATACTTATCTTGCATTAGAGCATAATCTTACCATTGTCCCCGCTTTGAATAAAATTGATATTAAAGGCGCTGACATTGAGGGGACAATAAAGGAAATCGAAGAGATGGTAGGATTATCGAGGGATGAAATTTTGCAGATTAGCGCGAAATTGGGCACCGGTATTGATGATTTAATAGAAGCAATAATTAAAAAAATTCCACCTCCTCATGTAAACAACAATGCGCCGCTTAAAGCACTTGTGTTTGATTCGCACTTTGATATGTATAAAGGTGTAGTGGTGTATGTGAGAATAATGGATGGCACGATTCGCATAGGTGATAAAATTAAATTTATGTCTTCAGAAAAAGAATTTCAGGTGGAAGAAGTAGGTGTGTTTAAATTGAAAATGGAGCAATGCGATGAACTAACGAGCGGTATGGTTGGTTATTTTACCGCAATTATAAGGGAACCCCTGGATGTGCTTACTGGAGATACTGTTACAACTGTGGTTAACCCTACATTAGCAGCTATTTTGGGGTTTAGAAAAAATGTACCGATGGTGTTTGCAGGTTTATACCCTTTAAATACCAATGAATTTGAATCGCTTAAAAAATCTCTTGAAAAACTTCATTTAAATGATCCTGCGTTTACATTTGAACCAGAAAATTCGCAGGCATTGGGTTTTGGATTTCGATGTGGTTTTTCTGGCTTACTACACCTTGAGATTACAATTGAAAGACTTAAAAGAGAATTTGGGCAAGAGCTCATAGCAACAGTACCAAATGTAATATATGAAGTTGTTTTGAGAAATGGAACAGTGTTGCAGGTGGATAGTCCAAACAAATTTCCTGATCCATCGAAGATAGAAGAAATTAGAGAGCCGATCGTAGATGCATCTCTTATGTTGCCTCCGGAATATATTGGTAATGTTATGGAGCTTGTAAAAGGGAGGAGGGGGCAATTTATAGATATGGTTTATCCTGAATCAAAGAGGACAATTTTAAGGTACAAAATTCCATTGCAGGAGATTATTGTAGATTTTTTTGATACTCTTAAATCTGTGACAAGAGGGTATGGTACACTCGATTATGAATTTAAAGGATTTAAAAAAGCGGATCTTGTGAAAGTGGATCTTTTAGTGAACAAAGAGCCCGTAGATGCACTGTCATTTATTACACATAGAGATAAGGCTGATTATGTGGGACGGCAATTATTGATGCGTATGAGAAAGGTTATTCCCAGACAGATGTTCGAAGTTGCATTACAAGCAGCCATTGGCAGTAGAATAATTGCGAAAGAACGTATTGTGGCGTATAGGAAAGATGTGTTGTCAAAATGTTATGGAGGGGATGTTACAAGGAAGCGGAAACTTTTGGAAAAGCAAAAACTTGGTAAAAAGAAAATGAAACAAATTGGCCGAATTCAACTTCCTCAAGAAGCTTTCTTTTCAATATTATCAGTAAAGAGTGATCGTAAAAAATAGAGGCATTTCTATCTATATCCATATACCTTTTTGTTTAAAAAAGTGTAATTATTGCGATTTTGTATCTTTTAATTTCAAAAAAGATGAGGTTCGCAAATACGTAGAATATCTTAATAGGGAGATTTTCTTTTTCAGTAAAAAAAATGATTTAAGTGATCTTCCTGTTTCCACAGTATACTTTGGAGGAGGGACACCTTCCCTTCTTACTGTGAACGATGTGGAAAGTATTTTATTGACAGTGCAGAGAAATTTCAAGCTATTATCGTCTGCTGAAATTACTCTTGAAGCAAATCCTGAATCTATTGAAGCAAAAAAGTTCAAAGAATTTCGTACATTGGGAATAAATCGTATAAGCATGGGCGCTCAGTCTTTTAATGATACTACGCTGAATTTACTGGGAAGAATACATGATGCAGATGAAATTTATAAAAGCTTTGCATCTTTAAAAGCGGCTGGTATTAACAATATAAACATCGACATTATGTTTGCTCTGCCAGGGGAAACTATTAAAGATTTGATGCACTCCCTGAAAAAAGCCGTAAACCTTGATGCAGAGCACATTTCTTTTTATTCTCTGCTTATTGAGAGGGGCACTTTGTTTTACAGGAAAAGAAAAGTTCTTCATTTCCCCGGCAGTGATGAAGAAGCGGAACAATACAGGATGGGTATAGATTTTTTGGAGAGTAGTGGCTATAAACATTACGAAATCTCTAATTTTTCAAAGGATAATTTTCAATGCAAACACAATGTGACTTATTGGAAAAACTTGCCTTATCTTGGTTTTGGAGTAGCTGCGGGAAGTTATTATAAAAGGAAAAGGACAAGAAATGTTTTAAAACTCGATAATTATTATAAGAAACTTAATGACAATACTTTACCAATTGGTTTATACGAACACTTAAAAGGCAAGAAGGCAAAGGGCGAACATATCATGATGAATTTAAGACTTTTAGAAGGATGCGACAAGTATCTTTATTACACAAGGTTTGGTAGCTTCCCGGTTAACGATTTTGTGGGAGAGATTGAATTTTTGTCTCTAAATGGATTAATTGAAGAGGATGAAAGGTACATTCGTCTTACAAAAAGAGGAGTGTTCCTGGCTAATATAGTGTTTGAACAGTTTATTACTTTATAGCTGGATTTATTTTTGAATGATCTATTTTTATGCATTAAAGAAGAGGTTTGCATATAACCATCGTATCTTGCCTGAGTTGAAAGAAAGTAAATAAGTCTGTATAATAAAAGGATGAAAGAAAAGATTAGTGTTGTAATTGTAACGGGATTAAGTGGAGCTGGAAAGACAAAAACAATTGGCACTTTAGAGGACATTGGATATTTTTGCGTAGATAATTTGCCACCCAGTCTTATATCTCCTTTTATTGAGCTTTGTGAAAAAACAGAGGGCAAAATAAATAAAATAGGCATAGTGGTAGATGTAAGAAGCGGAGAGTTCCTGGATCTTTTACCTGAAGTGATTCTCAAACTAAGAAACGATGCAAGATTCTCGGTAAAAATAATCTTCCTTGAGGCGTCTGAAGATGTTCTAATAAAGCGATTTTCCGCAACGCGAAGAAAGCATCCAATTCAAGAGATGGCTACTATTCAAGAGAAGATTGAAGAAGAAAGAAAGAGGTTGTATGCAATAAGGGCAACTGCAGATTATATCATTGAAACTTCTAATTATGCTTTAAAGGACTTAAAAGAAAAAATTGTATCTGCACTTTCTTGTGTTACTTCCGACCTTATAAATTTGTCTATTGTAACGTTCGGATATAAATATGGTGTTCCATTGCAGGCCGATATTGTTATTGATGTGCGTTTTATACCAAATCCATTTTATATAGACCGGTTAAGCCGACAGGATGGAAGGAGTGAAGAAATAAAAGATTTTATTCTTTCTTTCTCTGAAACGAAAGAGTTTATTGACAAGATTGAAAACCTTTTTGATTTTCTTCTTCCAAACTATATAAAAGAGGGAAAGTCTTATCTTACCATTGCTTTCGGGTGTACAGGCGGCAAACACCGCTCTGTCGCAATAGGTGAGTTATTTGAAGATTTTTTGAAAGGAAAACATTATTCTGTAACCATTATTCATAGGGATGTGGAAAAATGAAAGGATTATCGAAATCTACAAAGTTTAGGTGGCTTTTACCGGGAGTACGGATAAAAAGATATTTATTTACTATTTTTTTGGGGATTGCACTGCTAACATATGGGTTTGTTGTTGTCTACCTTAATGTTGCACGTAGCAATTTATATTCCTGGAGAAATATTTTTCTCTTGAATCTTGCTGAAAAAATTCCATTTGGCAAATTTGTTATTCCAATAGCTGGCATTCTATTCTTTGTTTTTGCAGTATCATTAATTGTTGTTGGCATAAAAGAACTTCTTTCTTCAATTTCTACTGCGCTTGTTCCTGATAAAGACCCGAAAGAAATTATGGACATAGTCTTTGGGGAGAGAAAAGAGGGATTAAAGAAAAGAGTAGTTGTAATTGGTGGAGGCACAGGCACTACTTCTGTTCTTTCTGGTTTGCGAGATAAGTTTGTTAAGATTTCAGCTGTTATTACAGTGGCAGATACTGGCGGTAGTTCTGGAATATTACGGAAGGAGTTAAAAATGCCTCCTCCGGGCGATATTCGCAACTGTCTTGTTGCCTTATCGGAAGAGCGTTCTTTTATATCGCGACTTCTCTCTTTTAGATTCAGCGGAAAGGGTTCTTTTTTAGATGGGCACAACCTTGGCAATATTCTTATAGCTGGTCTAACAAAAATGACCGGTGATTTTGGAGACGCAGTGCTTTCTATGAGCAAAATTTTATCTATAAATGGAGAAGTGATGCCTTTTACTACAGAGGATATTACACTGTGTGCGGAATTTGAAGATGGAAACGTTGTGAGGGGAGAAATTGAAATTACAAATTATCATGGTAAAATTAAGAGAATTTTTATTGAACCAGAGAGTGCAAAACCATATATTAGGGCCCTGGAAAGAATTTCTCAAGCCGATGTCATTGTGATTGGACCCGGAAGCCTTTACACTAGCGTTGTGCCTCCATTGCTTCTTCCATCAATAGCGGATACAGTACGACGAAGTAGGGCAAAAAAAGTGTATGTATCCAATATAATGACGGAACCCGGTGAAACGGATCATTTTACTGCATACGATCATATAAAAATAATAACTGATATTCTTGGGGAGAACGTAGTAGAATACGCACTGTTAAATAAGATGGAATTAAGCGATACTGCGACGAAGAAATATATGGGTGCTGGAGCAGAAGTTGTAAAGCCGAATACCGATGAGATACAAAAAATGAAAATAAAGTGTATAGTAAAAAATTTTACACTTGAGAGAGGTGATGTAGTACGACACAATCCAGAAAAATTAGCAGAAACCATAACAGATATCATGGCGGGGAGAGTTTAAACGTTCAGTGCAAAAATGAACTTGCGCATATATTTGGAGAAAAAAGAGGTGAATTCATAGGTTTTCTTTTATCGAACGGGAAATTCTCTTATTCGGCTGGTGCGACAAGTTTGCTTTTTAGTTCTCGCGAAATAGCAGTGGCACGAAAAGCTTTGGTTCTTGCTAATGTATTTCCTGTGCAGAGAGATTCGGATATTTTACAAAAAGAAAGCGATAAAGCCACATTAGAATTTAGAGGAATAAAAAAAGAATTTCAAATTAAAGAATTATTGAGAGAGGTAAGTAAAGGCAACAAAGAATTTAAAAAATCTTTTTTGAGAGGAGTGTTTTTAGGTTGTGGAATACTTTCTGCTCCTCCCTACTATCATCTTGAGATGAACATTGAAAAGGAATTTGAGAAAAAATTTGTGGCTAAAATATTATTAAAGTTTGGTATAAAATATTTAATAAAAGGTGATAAAATTTATATTAAGGGGAGAGAAAATATCAAGAAATTTATGTATACAATAGGTTCTTTATCGGTATTTTTGCTTCTGGAAGACGATGGAATAGAAAAATCTCTTTCGAACGAAATAAACAGGAAAGCTAATTTTGAGTATGCAAATTTAAGGAGACAGTCAAACGCAGCGCTAAAGCAGGTAGAAATATTAAAAGAACTTAGAAAAAAAGGAAAGCTTAATAAACTTCGTGATGATTTGGAAGAAGTTGCCCTACTGAGATTACGGCATCCTTATGCCTCTCTTGCCGAGCTGTCTCGACTTTCTTTAAGCCATTTATCAAAGCAAGCCGTATATTACAGACTTAGAAGGATTTTGAAAAAATATGAATAATAAAAACACACAAAAAATCAAAGTAAAGCTTTCATTTGTGCCTTACCTTGCACTAAGGGCAAGGCTTTTTTCTATGAATAATGCTGAATTAAATGAATTTATTAACGAATTATTTGAATCCAATCCTTTTGTTGAAGAAGGAAAGTATATTTCTCTCAATGAAGTGGACGAAAGTTATCTTAAAACAAATACAGAAGACATGTATTCGTTTCTTATACATCAATTCAGGATGCTTAAAATGAGCGACAAAGAGAGGGAAATAGGAGAATTTCTTATCGGTAATTTTACAAAAGAAGGTTACTGTAACATCCCCTTAGGTAAAGTAGCGAAAAAGTTTAATGTGAAAATACAAGAAGTAGAAGCAATTCTTAAAAAGATTCAGGCTGTTAGTCCTTCAGGCATCGGTGCAAGAAATCTTTCCGAGTGTTTTATACTTCAATTGGAAAGTAAAAATGGCAGTGTTAGCACTAAAGTTAAGCATATTATTAATAACCATATTGAAGAACTCGCGAAGGAAAAATATAAGGAAATTTCGAGAAAAGTCGGCATAAATATTGATACTCTTAAGGAACTTAGAGCTAAGTTGATTTGCTTGTGTCCCTCTCCCGGTTTAATGTTTGCAGAAGTGAAAGGGAAAAGAAATATTCCTGATATCATTGTAGAAACAGACGGTGAGGTATTGAATGTATCTTTGAATAAAACGCTCCGCAGAGAAATCGTTGTAAACCAAAAGTATAAGAAAATGTTAGCTGAAGCAACTGACCCAAAAACAATAAAATTTTTGCAAGATTTTTTTCAAAAAGCAAAATGGGCGAGAATGTCAATTGAAGAAAGGGATGAAAGGCTTTTGAGTATAGGACGCTCTATCGCAGAAAATGAAAACGCTTTTTTAAGAGGAACTCAGTTATATCCTAAAAAAATGAACATAGAAACGCTCTGCAAAGTGACTGCTAATTCCCCTTCTGTTATTTCACGTCTTGTTCAAAACAAATATATTGCTACGCCTCGCGGTATTTATCCTTTACACTTTTTTGTACAAAGAAAAAATATTCCTTATAATGAGGAGGAATTAAAAGAAAAAATCAAAAAAATTATTTTTTCTGAAGACAAGCAATTACCACTTAGCGATGGTGATATAGTAGAAAAATTGGCTACTATGAAAATTAATATTAAGCGGAGGACTGTAGCAAAATATAGGAATATTCTTGGTATTCCCCCTCGCAGCAAAAGAAGATGACTAAGCAGGTATTTTTTATAGAATAACAAAAACTTATTCAGGAGGTAATAATGGCTAAAATTGCAATAAATGGTTTAGGTAGAATTGGAAGACAAGTTTTTAAAGAAATATTTGACAATTTTTCGGAATTAGAAATTGTAGCAACAAATGATCTTTTCCCCGTTGGTCAACTGGGATTTCTTTTAAAACATGATTCGAACTATGGGACATGGCATAGAGATGTTAACGTGAGCAATGCAGAAGACGTGTTTATTACTATTGACGGTAAAAAGGTTTTAATGTTTGCAGAGAGAGACCCATCAAAGCTTCCATGGAAAGATTTGGGTATTGATATTGTCATTGAAGCGACAGGTGTTTTTAGGACAGGAGAAAAGGCGATGATACATATTAATGCAGGTGCAAAAAAAGTAATTATAACAGCTCCTGCAAAGGATGAGGATATTACGATTGTGCTGGGCGTAAACGAAAAATTATTAGATCCGGCAAAACATACAATTATCTCAATGGCATCCTGTACAACAAATAGCATTGCGCCTGTAATAAAAGTTTTGCAGGATAAAATTGGTATTAAAACGGGATATCTGACAACTATTCATTCGTACACAGTTGATCAAAAACTTCTTGATTCTCCACATAAAGACTTAAGGAGAGCAAGGGCAGCTGCAATGAATATAGTACCCACTACAACTGGTGCCGCAAAAGCAGTTACTCTTGTAATTCCTGAACTTAAAGGCAAGATGGATGGTATGGCTGTGAGAGTCCCCACCCCTACGGTTTCGATGTCTATTTTTGATGCTGTAATGAATAAAGAAACAACGGTGAATGAAATAAACGATATGCTGAAGAAAGCGCACGAAACATATATGAGAGACATCCTTGGGTACTCGGAAGAGCCTCTTGTATCTATGGATTATAAGGGCACTACCTATTCAGGTGTTGTTGATGCTCTTTCTACGCAGGTTATTAATGGTAATTTTATACATGTTGTGAGTTGGTATGATAATGAATGGGGGTATTCTGCAAGAGTGGCGGACCTTACAAAGCTTTTATCTGAAAAGAATGGATTTTAAATAATAAAAAGGAGGATGTAGATGCGCAAAAAAGGATTAAAGGATGTAGATGTAAGAGAGAAGAGAGTATTGGTAAGAGTAGATTTTAATGTACCTTTAAGCCCGGATGGGGATATTCTTGATGATTTTAGAATCAAAGCAGAAATTCCAACTATTAACTATTTGCGTAAGAATAATGCAAAAGTTATTTTGATGAGTCATTTAGGAAGGCCTAAAGGAAAGGTTGTAAAAAAGCTTCGCATGGATTCAGTTGCAAAAGAACTCTCTAAACTCCTTGGGATCCCCGTTAAAAAATTAGATGATTGCATTGGTGAAGAGGTAGAAAAAGCTATCGTCGATGCTGATTATGGGGATGTTCTTCTCCTTGAAAATTTACGGTTCTATCGTGGTGAAACCGAAAATGATAATGAATTTGCAAAAAAACTTTCTTTGCTTGCTGACATATATGTAAACGATGCTTTTGCTACTGCACATAGAATGGCTGCGTCTAATGTTGGAGTAACTGCTTTTCTTCCATCTGTTGCAGGATTTTTAATGGAAAAGGAAATTGTTGTTCTCTCAAAGCTGCTTTCTGATCCGGAACATCCTTTTGTGGGAATACTTGGAGGCGCAAAAGTTTCTGACAAAATTGGCGTAATAAACAATTTAATGAATACGGTTGATGAATTTCTCATTGGTGGAGGCATGAGCTTTACTTTCTTGAGAGCCAATGGATAT
>QMOQ01000001.1 GCA_003650285.1 Caldisericota bacterium | reverse complement strand
TTATGTATCTGTACCTGTTGCTTCGCTTGATGGGTATGAAAAGCTTAAACAACTTGGCGAAGTTGTTTGTCCGATAGTGGATAGATATTTTTACGCAGTGTCTCCGTATTACGACGAATTTCCACAACTTTCGGAGAATAAAGTAAAAGAGTATATTCAAGAAAGTGCAAAGTTCGCAATAACTGGTGCATAATCAGAAGGCTTTTTTAATTCTTCAGAATCCTATACATCGGTATTTTCTGGTGTTACATTAAAATCTCCGACTAACGCAAACTTTTCATCATTGCATGACTTTTTGCAATGTAATTTTTCATTTTATCTCCTTTTCCGTATTATATCATTAAGGAGATGATGAACAAATGAAAGTGAGTTTAACGTTTAGGTGGATTATGTGGGCAATATTTTTTGTGGCAGGGATTACATTTTCCTTTATTACAGATTTCTTCTTAAGAAAGATGGGTTTTGTATTAGGTTTTGGATTTTTTGGAAGGATGTTGGGGTTTTTTCTTCTTATTTTATCTGTTCTTATTTCTCGCAGTACAGGAAAAACATTAAAAAAATATGGGCATAAAGGAAAAAATACTTCAAGGTTTGATACGGATACACTTGTTACTTTTGGTCCTTACGGCTGTATGAGGCATCCAATGCACCTTGGGTTGATGCTTATGCCAGAGGGTGTTGCATTTCTTTTGAATTCTTTTTCATATGTTATTATCTATGCACCGGTAAACATTCTTATAATTTATATAATGATTAAACAAATTGAAGAACCAGAAGCAATTAAGAAGTTTGGAAGCACTTATTTTAAATATATGAGAGAAGTTCCTATGTTTAACTTTTCCCTGAGCTGTATTAAGAAGCTTTTCAGTGTAGCATGATTATAGTAGTTGTTATATTTATTTTCTTTTTATTTTATGCATTTTTTGTTGAGCCGTTTTTGCTTTCGGTTGAACGGCTTGATTTGTTGTTTGATGATTTGCCTGACGAGTTTGACGGGTTTAAAATTGTTCAAGTTTCGGATTTTCATCTTTATTCTTTTACTCGTATTCATGAAAAGGTTCTTACAGTGTTAGATAAGGAAAAGCCCGATATGATTGCAATAACCGGCGATTTTAACGGCAAAAAATTGACGGAGCTAGGCAAAGATTTTTGCAAAAACATTGCGAAAAAGAGTCGATATGTCTTTGCTGTATTGGGTAATTGGGACCATAGGGTTCAAAATCTTGATTTTCTCGTTAAAAGCATTGAGGATAGCGGGATCTCCGTGCTTATAAACGGGTCCGCTGTTATTGAAAGAAACGGGAAAGAACTGTTTATTGCAGGTACGGATGATTCATTTACAGGGAATGAAGATCTTGAGAAGACATTTAAAAGCATTCCTGAAAACAGTTTTGTTGTTATGCTTACACACTGTCCTGATATTATCTATGATGCCGTGAAATACAAACCTCAACTTGTGCTTTCCGGGCACACACATGGAGGGCAGGTTAAAGTGCCGTTTATAACGGCTATTTATGTACCTTCTAAATTTGGAACACGTTTTCTATCAGGATTATTCAGAGTGGAAAGGACTTATCTGTACGTAAATCGGGGCATTGGCACGAGCCACATTCCTGTACGTTTTTTGTCTCTGCCTGAATTGACAGTTATCACGCTTCGGAAGAGAAATTAGCTGGTTAATTGTTCTAAAAGTTCTTTTATTGTTTTGTGAAGGACGGGATGTACAAAATCCGGTGCGATGTCTGTTAACGGTTTTAAGACAAAATCCCTGTTTTGCATGTCCGGATGCGGTATTTGCAGGTCTGGCTTGTTTATGATGTCGCTATCAAAAAATATGATGTCTAAATCGATAATTCTTGGGCTCCACCGTATTTTTTTTGTTCTTCCTATCTCTTTTTCTATTTTTTGAACTGCGTGCAACAGCTCTTCTGCCGACAAATCTGTTTGTGTTTCTACAACGCAGTTTAGAAACATCGGCTGGTTTTTATAACCGTATGGCATAGTTGAGTATGAGGGAGATTTTTTGATGATGGCAATCTGATTTGTTTCCATTTTTTTAATAGCAAACTCGATGTTTCTTTTTCTATCCCCGAGGTTTGTGCCGATTGCAATGAACGCTCTATGCATTTTCTATTGCTTTTAGTATTTTGATTAAATCTTTATGCGGCGTAATGTCGTGAACCCTTATGATATTCGCACCTCTCAGCAGTACATACGCATTTGCCGCGGTAGAGCCGTAAAGCCTGTTTTCTACCGTTTTGTTAAGAACACTTCCGATAAATGATTTCCGCGAAACGCCGAGAAGGACAGGCAGGTTAAAGATACTGAATTCGTCTATATTTTTTATGATTTTCAGGTTGTCTTCCAATCTTTTTCCGAATCCAATGCCGGGGTCAATAATGATTTTTTTGATGCCGGAGCTTGTTAGTGCATTTATTCTTTTGTCAAAGTATTCCAAAAGTTCTTTCATTATATCTTCGTAGTGTGGGTCTTGCTGCATATTTTTGGGAGTGCCTTTTATATGCATTATAATTACTGGTGCGTCGAATTCTCTTGCAATGTCTTGCATTTTCTCGTCAAATTGTAATCCGCTAATGTCGTTAACGATGTCTGCACCGTTTTTAAGCGCTTCTTCGGCAACGGATGCTTTGTAGGTGTCTATTGAGATGGGTATGTCTGGAAAATTTTTCCTGATTTCTTTTATTATTGGTATTGTTCTTTTCTTTTCTTCTTCTTTGGTTATTTTTTCTGCACCGGGGCGCGTGGATTCGCCGCCTATGTCTATAATATCTGCTCCTTCTTGGATCATTGTTTGTGTGTGCTTTAATGCTTTTTCGATGCTGTTGTACAGGCCGCCATCGGAAAAAGAATCAGGGGTGATATTCAGGATGCCCATAATGAATTTTTCTTTTTCAAAATCAAATATTTTGTTTCTTATATTGTATGCAGGGAGCTGTTTGGATGCGATAGTTTTCTGCACCAGTTCCCTTATTTTGTCTAATCCAAAAAAAGGTTCAAATGCAAGTTTTTTCAGGACTATTTTGTATGTGTGCTGCGTACCTATTAACAGGCAGTCCGTTGAGGATATTTTCCAGCTTGCAACATCTTGGTGTACTGCTACATCTCCTCCTGCGCTGATAAATTCTTGCTTGAGAATATTTGCACCTTTGGCGTTGATGTTGTGCAGTTTTAGAAGTATCAGGTTGCTTTTGCCTTCGAATATGTCAAAAGCTCTTTCATCTACTCCGATTAGTTTGAGTTCCTTTAAAAGCGATTCTTTTTTTATTTTTCTTATAATCATTATTTTCCCTTACTTCGGGTTGTGTTTGGTATGCCCCGAAGTAAAAATATATTTTAGAGCAAGTGGAAGATGTGCTTTCCAATTACCCCAGGAGTGCCCGTCATTCCATTTTTTGTAAAGAACTAAAGCCCCGCTTTTTTTGAATTTTTGTTTGTATTTTTTGTTCAGGTTAAGTATATTTAACGAACTGGCTGCCTTTGTTTCGTATTTTCCGCTATCCATATAGATGATTTTTTTGTTGAGATTACCAAAATCTGTTTCTTTTTCAAAGAGAAAAATACCGGACTGTGAAATGGCCCCGTTAAATAGATCGGGATATTTAAGAATGAGAGCAACGGATACAAAACCGCCCAAAGAAACCCCGACGAGGTATTTTTTGTCGAATTTTATGTCGGCTTTTTTTTCTGCAAATTGAATGATTTCTATGAGGAACTCTCCGTAACATGAGTTAGGAGAGTACTCTTTTGGTCGATTTTCTTTGCGTATATCGACAAATAAGGCGTATGTATCTGGTATTTCTTCTTTATATATAAGATAATCTAATGTATTTCGTGCTGAGCCAAATATGATGTATTCTAAACCGTCCTGGAAGATGAGCAGTGGAGACTTTTTATGTGGTGATTTATATGGTTTATAGAGATAAATATCCCGTTTGTAATTACAATGATTACTGCTACCGATTGTATATTTTTTAATAGTCCCGTGAGGAATATTCTGATGAAACCTTGTTGCAACAGGATAATGAAAACGGGGCATTTGCAATTCGGAATTAAAACCAAAGCCCCCTTCAATTTTATTTGGGTTCAAGGGATCCAGTATTTCTTCTTTATCCACGATGAACTTGTAATCAAACCGTGCATTTGAAGGGAATTCTTTTGTTATAGCCCATTCATTTTCTTCTATTCGAAATAAAGATTCTTTTTCCCAATTGTTAAAATCTCCCACAATAGACACTTTTTTTGCTATTCCATTGTAGATAAATTTAACGCAGTTGTTTTTAATTTCAGGTATTTTATTTTTCATACTTTATTTTACTAAATTCTAAAAAAATTTAAAATAGGACATGCGAATAAAAATTATTGCAGTCGGCAAAATAAAAAAGGAGTACATAAGGAAAGGCATATTGGATTATTCAAAGCGACTTGTTCACTACATTCCTTTTGAAGTAGTTGAGATAAAAGAAGAACATCTTAGCCGATTTATTGATGTTGATGCTTTTAATGTTTTGCTTGATGAAAAAGGAAAAGCGCTTACATCTGCTGCATTTGCTTTGTTTATAGAGAAAATGATGATCTCTTCTGCGAAGGACATTGTGTTTTTTGTGGGAGGGTCAGAAGGGTTTTCTGATGAGTTCCGAAAAAGAGCTGATTTTTTTCTTTCGCTTTCAAAGATGACTCTTCCGCATGAAATGGCGAGAATGGTGCTTGTTGAACAGATTTACCGAGCGTTCACTATTATAAGAGGCGAGAAGTATCATAAATAAATTTTATGCCACAACAATTGAGATGCATGCCGTGTGTATTCCGGTTGCCGGTTCTTTACTACACTGTTGATTAATAAAACATTGTTTAGGCACATTTTTGAGAAGCAAAAGCCCTCGTAAGAGGGCTTTAATTCACTTTGTTTGATTGCTGCTGCCTGAAACAAGAAAATAGGCAGTGACACTTTGATTATAATTCAGTGTTAATCTATTCCGGGTATTTTTGCTTTAATTTCAGCAAGTTCTGGATTTTTTTCTAAACTTTTCTTAAAGCTTTCTTCTCTCAATTTATTTACATAGTGTGGATCCTGAAATGAATAACGGAAATTTGTGTGTACGTCATATCTTCCCTCAAGCAGTGCTACAGTATCCTCTGTCATTACGAGTTCTTCGTCTGTCGGAATAACAAATATTTTTACTTTTGAATCCTTTCCCGTGATGTCTGTTTCTGTGTTTCTTGTGCGGGAAAGTTCGTTTTTTTCTTTGTTTATTATCACGCCAAATTCTTCAAGTCCCTGGATCATCTTATTTCTGATTGTCGGACTCATTTCTCCTACCCCTGCTGTAAATACGATGGCATCAGTATGTCCCAGTGCTGCCATATAGGCGCCGATATATTTTTTGCCTCTGTATCCTTCAATTTCGATGGCAAGTTTAGCGCGTTCGTCTCCTTTTTTTGCTGCAATTTCTATATCCCTTCTGTCTGTGTACTTGCCAGTAATCCCTAAAACTCCGCTTTTTTTGTTCAATATTTTGTTCATTTCACTTGGTGAAAGTCCTAATTTTTCCATCATATATAGGTCAATTCCAACATCGTGATCGCCTACACGAGTTCCCATTACTGCTCCTTCCAGAGGAGTAAAGCCCATGCTTGTGTCAAAGGAAACACCGTTTTTTACAGCATTAAAGCTTACACCGTTCCCAATATGTGCTGAAACGATGTTTGTTTTAAAGGGATCTTTTCCAAGAAGTACTGAGGCTCTTTTGGCGACATAAAGAAGCGAAGTTCCGTGGAAGCCGTACCTTCTTATATGGTCTTTTTCGTACCATTCGTACGGAAGGGCATATATGTATGAAAAATTTGGCATTGTTTGGTGCCATGCCGTGTCCATAATTGCCATATGAGGAATGTTTGGTATGAGTTGCTGTGCTGCCTCGATACCCATAATATTTGGGGGGTTGTGTAGCGGGGCAAGATCTGCAAGTTCTTTAAATGTGTTCATTGCTTCGTCGTTAACGATGACCGATTTTTTGAATTTTTCTCCGCCGTGTACCGCCCTGTGCCCTACTGCTTGTATTTGAGATACATTGTCAATAACTCCGTATTCCGGGTGTATTAGCATTTCCATAATGAGTGCAATGGCTTCCTTATGAGTGGGACATTCTCGTTCTACCTTTACTTTTTCTTTGCCCATAACCTCATGGCTGATAAATGAGCCACCGATGGTTACTCTTTCTACAATTCCTTTTGCAAGAATTCTTTTTTCTTTCCACCTGTACAATTGATATTTTGCTGATGAACTACCACAATTTAGTGTCAAAATATCCATTTATTGCCTCCTCTTTTCTTTTGTGATTAAAAAAGATAGTATATACATTTTTTGGGATAAGTCTACATCAATGATTGGTATTTTTCGTCTGCTTTTTATATTTAAAGTTACAGGAGTGAAGTTAATTATTCCCTTGATTTTACTTTTTGCTAAAATTTGTTCGATTTCTTCTTTTGCGTTTTCAGGCGTAGCAATAATAGCAATTTCTATTTCCTTTTTTTCTGTAATAGTTGAAAATTTTTTAACATCATATATCTTTGCGGTGCCAATTTTGTCTCCTATTTTTTGGGGATTGCTATCAAACAGAGTGATGACATTAAACCCGGCTTTTTTAAAGTCGGGGTAGTTTGTCAGAGCATGTCCGAGGGCACCTGCTCCTATAATGCAAACATTCCAGGATGGTTTTGGATTGAGTATTTTTTCTAATTTTTTTGCAAGTTTTTCTATATCATAACCCGCACCCGTTCTACCAAATTTGCCAAAGTACGCGAGGTCTTTTCGTACCTGTTCAGCTGTTACTTTGGTATGTTCTGCCAGCGTTTGAGATGATACAAGCTTAATTTTTTTATTTTTTATACGTTTCAAGCATCTTAAATATTTTGTTATTCTTTCAATTGTTGCAAATGGTATATCCACTTATATTTTCCTCCTGGTATCTTTGATGATATTTTAACGAAAATCTGGAAAAATTACAAACATTTTTCACAAATAGATACAAATAAAAGATGGGTTGATACCAAGAATTATTTGTTCATCTCAAAATTATATAAAAAAGGTTTTGCTAATCGCCTTTCTTATTATTTATGAAATTTTAGTATAGATGTTTTATTTTTTTATCATGTGAATTACTTTTCTAGTCCATTTTTTGCTACTTCCATTACTGTTTCTGGAAGCGTTGGGTGGACATGGACAGTATATGCTATATCGTTTAAAGTAAGTTTATTTTCCACTGCTAGGGCAAGCTCTGCTATTATCATGGATGCTTCTGGCCCAAAGATTTGAGCGCCGATAATTTCTTTTGTATCGTTCTTTGCTATAATTTTTACTTCTCCATCTGTACTATTCATAACTACTGCTTTTCCATTTGCGATGAATGGGAATTCAGATACAATAGTGTCGATACTGTTTTCTTTTGCTTCTTCTTCTGTTAGCCCCACTGATGCAATTTCTGGTGATGAAAAGATGGCCCAGGGTACAACCCTATAATCCATTTTTTTATCTTTTCCAGCAATAATTTCTGCGACAATACCTCCTTCTTTTTGCGCTTTATGTGCAAGGAGCAAACCCCCTATTACATCGCCTATTGCATAAATGTTTGGTATGTTTGTTCTGAGCTTTTCATCGACTAAGATTTTTCCTTTTTCAGTTTTAATGCCCAATTCTTCTATTCCTATGCCTGTAGAATTTAGTTTTCTTCCAATGGAAACTAATACCTTTTCAGTTGTAATTTCCTCTCCGTTACTTAAAGTGGACACGACATTTCCGTTTCCTTGTATTTCTATATTATCGATTTTTATTCCCGTTTTTATTTCAATACCCTTTTTAATGAGCGTTCTCTGCAACATTGATGCAAGTTTTCTATCTTTTAGTGCTGGGATAACTTGAGGCATCATTTCGACAATGGTTACTTTTGTACCAAACGTGGAAAAAATTGTCGAAAATTCAACGCCAATTGCTCCTGCTCCCACGATAAGTATGCTTTTAGGATATTCTGTGATGTTCAGTGCCTCATCGCTTGTCAGCACATTTTTCCTATCAATTTTGAATGCTGGCATCATTGCTGGTTCTGATCCTGTTGCAATAATAATATCTTTTGCCTTTATTTTTTCTATGCCTTCATCGCTTGTAATTTCTATTGTGTGTGGGTCTAAAAATTTTCCGTTTCCTTTTTTCACTACAATTTTCCTTGCCTTGAATAGGAAGTTTATGCCTGCTACGAGTCGTTGTATAACTGCGTCTTTTCTCCTCTGGATCGCATTCGGGTCAAAAGATACATTTCCAACTATTGTGCCAAATGATTGGGATTCTTTTGTGCAGGTGTATATTTCTGCCATTTTTAGCAGCGCTTTTGTAGGAATGCAACCCCTATTTAAACATGTTCCTCCGATTTCTCTGTGTTCGATGATTGCAACTTTTTTTCCTAAATCTGCGGCTCTTATTGCTGCAACATATCCACCGGAGCCTGCACCTATAATTGCTACATCAAATTCTTCCATTTTATTTGTACCTCCCTCCTTGACTATTTTTATTATATAAAATTTAAAAATAATTTTTACAAGTATCTTAAAAGCCCTCTCTTAAAAGAGGGCTTTTAAGAGTAAAGAATTGATTATTTTGCACCAAACTGGTCACATGCATCAACTGCATATCTGATGTATGCAACTGCCGGGCCGCCTCCCATAAGAGCTGCCACTAAACAGGATTCAAGGATTTCTTTTTTTGTTGCTTCTTCTGCAATTGCGTTTTTTACATGAAATGCAATACAATATGCGCAGCAAGCTGCAACGCCGAGTGCAACGGATATGAGTTCTTTTGTTTTTGTTGTAAGTGCGCCTGGTTTTTCTGCCTGCTTTACGAATTCCATTAAAGCACCTGCAAAATCTGGATCTTCTTTTCCGAGTCTCTGAATGAGGCCATGAAATTGGTCAAGATATTTCTGCGCATCTGTTGTTACGTCTGCCATGATTGTTACCTCCTTTTTTTTATGATTAAAAATTGTCTCGATAAATTTTCTAATAGTGATATTATTTTTTTATTGCTTATTTTATAAAAAACTTCCCTTCCCTTTTTTTCTTTTTTTACCCATCCCATATGGCGTAAATTATTGAGGTGGATTGATATAGAAGATTGCGGTATATTTAGTGTTTTAGAAATCATGCTTACATTTTTTGGTCCGTCTTTAAGAAGACATACTATTTCAACTCTTTTCGGATTTCCCAGTGCTGTAATAAATTCCGATAATTCTATGCATGTTTTTAAATCTTTGTATAATTCTTTTTTTGTTTCCATTATAATATTATTATATTATAATATTTTAATATGTCAATATATTGTGAGAAAATTTTCACAATATGTAAAAAATGTACTATTTGGTTTGTATATATGTTTGCTGTTGCCAAAATATTTGAAAGATATATAATTTTTGTATGAAAGGGACAATTGTAAATGTTATTGCAGTTATAGTTGGAAGCAGCCTGGGGATTTTTATCGGAGATAAGCTTCCTAAGCGTTTTAAAGCCGTTATTATTCAGGCAATCGGCCTATTTACTTTTTTGATAGGAACATCAATGATGCTAAAAGGGGAGCATTTTATCATTGTGTTTCTTGCACTTATTCTTGGTGGTATTACCGGGGAGGCGTTGCGGCTGGAAGCACATCTTACTAGCGTAATAGAACGATTGAAAAGTAGAGTGTCTCCTGGTTCCCCACATTTTGTGGAAGGTTTTGTCACAGCAACACTTATTTTCTGTGTTGGTGCTATGACTGTCGTGGGTTCTATTCAGGAAGGACTTACCGGTGATGCTACTCTTCTATACACAAAATCTGTTATGGATGGCATTACTTCTCTTACGCTTGCGTCAAGTTTTGGTATCGGTGTTATTTTTTCTGCCGGTTCTGTACTTGTTATTCAGGGAAGTTTGACGCTTCTGGGAAGTAAATTGCAGTTTCTTACAAATCCTGCGTATATCAACAATCTTACATCTGTCGGTGGAGTGCTCATTATTGCTTTAGGATTTGAACTTTTAAAGATAAGAAAAATAAAAATATTAAATCTTCTGCCTGCTCTTGTTTATGCTGTCTTATTTACTCTTCTTGTAAAGTAGCTGGGCTTTCTTTTTTAATATATTAAGTTCTTTTATTTTTTTCTCGTTATTAGGTTCGTTCTTTAAAAGTTTTTCGAGATAGGCGATGCGGCTATTTATTTTATTTATTTCTTTTTGTGAACTATCTTTTGTATTTTTTTTGTCTTCTAATTGTTTGGCGTGTAATTTTCCATTTTTCAAATAATATGTTTTGTTGACTAAATTTTTTAATACATATCTGTCGTGTGTTACAAGCAGAATTGTGCCGTCGAAATTTTTTAGCGCTTCCAGCACTACTTCCTTCATCGGGATGCTCAGGTGGTTCGTAACTTCATCAAGTACCAGGAAATTTCCTTTCATTATGCTCATTTTTGCAAGGAGCAGTTTTTTCTTTTCGCCGCCGCTGAACTCTCTTATTTGTTTAAATACGTCATCGCCTGTGAAGTCAAACAGTGCTAAAACATCTCTTGCATCCGGGATTGTGTATCCGTATGCTATTATTTCGTTCAGTGGTGTTGATTCGGGATCCATAAGAAATGCATCTTGTGGAAAGTAACCGATGCTTATGCTATTGCCTATCTTTACACTGCCAGAATCTGCGTTTTCTTTTCCTACAATAATTTTAAGCAGGGTGGATTTTCCACTGCCGTTTCTTCCAAGTATTCCTATTCTTTCCTTCCGCTTTATTAAAAGGGTTATATCGTTAAGAACATTTTTCTGACCAAAACTCTTTTTTATGTGAAACAATTCTGCTACCTTTTCTCCACCTCTTCCTGCCATTTCTATTTGTATTTTCTTCTGCCTCTCTTTTTCTACTTCAGGGACTTCGATTTTCTGCAGTTTTTTCTCCCTGCTTTTTGCCTGTTTTGCCCTTGTACCATACCTGAATTTTTCTATGAATATTTTTTCTTTTTCAATTATCTTTAACAATCTTTCTCTTTCTTTTATTTTAGTGGTGTCGTTTCTGTTTTTTGTTTCATCAAATTTATCGTAGTTTCCTTTATATTCTTCTACTTTTCTGCCTTTTAAGTGAAGTATATGAGTTGCTATGCGGTTAATAAATGTTTTATCATGCGAAACGATGAGTAAGCCCCCGTTAAATTTTTTCAAACTTTCTTCCAATGTTTCTATCGATTCTATATCCAGGTGGTTTGTTGGTTCGTCCAAAATAAGCAGATCTGGTTGCGAAAGAAGTGCTTTGATAATTAAGCATTTTGTGCGTTCGCCTCCGCTCATATTTCGTAGTTTCAGCGAAACTGTTTCTTCGCTTAAGCGGAACTTATCTATCATACTGTATATTGTCTGCTTATAGCTATATCCTCCGATACTTTCATATTGCGCGATTAGTTTGCCGTATTTTTCGTTAAAGTTTTCACTTTTTTCTATGTGAGAAAGTTTTTCTTCGATAGTTTTAATGTTTTGAAATGCACTTTCTATTTCTTCTACCCCGGTTCTATCTAAAAATTTTATTTCCTGCGGTATGTATGCAAAAGTTCCGTTTAAAAGAACTTTACCGCTATCTGGCGTAAGGGATCCAATGATGATTTCTAGTAGTGTGGTCTTTCCTGTGCCATTTTCTCCTACAAGAACCTTATGTTCTCTATCTATCGAGAAAGTGACATCTCTTAAAATTTTTCTCCCTTCGTTTACAAAATTTATTTTATCTACTATTAACATTTTTCTCCTTGATGCATTTTGAAAATTTTATCTTATAATATAAAATGATTTAGATTTTACAAGAGAAAGGGAAGAGGTGAACTATGGAAAATGAAGTATTGACTGCTACACATGATTTTTGCAAAAAATATATCCAGCCGTATGAGAAAGAGATCGATTTTGATAGCAAATTTGTAAAAGAAATCTTAAAAGAATTTTCTTCTCATGGTTTTATGGCGCTACCTTTTCCGAAAAAATATGGAGGGCTGGAGCAAAGCACCATTCTTTACTCAAAAACAGCAACTATTATTTCGCAATACAGCGGTACGATTGCAAGCATTCTTGGGGCGCATTGTCTTGCTGCATTTTCTGTTCTTTTTGGGGGAGGAGAAGAGCAGAAAGAAAAATACCTTCCTGATTTAATAAAAGGGCGGTTAATTGGCTCTTTTGCTCTTACCGAACAAAATGCAGGGTCTGACCCGGCTTCGATAGAGACGGAAGCCATAAGAGATGGCAATTTTTATGTCTTGAACGGTACAAAGGCATTTACTACCAATGCGGGTTTATCTGATTTATATGTCATCATGGCAAAGACGGATAAAGAGAGAGGAGCAAGAGGTATTTCTGCCTTTATCGTGGAAAGAGAAGATAAAAATTTTGTTATAGGAAGACAGGAAAAAAAGATGGCTCTTCCGGGTCTTCCTAATGCCTCGTTGCTTTTGAACGGCGTGAGAATTCCTAAAGAGAGATTACTTGGACGCGAGGGAATGGGATTTATTATCGTGAAAAAAGTACTGGATGTAGGACGTATTGCTGCTGCTTCTGCTGCTGTGGGGCTTGCAAAACGTGCTTTAATTGAAAGCGTAAGATACAGTAAGCAGAGGGAACAATTTGGAAAACCAATAAGTGCTTTTGAAATGATACAATCTCATATTGCAGATATGGGCACAAAGGTGGAGGCTGCTGAGCTCCTTACTTTGAAAGCGGCTGAAGCTGCCGATCAAAAACAAAGAGATGCTGCAAAGATTGCAGCAATGGCAAAATATTTTGCAGCACAAGTAGCTGTGGATGTATCCCGCCTTGCTGTACAGATTTTTGGAGGGTATGGTTTTATACAAGATTATGTAGTGGAACGACTATACAAGGAGGCCAAAATGTACGAAATTATAGAGGGAACAAATGAGATTCAAAAACTTATTATAGCAAATGCATTGCTTAAGGAGATGGAATAATGTATATCGTAGTTTCGGGAAACATTGGCGCAGGAAAAACTTCTCTTTCTCAAATTATATCAAAAAAGATGGGCTTTAGCGTTTATTTTGAAGATTTTCAAGGGAACCTTTTTCTTAAAAATTATTACAAGGATATGAAGAGATGGGCTTTTGCTACGCAGATTAATTTTCTTGCGCTACGTTACGAACAAATCCTTCACCACGTTTTGCTTTCAAATGTTCCTGCTATTCTTGACCGTTCCATTTACGAGGATAAAGAAGTATTTGCACGCTCTCTTCATGAAGAAGGGCTTATGACAGATGAAGAGTGGACGGTGTACAATAAGCTTTATAGTCTTATGGTGGGACACCTTCCTTCTCCGAATCTTCTTATTTATCTGGAAAAAGATACCGACGAATTAATGAGAAATATAGCAGGCAGAGGGAGGGATTTTGAGAAAATCCCCAGAGAATATTTGGAAAGTTTGGATAAAAGATATAAACATTTTTATGAAAACTGGCATTTTCCAAAAATTAAGATAACAAATGATATATACACGCATAAGGACGAACTTATAGAAAGAGTTAAAAATGCGTTATATTTTTCACAATGTGATTAAATATATTGAAAAAAAAATGTCAAGCATTATAATGTGTCGTGATGAAAATGAAATCAAATTTTTCTAAGTGCTTTCTTGCTGCTACTGCAAGAAAGTTGTCAAATATATGTAGCATACATCTCAAAGGAGGTTTATATTATGGGTAAAACATGGTTTGAAGTAGCACAGGAAAGGATCCAGGTTGCTGGTGAAAAAATGAGCACTTCTCCAGAAATTATTGAAATTCTCAAACATCCTCTTCGTTCGTTTCAAGTTTCTATTCCTGTAAAAATGGATAATGGCAAGACGAAGGTTTTTACGGGTTTTAGAGTGCAGCATAACGATGCTTGTGGGCCAACAAAAGGCGGTATCAGATTCCACCCAAATGAAACATTTGATGATGTGAAAGCACTTGCGACACTTATGACGTTGAAGTGCGCTGTGGTAGGTATCCCATATGGTGGTTCAAAAGGCGGAATTATCTGTAATCCGAAGGAAATGTCTCAAGGAGAGATTGAGAGAATGAGTCGCGGATATATTGATGCGATTGCTCGTTTTATCGGGCCTGATAAAGATATTCCTGCCCCAGATGTGTATACAAATCCACAGATTATGGCATGGATGGTAGATGAGTATGAAAAAATTGTAGGACACAAAGCACCTGGTGTTATCACAGGAAAACCTCTTATTGTTGGCGGTGCCAAAGGAAGAGGAAATGCTACCGCAATGGGTGGTTTATATGTAACAAGGGAAGCTGCAAAGGTGATTGGGCTTGATATGAAGAATGCAACTGCAGCTATTCAAGGATATGGCAATGCAGGTTCATTTGCTGCAAAATTACTTTATAAAGATGGCGTGAAGATTGTTGCTACAACAGATTCTAAAGGCGGCGTATATAATCCTGAAGGTATTGATCCCTTTGCTCTTTATGATTATAAGACAGAACATCATACCGTAAAGGGATTTCCTGGTGCACAGGACATTAGTAATGAAGCATTGCTTGAACTTGATGTTGATATTCTTGTTCCAGCTGCATTACAAGCACAAATTACAGGGGAGAATGCATCACGGATTAAAGCTAAGGTTGTTACAGAACTTGCAAATGGCCCTGTGACACCTGAAGCTGACCCAATTCTTACTCAAAATAATGTACTTGTTGTTCCTGATATTCTTGCAAATGCTGGCGGAGTAACAGTTTCTTATTTTGAATGGATACAAAATACATATGGTTATTACTGGGCAGAAGAAGAAACATATGAGAAGCTTGAGAAAATTATGAAAGACGCATTCCATAGGACGCATGAGATGTTTAAAAAGAATGAAGGTGGTATTACAATGAGAATGGCAACAGATATGGTTGCCGTGGAGCATGTTGCAGAAGCTATAAAGGTAAAAGGCTGGGCATAAATAAAAATGGGGGGTTAAAGCCCCCATTTTTAATAGAGGAGAGAGTAAATGGAACGCATCCTTGTTGTTAATCCGGGATCTACCTCAACAAAAATTGCTGTGTTTCAAGATGAAAAGGAAATATTCAATGAAACTATTCGACATAGCATTGATGAGATTAAGCAGTATAAAAAAATTATTGATCAGCATGGATTTAGGACAAAACTTATTCTGGGCATCCTAAAGAGTAAAGGTGTGTTGTTGGAAGAAGTTTCTGCGATTGGAGCAAGAGGAGGATTACTTCATCCCCTTGAATCTGGTACATACCTTGTAAACGATGATATGGTTAACGATCTGAATAGCGCAAAATACGGAGAACATGCATCAAATCTTGGTGCTATTATTGCGCATGCTTTTTCAACACAAATAGGCAAACCTGCTTTTATTGTTGACCCTGTTATTGTTGATGAAATGAATGAAATTGCAAAGATTTCCGGTTTTAAGGGGATTAGAAGAGTATCTATATGGCATGCTTTAAACCAAAAGCTCATTGCGCGACAAGCTGCAAAAGAGCTAGGAAAAACATATAAAGATTTGAATCTTATCATTGTACATCTTGGTGGTGGCATATCTGTTGCAGCACACTGCAAAGGGAAAGCAGTTGATGTAAATAATGCTTTAAATGGCGATGGGCCATTTTCTCCGGAACGTGCAGGTGGATTGCCTCTAACAGGACTTGTAAATCTTTGTTACTCAAAAAAATATACTTATAAAGAAATGAAGAAGAATCTTGCGGGTAAAGGCGGACTTGTTTCTCATTTAGGTATAAACTCTGCAATTGAGGTAGAGAAAAGAATAAAAAATGGAGACAAACACGCAAAACTTGTGTACGAAGCGATGGCATACCAGATTGCAAAGACCATTGGCGAAATGAGTACTGTATTACAAGGAAATGTCGATGCTATTGTTATTACTGGGGGTATCGCTTATTCTAAGATATTAACTGAGTGGATCAAGGAAAGGGTGTCATTTATTGCGCCTGTAAAAGTTTATCCTGGCGAAGATGAACTAAGTGCAATTGCACAAGGCGTATTAAGGATTCTAAGAAAAGAAGAAGAGGTAAAACTGTATGAAAGTGTTTGATGTAAAATCGCTTTTAGATAAAGAATCACAGATTTTTGGTGGAAAAATTGGTTCCGGTAAGACAGAAATTGCGGTAAACATTGCAATCAAGATGTCAGAACAAAACATACCTAATGTACTTTTTGATATGGACATCGTCAAACCGTATGTTAGAATAAGAGATATAAAGGATAAAATATTGATGTATGATGACATAGAGATTGTTTCTCCCCCTGATGTCACAAGAAAAATAGATCTTCCTATCCTTCCTTCTCATATTATTAGTAAATTGATGGAAAAAGATAAACAAAAAATTCTTGATATCGGAGGAGATCCTTATGGTGCAGGTGCTATTGCCCAATTCAAAAATTTGTTTCCTGAAGAAAGCTATAATTTCTTTTTTGTTGTTAATACAAGACGTCCCGAAACCTCAAATACAAAGGAAATAATTGAAGCAATGACGCAAATTCAAGATGCATCAAAACTTACAATAAATGCTCTTGTTTTTAACACACACTTAAGGTGGGAAACAACAGAGCAAGTTATACGGAATGAGTATAAAATTGTAAAGGATGTTTCAGAGGAAACAAAAATTCCAATTTACTTTACTTGTGTCGATGAAAAGCATCAAAATATTGTCAGAGATTTAAATTTACCAATTTTACCATTGAAACTGTTTATTAATCCTCTTCCTCGATTGGGAGAGTAGTTAAAAGGAGGCAGTATGGAGAAAAAAGTTTTAGTTAATGAAGAGAGATGCAAGAGCTGCGGGCTCTGTGTTTCTGTATGCCCAAAACATGTGTTAAAAATCTCAGAAAGACTAAATTCAAAAGGGTATCATCCTGCGGAGTTGTTTGATAATGAGAATTGCATTTCCTGTGGATTTTGTTATTTAATCTGCCCGGATGCTGCAATTGCGGAAGTAAGAAGACCAGAGCCTGTGAAAAGGTAAGGAGAGTGGTTATGGGAGAAAAAATATTAATGAAAGGTGCTGAAGTAATAGCAGAAGCAGCTATAAGAGCAGGTTGTATGGCTTTTTTCGGATATCCTATTACGCCTCAGAATGAAGTACCGGAATATTTTTCAAGAAGAATGCCTAAACTTGGAAGGGTATTTTTGCAGGCAGGAAGTGAAGTGGCTGCAATCAATATGGTTTATGGTGCAGCTTGCACGGGCACAAGAGTCATTACGACCTCCTCAAGCCCAGGTATTAGCTTAATGCAGGAAGGTTTTAGTTATATTGCGAACTCAGATGTCCCATGCGTGGTTGTCAATGCAATGAGGGGAGGGCCTGGTCTTGGTGATATTGCGCCGGCTCAAGCTGATTATTCCCAGGCAGTTAAAGGAGGAGGGCATGGCGATTATCATTCCATTGTTATTGCACCTCATACCTTGCAGGAAGAAGCAGATTTGATGTTTGATGCATTTGACCTTGCCGATAAGTACAGGATTATGACAGTAGTGCTTGTAGACGGATTGATGGGACAGATGATGGAACCTGTAGAATTTAAGGAATGGGTGGATGTAAAGAAATTTAAAGCACCTGATTGGGCAACGGTGGGACAAAGGGATAGAGACCAGAGAAATATCATTACTTCACTTGAAATCCTTCCGGAAGGGTTAGAAAAGATGAATCTTCGTCTTCAAGAGAAATATAGAAAGATTGAAAAAAATGAAATTCGATTCGAAGAGTATAAAATGGATGATGCAGAATATGCAATTACTGCTTTTGGCACGGTTGCAAGAATTGCGAAGACAGTTGTTGGCATGGCAAGAGACGAAGGAATAAAGCTTGGTCTTATCAGGCCTATTACTTTATGGCCGTTCCCGACAAAACTTATCGAGAAGAGAGCGAAGCAACTGAAATTTTTCTTTGATTCTGAACTAAATGCAGGGCAGATGCTTGAAGATGTAAAACTTGCAGTAAATGGCAGAAAGCCGGTTTACTTCTATGGAAAGCTTGGAGGTGTTGTTCCCAGTGCTGAAGATATATATAAAGAGTTTAAAAAGCATATGGAAGGAGGCAGATAATGAAGACAGTATATAAGAAGCCAGAATCAATTACGAATAAGCCTACTACATATTGTCCCGGTTGTCCTCACGGTATTGCACATAGACTTGTTGCAGAACTCCTTGAAGAAATGAATCTTACAAGAGAAACTGTTATTGTCTGGCCTGTTGGCTGCTCTGTGTTTGGATACTATTTTATTGGCACTGATGCAGTGGAGGCTGCTCACGGGAGAGCCTGTGCAATGGCAACAGGCATAAAGCGAACTCACCCGGAGTCCTTTGTGATGACATATCAGGGTGACGGAGACCTTGCTTCAATTGGTATAGCAGAAACCGTTCATGCCGCAGCAAGGGGAGAAAAAATAACCGTTGTATACATTAATAATGGGAACTATGGAATGACCGGAGGGCAGATGGCGCCTACAACTTTAATAGGACAGAAAACAACAACTTCTCCTTACGGAAGAGATCCGAAACTTACCGGATTTCCAATGCACGTTCCCGAAATGCTTGCAACACTGGAGGCTACTGCTTACATTGCAAGAGCAGCATTAGACAGCCCTCAACATATTATTCAGGCAAAGAAGTTTTTGAAAAAGGCATTTAATACTCAGGTAAATGGTATAGGGTTTTCTCTTGTAGAGATGATTTCTTCCTGTCCTACAAATTGGAAAATGACACCGGTAGAAGCGATGGAAAGAATAAGACAAGAAGTACTTCCCGTATTTCCCATTGGGGAGTTCAAGGTTGCTGAAGGGGTGGAGTGATATGGAAAAGAAATTAATTATTGCTGGATTTGGCGGCCAGGGTGTTATGCTGGCAGGAGAGCTTCTTGCCGAAGCAGGCAAAGAAGAGAATAAATATGTCACATTTCTTCCTTCATATGGTCCTGAGATGCGTGGCGGAACTGCAAATTGTGATGTGATTATTTCAGATGAACCTATTGCATCTCCTATTATTTCGTATCCCGAGGCAACTATTATCTTAAATCTTCCTTCTCTTGATAAGTTTGAGCCTATGATGAAAAAAGACGGGCTATTGGTTTTAAATAAATCGCTTATTCCAAGAGAAGTTAAACGGGATGATCTAAGAGTAGTTGGGGTTGACGCTCAAACTATTGCAAAAGAACTTGGCAACGAAAAAGCTGCGAATATGATTCTTCTTGGCGTGTATGTAGCTATTGAAAAACCTGTTTCTCTTGATAGTGTGAAAAGCGCAATGAAGTTATTTCTTAAAGGAAAGAAGGAAAAATTTATCTCGGCTAATGAAAAAGCACTTGAAAAAGGAGTAGGAATTGCAAAGGAATTTCTTGGAGGAAAATGATGAAAATAGCTGATCCGTCTAAAATGGGAGGGAAACCCGTTGAAATGAACGGGGAAGTGTTAGAGGGAGTCACGATAAGATGGCTTATAGCAAAAGGAGAAGGAGCTAAAAATTTTTTTATGCGTTATTTTGAAATGGAGGCAGGTGCCGTCATTCCCTTGCATAATCATTCCTGGGAGCATGAAATCTATTTGCTTAAAGGCAAATGTAAGGTCATAGTAGGTGAAGAGGAAAAAATTGTAGACGAAGGTGTTGCTCTTTATATTGAACCTGACATACCTCATGCTTATGAAAATGTTGGAACTGAGAAAGTTGTGTTTCTTTGCATGATACCGAATATTAAAAAGTGAATGATTTAGAGTATTTTAAGGGGAAAACATATATTATTACAGGAGGCTCTTCCGGTATAGGGAAGGCCTCCTCACTTTTACTTGCAGAGAGGGGAGCTAGTGTGATTTCTATTGGAAGAACGAAATTACATTTGGAGAGTGTGGCTTTGCTTCATAAAAATATAAAAACTATCCAGCATGATTTTTCAGAAAGTGGCAATATTGAGCATCTGGTAGATAAAATTAAACAATTTTCATGTTGCATTGATGGTTTTGTGCACTGTGCGGGCGTGATATATACAGAGCCATTTGAAACATTTAGGATGCATGAACTAAGGAAAATGGAACTGGTCAATGTTGAATCTGGTTTTGAACTGTTACAAAAAATACTTATCTTTATGAAAGAGGGAAGTGTTATTTTCGTTTCTTCAATTGATGCATTTTTTGGGGCAATAAATCCACCATCTTCCGGCTACGCGCTTTCTAAGGCAGCTGTTATAGGGCTTGTAAGAGCGCTTGCTTCAGAGCTGGGAGATAAAAAGATACGGGTTAATGCTGTGATTCCTGGACTTATTAAAACGCAGATGACTGATGATTTTTTTTCTGAGTCATTTGCTGAAGAGAGGCATAAGTTTTTAGAAAGAGTGCCGCTGAGAAGGACAGGAACACCAGAAGAAGTTGCAAGGCTCATCGTTTTTCTTCTATCTGATAGCGCGTCTTACATTACGGGAGATGCAATATTTATTGATGGTGGTTATCACGTAAGATGAGATTTATACATATAGCTGATTTACATCTTGGTTTTAGGTCTTATGAGAGGGAAAAGGATTTTAACCCATTTTTCTCGCTTCAGTTTGCTGCGCGATATGCAATAGAAAAAGACATAAAGCTTTTTATTATTGCCGGCGATATATTTGACAGGCGAGATCCTCCGGCTTTTATTCAACGTGGGTTTGCTCATACTGTAAAAAAACTTGTACAAAACGGGGTGAAGGTATTTATTCTTACCGGGAATCATGAAGGCGCTCCCAATCCAATGAGAGATATTCACCTTGATCTTTATGATGAACTTGAGATTGAAGGTGTTGTTCTTGCTAAAACGATAGGATATTACAGGCTTGATTCTTTAAATATTATAACTGTCCCATATCCTTTTAAGCGTAATCTCCTTTCAAAGGACGAGTATAGAGAGAAAAGCGAAAAAGAAGTTGGGCACATAATGAACGAAAAGATTTTCAGTGGCATTGATTATTTTTTGGGAAAAATTGACCGGAAGTTTCCTACTGTTCTTGTAGCTCATCTTCCTTTATCTGAGGGCGAAGTGGGAGAGGAAAAATACATTTATTTTGCAGCAGATGTTCCCGTATCCACTGAACAACTTGACAGAAAGGAATTTTCTTATATTGCAATGGGGCATTTCCATAAAATGCAGATTATTTCTACAAAAAAATTTGGACATCCTGTTGTATATCCAGGTTCTCTGGACAGAATAAATTTTGGAGAGGAAACTGATAAGAAGGGATTTTTTGATGTAGAGATTTCGGAGAGTATGAAAAAAACATCTTTTATGTTTGTTGAAAACCCTTTTGCTCGCAAATTTTATACAGTAAGAATAAACAATGATAAAGATATCGATTCTATACAATGGGACAGGGTAAAAGAAAGTATTGTAAGAATAATTCTTTCAGGTGATTTACAGGATGAGAAATTATTCAAAAAATTAGTAGACAAAGCAAAAAAAGAAGCAAAGATATTTGTAGGGATGGAAGATAGGCGGGCCGTGCAAAATAATATTGTAAGAAGCAATATGAATCTTAGTATTTCTCCGGAAGAAGCTGTGGAAAAATATATTAAACGGCAGGATAGTGCATTTGCAAAAAAGCACAGAGAGGAAATTTTTAAAAGAGCGATTTCTTTTCTGAAAGAGGAATAGGCAATGATTCCAGAAATTCTTACAGTTAGAGGATTTTTAAGTTATACAACAGAACAAAAACTTGATTTTACAAATTTTCATATTGGACTTCTATCCGGCGAAAACGGACAGGGGAAATCTGCTATTCTTGATGCTATTACATTTTCTCTATTCAGTAGGGCTAGAGGGATTGAAGGGAACAAGAAAGGCGTGGAAGACGTTGTATCTTCCGGAAAAACTGACCTAAAAGTAATATTTCAATTTATGCAGAATGGTGATAGATACAGAATTACGAGGACATACGATAAAATAAACAGTAAATCGGATATTTTATTGGAAGTTGAAAAAGACGGTGGATTTGTAAATATCTCTGAGAATAAGATAAGAGAAACGGATGAAAAAATTCTAAAGATTATCGGAATGAATTATGACGCATTTATTACATCCTCCTTCATTTTACAGGGGAAATCTGATTTTTTTACTGCCAAAAAACCATCAGAGAAGATGGAGATTGTTCGTGAGATGCTAGGCCTTGATATTTATGAATATGCACGCGAAAGAGCTCTGGACGAAAGGAGAGAGATTAAGGCATTAAAAGATGCTCTTAAAATAAACATAAAGAATACTAGAGAATTGATAGATGATAACAGGGAAATAGAGAAAGCTCTTGCAGAAAAGAAGAAGCAAATTGTATCTTTGAAGGAAAGAAAAGAAGAAATAACAGAGAAATACGAAAAGGCTCGAAAACAATTGGATAAATGGCATCAACTTAAACAATTGATCGAGCATTTTTCTAGAGAAAAAGAGAAGCATGATAAGACCTTGTTTCAAAAGAAAAACGAAGTCAAAAGTCAAAAAGAAAAACTTTTACGGATGGAAGAGATACTAAAAAAGAAGGAAGAAATAATAAACGGCTATAATGCATATATTGAGAATGAAAATTTATATAATGAACTTCTGGAGAAAAAGAATAAGATTTCACAAGCTGAAATAAAAAGGGAATTACTTAAAAGTACTGTAGAAAGAGATACAGCATTAAAAGTGCGGAAGCAAACTGATTTAAGAGAAAGAATTAAAGAAAATCAAGATTCTATTAAAAATTTTGCTAGAGAACGACAAGCTGAAAAAGTAAGAAATAAAAAATTGCTTAAGAGCAAGAGCGATTTAGAAGTTCGAGAAAAAGAAATAGAGAAAAGCATTTTTTTAGCAAGGGAAGAATTAAAAATTTTGCGTAATTTATGTAAGGAAAAGGAGAACGCAAAAAATAAAATAGGAGAATTGAAAAGAAGAAAAGAGGAGCGTTTAGCTACGCTTAATATGGAAAGAGAAAGGTTAGAAAAAGAAATTAAAGATATTGAGAGCGCACTAAAAAAAATTGTATTGGAAACGATTAAAAAAGAAATTGATGAAACAGAAGCTAAAATCAGACGTGTTGAAAAAGGGAAGGAGGAAAAGGAGAATAGAAAAGAAGAGCTTATAAAAAGAAAAGCATCTCTCTCAAGTGAAATTAAAATGATGGAAGCTAATCTTTTTACACTCAAAGAAAAGCTTTGCTTTATTTCTGAAGAAACAAAAAACTGCCCTCTTTGCGGCTCTCCTCTCACTGATGAACATAGAAAAGAGGTGGAGCTGAAATATACAGAGGAGATCGCTGAAAGTAAAAATCTCCTTTACAAAAAAAATCTGATTCTTTCAAAGCTGGATGGAGAAATAGAATCCATTCAAACTGCATTAGATGCAAAAATGCTCATAGAGTTAAAAGAAAATCTTGTGAAGTACACAAAAGAGATGCATTCATTAAAAGCTGCGAAATTGATAAAAGAAACAGAGCGGGAAAAAGTTCTTACACAACTCAAGAGAAAAGATATTGCTCTTAAAAAGGGCGTAATGTCGGATGCGGAAATGGACGCTTTGAATAAATTTAAAGCGATAGTGATAGGCTTTAATGGGATTGAAGAAAAAACAAGAGTCAAAGAAGATGAATTGAAAAAAAAGGAAGAAGAGAAGCAGCAGTTAAGTAAATTTTTGCGTGATGTTCAGTCTGAGCAGGCCGTTTCTCAGAATAAAATAGAAGCGATTGGAAAAAATATCGATGCAATGAAGATGCAAAGTGAAAAATGGTTGCGTGAGATGGAAGAAGTGAAGCGAATACTCAAAGATCATGAGTTTTTATCGAAAGAAAAAAAAGAAATTTTGAAATTAGGGAAATTTATAAAAAGTATAGGATTCAATGAAAAAATATTTGATGAATGCAAGAGAAAGAAGAAAACCTTGCAAGATTATCGAATGCTTTTTCTGAACCTCAGAGAAGCAAAAGCGCGTAAAGAAGAAGGAGAGAAACATCTTTCATCTCTTTATAAGGAGATAGAAAAAGGAGAGAAGGAGACAAAAGAATTAACGGGGAAAATTAAGAAAACAGCAGAAGAAATTGAAAATCTTGGCGATGTTAATGAAAACTACAATTCTATTGACAAGGAATTTAAAGATATATCTTTTCAATACCATGGCGAGCATGATAAGATGATTCGTATTGAAGAGCAGTGTAAAAAAGTCGAAGAAGAGAAAAGCAAACTTAATAAAAAATTGATTGAGATGACGAAGATGGATGATGATGAGCGTATTCTGGATGTTTGTGTCGATATGTTTGGAAAAGAAGGAATTCAAAGCCTTATTATCAGGAGTGTTGTACCACAGATAGAAGATATTTCAAATGAAATTTTAAGGAAGATGAGCGGCGGAACAATGCAACTAAAATTTAGAACAGTGAAAACAACCAGAAAAGGTGAAGAAAAAAATACATTAGACATAGAAGTATACGATAAAGAAATGCGAAGGCGATATGTGCTTTTCAGTGGAGGAGAGCAGTTTAGAATCAATCTTGCAATAAGAATTGGCATTTCTCTCTTTTTAGCATCTCTTTCTGGTATGCCATTGGAAATGTTGATTATTGATGAAGGTTTTGGCAGTCAAGACGAATCAGGCAAAGCAAATGTGCTTGAAGAACTTAATGCAATAAAAACTGAGTTTAAAAAAATTCTTATAATAACTCATGTTTCGGAAATAAAGGAAAGTTTCCCCTATGAACTTCGTGTTACAAAAGATGAACAAGGTTCGCATATTTATGTGGCATAATTATTGAAGGAAAACAGCATTTTTATAAGCGTTTATTCTTGCAAAAAATATAAAATTTTGGTAAAACATATTAATGAACGAAATGATTAATTTTATGATTGCTAATTTTAATGCAAAGTATGTTGCACTTGCTATCGTTGACATTCTTATAGTAAGTATGGTTATTTATTTTGTGTTACGCGCTATTCAGCATACTAGAACATTGCAACTTGCAGAAGGTATTGCTGTCTATTTTATTGCTTTGATAATTTTAGCAAAGGTAACTAACTCGATTCGTCTTGTTACGGTAGGTTATGTAATGAACGGCTTGCTTCAATTTTCTGTGACATTTCTTCCGATTCTTTTTGTCGTTGTATTTCAACCAGAGCTGAGAAAATGGTTTACAGGACTGGGAAAGGGAATTGTTATTGGTGAAAAAATGGAGCTTATTAGCATGGAAGATTTTCAAAGTATCGTTGACGAAATAATAAAAAGTGTAAAATTTTTATCACTCAATAAAATGGGTGCTTTAATTGTAATAGAGAGAGGCACGCCTTTGCTAGAATATATAGAAACGGGTGTACCTATCAAATCATTTGTGAAGGCGGAATTACTTAATACAATTTTTTATCCTAATACATCTCTTCATGACGGTGCTGTAATTATCAAAGATCTGAGAATAGAGGCCGCACGCTGCATACTTCCTCTTTCTCTTGATGAATCACTTGATAAAGAGGAAGTTGGCACAAGACACAGAGCAGCTGTAGGTATAACAGCTGAGACAGATGCTTTGTCAATAGTTGTTTCTGAGCAGACAGGCATTATCTCTCTTGCAATAAAAGGAAAATTAACCCGTTATCTTAGTCCATTAGAACTCCGCGGCATGTTGCTTGTTATGGCAAAACCGACATGGTCCGAAAAGGAGGAAATACGCAAGTAGAATGAAAAAATTTTTTTTGAAAATTTTTAATATAAAGGTTATTTCGATTATACTTGCCATATTAATATGGTATTATGTGGCAGGCGTGCAAGGACCTACTGTAGTGCGCACATTTAAGGTACCCGTGGTGGCGATAAATATGGAACCTGGTGTGGTTATTAAAAATAAAACAGATTATGTAAATGTTACCGCTGGAGGACCGAGCAGATTAATCCTTGGTCTAAAAGAGCAGGATTTTACTGCATTGATTGATCTTTCTAGCAAAACACTTGGTGAATATTATGTAGATGTTGATGCAAAATCTCCTCTTACGGGAGTGACAATAGAAAAAGTATCTCCTGAAAAAGCGAGAGTAAGCCTTGAAAAATTAACTACAATTATTATGCCGATAGCTGTAAAATTTAGCGGTGAAGCAGAAGAAGGTTTTCTTCCTGGGACACCCATCATTACTCCTGATAAAGCAAGTATTACTGGTCCTGAAAGTGTGTTAGCCAGCATCAAAGAAGTATTTATTCAAATTGACCTTACAGGAATCAAAGAAGAAACGAATTTAACTCTTCCCGTGAAAATATTTGGAAAAGATGGGGAAAATATAGTAGATGTGCAGGTTAGTCCCATTAGTTGTATGGTTAAGGTTTCTCAGAGCAGTGTTACTGTTGCAAAAATAGTGCCTATTGTTCCCAACCTTAATGGTACTGTTTTTAAAGGGTTTGGAATAAAATCTATTTCAGTAGAGCCAGCCGTTATTTCTATATCTGGTGATTTTCTGTCTTTATCCGATGTTTCTTATATCACTACTGATGTTTTAAATATAGGTGATATCACAAAATCTACTGAATTTGAACCCTTGCTTATCGTGCCGGAAGGAGTGAATATTATTGGTGCTGACCATTGTAAAATAAAAATTGAAGTAAAGCCTATCATAGGGAAAAAGTTTACCCTAACTATTATTGTTAAAACAGACGACGATCTCGTGGGTAAAGCTCATCCCGAGAAAGTTGAAGTGATTGTTTCTGGCTTTGAAGAAGACATTAACTCTATTGATGTTCTTACCATTGTTCCTGTTGTAGATGCCACCGGCATTACTGATGGCACATATCAATTACCCGTTACAATCGAAGGCATACCTAAAGCCGTTGTAATTTCCATAGTACAGCCAGAATCTGTAAGCGTTACTATTGAATCCGCAAATAATGAATGATGGGGTATATTGCATTAATTTCTATGATATTTTATTGAAGGTAGAAGAGAAATCTGGAATTATATTAAAAATTACATTTGTTAATCATTGCACATTTCAAAACAACGTAGAGCTTAATTTTTCTATTAAAGAATATTGGAAGGGAAGCGCTGGTGCACTGAAATATCAGGTGTCTGCATTTTATTCAAAATTTATGCCAATTTTTAAGGAAGTGCAAAACATACCATACGGCAAAGTTTCTTCTTACGGTGGTATCTCCAGTGCAGTTTTTGGTGACAAAAGATATGCCAGACTTGTTGGAACGGCTATGAGAAATAATCCTCTTCCTATAATTATCCCCTGCCACAGGGTTGTAAGAAGCAATGGAGAAATTGGTGGATTTTCTGGTGGGATAGATAATAAAATCAAGATGCTTAAACTTGAAAAGGTTGGATTGCATAATGGATATATTGGGAAAAAATATTTTATTAATTGCTAAACCATTTGGTCTTACTTCTTTTGCTATTACAAATAGAGTGAAAAAAATCCTTAACGCCAAAAAGGCAGGCCATATAGGAACACTTGACCCTATGGCTACGGGGCTTATGATTGTTGTTCTGAACAGTGCTACACGTTTTATTCCTTATATTGATACGGATGAAAAAAGATATGTAATACAGATTCAATTTGGAATTGAGACGGATACTGACGATATTACTGGCAGCATAATAAATCAAAAAGATTCTGTCGTGACTATCGAAGAAATAAAAAGAGTCCTGGATCAATTCATTGGTATAATAGAGCAGATTCCTCCGGACTATTCGGCAAAAAAATTTAAAGGAAAACCTTTTTACAAATACGCAAGACAGGGAGAAATTATTAAAAAGAAGCCCTGTCAGGTAGAAATACATAAAATGTCAATTATTTCTTTCCATTGTAACAAACTTGTGCTTGATATTACTTGTTCGAAGGGAACATATATGAGGTCTATTGCAAGAGATATGGGAAGAGCATTAGGCACTTTTGCTACTCTTTCTGCTATTACGCGGCTTTCTATTGGAAGATTTTGTATTAGCGATGCTACTACTTTTGGAAGAATTAAGAGCGGTAATTTTGATAAAGGTTTTTTGGCTGCCGATCAAGCAATTGATCTACCCGTGTTTTTTGTAAAAGAAGCAGACCGGTTTAAGAACGGCTTAGATATTACTGTAGATAAAGTTGTTGTCAGAGATGAAAAGGGAGTTTTTATAGGCATTGGTAGGTATAAAGATGGTAAAGTACATCCCGAAAAGGTGTTGAATGAAGATATATAAATATGGTGATTCCGTTAAAGAAAACACCGTAGTTACAATAGGTATGTTTGATGGCGTGCATAGAGGCCATCAATTGCTTATTGAAGAAACAATAAAAGTTGCAAAGATGAAAAATACAACTCCTTTCGTTTATACTTTCTATAGCCATCCTATAAAGGAAATGAAAAGAAAATTTCTCACACTGCTTGAAGAAAAACTATTTCTTCTTAGGGAAAACGGTATACAATGTACTTATGTTGTAGAAATGTGCAATAAATTTATGAAATTATCTCCCGAAGAATTTTTTAAAAAAGAAATAGTTCAAAAAGTAAATGCAAAAGGTATTGTTGTAGGCGAAGATTTCAGGTTTGGATATAGGCGGACTGGTAATGTGACTTACCTGAAAAAACTTGCAAAACCATTTGGCATCGATGTATATTCTATTTCTTTGTTTGATATTAATGGTAAGACAGTTTCAAGCTCTTTTATACATCAGCTTATTATGAATGGCAAAATAGAAACGGCAAATGCTTTTTTGGGATATATGTTTTTTATTTCAGGGGATGTGGTAAAAGGGAGAGGTGTAGGGCGCTTGCTGGGGTTCCCTACTGCGAATATTGCGTATAAGAATGGAAGCAAGTTGCTTCCACCAGTTGGAGTTTATATCACTCTTGCAGAAACAGGAGGTAAGTTTTTTCAATCTGTCACAAATGTGGGGTTTAACCCTACATTTGGAAAAAATGATCAACTAAAAGTAGAAATATATTTTATAGATGAAAAGAAAGATCTTTATGGGACTGATGTGAAGTTACACTTTTTAAAGAGAATACGTGATGAAAAAAAATTTGACAAACCGCAGAATCTAATTGAACAAATTCATCAAGATGTAAGAGAAGCAAAGATTTATTTTCGTTTGCATAACTTCAATAAATGTGTATAATATATTTTGACTTTTAACGAGGAATATCGAGGCTCCGACGACAACCTTCGATAAAAGCGAAAATATAATAATTTAAGGAGGATTTATGATTACAAAAGACGAAAAAGAAGAAATCATCAAAAGATTTCAACGACATGATGGAGACACTGGTTCTCCTGAGGTTCAGATAGCGCTTCTCACAAGTAGAATTTCTAAGCTTACCAAGCACTTGCAAACATTCAAACAAGATTATACCTCAAGGCGTGGTTTGTTTAAAATGGTTGGCGAGCGGAGAAGGCTTCTAAATTATTTGAAGAATGTTGATAAAAAGCGGTACAATAAGATCGTTAAGGATCTTAAGTTGAGAGCATAATATGATTATAGCTAAAGAGATTGAAATTAGCGGAAAAAGCGTTAAGTTTGAAGTAGGCAGAGTAGCAAAGCAGGCAGGTGGTGCAGTGGTTGCCTCTTGCGGCGGGACTGTTGTGTTAGCAGTATCTACCATGGGAAAAGAATCTTCGGAGCCGATGGATTTTTTCCCACTCACTGTACTATATTCGGAAAAAATGTATGCTGCAGGCAAAATTCCGGGTGGATTTTTCAAAAGAGGAGGAAGACCATCTGAAAAAGAGACGCTTAGTTCAAGGCTTATAGATAGGGCATTACGTCCCTTGTTTCCTGGGCAGTTTAGGAGACCTGTTCAAATTATTGCGTATGTTCTTTCTTCTGGAGGGGAGATTTCTCCGGAAATACTTGCTCTCAGCGCTGCTTCAGCAGCATCGCTTATTTCGGATGAACCATTTACCGAAGCTGTGGGTGCTGTTAAAGTTGGTTTTATTGACGGTAAATTCGTGGTAAATCCATTAGAAAAAGAATTGAAAGAAAGCGATTTAAATTTAAGCATTGCCGGGACAAAAGATGCTCTTTTGATGGTTGAAGCTGGAGCAAATGAGATTTCAGAAGATCAAATGACTGCTGCAATAGAATTTGCAATTCCTGAGATTAAAAAACTTGCTCTCATTCAAGAAGATTTGAGAGAAGCGATAGGGAAAGAGAAAATTACGGTACCTAAAATTACAGTTGATGAGTCTTTGAAAGAGACTGTTGCTTCTTTATTCTTTTCTAAAATTGAAGCTGTTTCACAGAGTACCGAAAAACTTCAAAGGGAAAAAGCTCTGGATGATATGAAAGAAGAAATTATAAAAGAAGCATTAGAAGAAAATCCCGAAAAGGAAACGGATATCAACTATATTTTCGATGAACTTTTAGAAAAAGATTTTAGAAAACGCACGCTGGAAGGAATAAGGGTAGACGGTAGAAAATTCAACGAAATACGAGATATAAGCATAGAAGTAGGATTGTTGGAGCATACGCATGGCAGCGGACTCTTTACAAGAGGACAAACGCAGGTTTTATCTATTGCAACGCTTGGTGCTCAGGGAGCAGGACAGCTTATAGAGTCTCTTGAGCCGGAATTTAAAAAACGATATATGCATTACTATAACTTCCCATCATTTTCGGTAGGTGAAGTAAGGCCTATGAGGGGCCCCAGCAGGAGAGAAATTGGCCACGGTGCACTTGCTGAAAGAGCTTTATTGCCAGTACTGCCTTCTGAAGAAGAGTTTCCCTATACAATAAGGGTTATTTCCGAGGTACTCGAGTCGAATGGTTCTTCATCAATGGCAGCTACTTGTGGATCTACTCTTGCACTTATGGATGCTGGTGTCCCCATCAAAAAGGCTGTTGCAGGTATTGCAATGGGTCTCGTCAGTGAAGGAGAACGGTATGCTATTCTTACTGATATTCAAGGGGCAGAAGATCATTTTGGAGATATGGATTTTAAGGTTACTGGAACTAAAGATGGAATAACTGCACTTCAAATGGACATTAAACTAAAAGGCATTAAACTTGAAATTTTAAAAGAAGCTTTGAGTCAGGCAAAAGATGCAAGGCTTTTCATATTAGAGAAGATGCTGAGTGTTCTTCCTGAACCAAGGGAAGAGATTTCTCCATATGCACCGCGCATTTTTACGATAAAAATTAGCCCAGATAAAATTGGTTTACTCATAGGTCCTGGTGGCAAAACAATCAAAGGCATCATTGGAGAAACAGAGTCGGATGTTAATATTGAACCTGACGGAACAGTATATATTAGTGCTCCTGATGGAGAGATAGGCGAGCAGATAAGAGCTCAAATAATTGGCCTACTTGAAGAACCAGAGGCGAATAAAATATATACTGGTAAAGTGGTGGATATTAAAAATTTTGGTGCTTTTGTACAGATTCTGCCAAATTCGGTGGGACTTCTTCACGTTTCTCAATTGTCAGACAAATTTGTAAAAGATATCAACAAAGAGATTAAAATAGGAGATGAAATAAGGGTAAAAGTGATGAAAGTGGAAGACAATGGCAAGATTCAACTTACAAGGAAGGGATTAGAGAAAAACTCATCTCAAAAAGGAAATGACAAAAAGTAAAGAATATTTTTCTGTAGATAAAACTTCAAGCGGCATACGGTATTTTATTGAAGAGAATAAGTCATTTCCTTCGGTGATAATCGGTGTGTTTGTAAAATCCGGAAGCCGCTACGAACGTAAGAATGAACTTGGCATAGCTCATTTTATTGAACATGCAGTTTTTAAGGGAACTAAAAGGCGTTCATCGTTTCAAGTATCACATGAAATAGAACGTCTTGGTGGCAGCTTGAACGCTTATACATCTTCGGAATATTCTCTTTTTTACACAAAACTTCTTAGCAAGCATGCCAAGAAAGGGTTTGATATTCTATCAGATATTTTAATTAATCCTCTTTTTAATAAAACTCTTTTAAATAGAGAAAGAGCAGTAATAATGGAAGAAATCAATGAGTATTATGATACACCGCAGGATATTTGCCAAGCGGAGGTACTTAGATCTATATGGGGCAATAACTCAATAGCTAATAACCCTCTTGGGGAGAAGGAAACAGTAGAAAAATTAAAACGTTCAGATTTACTGAAATGGTTCAATAATTCGTTTAACAAGGAGAATATTTTTGTTTCTGTTGTCGGGAACATCGATAAAAAAACGATAAGCAATTATATAGAAGAATATTTTTCTAATATGCCTCACGGGAGCAAGATTGATACTTTTAACGAACTGCCTACTTTTTTGTTTCAGAAGAGATTATTTAAAAAGGATGGAGCACAGATTCATCTGGCTATCACTTTAAAAGGAGAAAAATCATTTAGTAGGCGCAGCATTCTTCAATCTATGTACACAACGATCCTTGGAGGCAATATGTCTTCCAGGCTTTTTCAAAAACTGAGAGAAAAATCCGGGCTTGTTTATACTGTTTATGCGTATCCGGTTAATTTTTCCGATACTGGTGGGACGACTATTTATGCTTCGGCACTTCCCGAAAATATCGAAAAAGTAGAAAACATCATAAACAAAGAGATTGATAATATTCGGGTGAAAGGGTTATCAAAGGAAGAATTTCAGGATGTCAGGGAATATATTCTTGGGAATTTAGTTCTTGGGCTGGAAAGCAGCAGCGGACGTATGCAAAGAAATGGTATGCAGGGCATGTTTCAAGGAAAAGTAAAGAGTATAAAGACGCTTATGCAAGAAGTGGAGTCAGTTCGATTTGATGAATTTTTGACATTTGCCAGGGATACTTCCTCAAGTAAAAGAGGAAAAGTACTTGTCGGAGATCTGTAGAGTGAAGAATCAACTTTTTAATGAGATTTCCAACAACATAAGTAGTTGCAACAAATGTTCTCTTTATAAGACAAGAACGTTGCCTGTACCAGGTGAAGGATCTATAAATGCTCGTATTTTTTTTATCGGCGAAGGTCCTGGCAAGCAAGAAGATTTAACAGGACGCCCATTTGTTGGAGCTGCAGGTAAATTTTTGGATGAGTTATTAACAGGCATTGATCTTAAAAGAGAAGACGTATTTATTGGGAATATTGTAAAATGCCGTCCACCAAATAATAGAGTCCCGCTTCCCTTAGAGGTAGATGCTTGTAAGCCATACCTTATAGCGCAGATAGCTCTTGTACAACCAGAAGTAATCTGCACATTAGGAAATACGCCTCTTAAAACTTTGATTTCTTCTGAGCTTAGCATTGGCAAGATACACGGAACTGTTATTAAAAAGGATGGTTTTACATTTATGCCTATGTACCACCCTGCTGCTGTTCTTTATCATGGAGCTTTGAAAGGCACACTGAAAGAAGATTTTGATAAATTAAAAGATTTTCTGAAGAACAGAGAATGAGAATTTATCTTAAAGATGTAAAAAATAATGAAAAAGTGAAAATATATATTAAAAAAGCCGATGACTATCTTGATGAAATAGGGTATACTGAACATGGATTCAGGCATGTTGGCATAACAGCAGATCTTGCTTTTAAGATATTAAAGAAAACAGGGTTTCCAAAACGAGAAGTTGAACTCGCTGCCATTGCTGGATGGATGCATGATATGGGCAATTTCCTTGGCAGAGAAAATCATCCTCAGAATGGGGCCATTCTTGCTATGCGAGTACTTGAAGAAATGGATGGCGACATGAACGAAATTGCAGCTGTGGGTGAAGCAATTGCAAATCATGAAGAGCCTTCCGGTATCGCTACAAACCCTATAACAGCAGCTGTTGTGTTAGCTGACAAAGCAGATGTCCACAGAAGCAGGGTAAGAAATTCAAATCCTGCAACTTTTGACATACATGATCGTGTAAACTTTGCTGTTGTAAAATCGAGTATTTTTGTGGATCAGGAGAAAAAAGAAATCTCCCTTAATTTAAATATTGATATAAAAATTTGCCAGGTAATGGAATTTTTTGAAATATTTCTTACGCGAATGGTTATGTGTAGAAAAGCAGCATCAGTTTTAGATTGTGAGTTTCGTTTGGAAGTAAATAAAACAAAACTTTCTTAATTGACAAAAGGAAAGTTTTCTTTATATTAATTTTGTGAATTTAATGAAATGAGGAGGATTTAGGATGAGGAAAAAGAGAATTGTGGCTGTTATTGTTATTGTATTTATATTCCTTACAGCTTTCTGGATTGATTATGTTGGAATTCGTGCATTGAACAAGCCATTAGAAGAACTAACCTCTTTGGAACAGGCAGTGAAACCAAGGTTTGGCTTAGATCTTAAGGGTGGTGTGAAATTTGTTTTAGAAGCAGAGAGCACCCCGGAAACACAAGTAACAAGGGAAAAAATGGAAAGTACACTGAGTGTTTTAGAGAGAAGGGTAAATAACCTTGGTTTGAGTGAGGCCATTGTCGTACAAGAAAAGGGTGCACATTGGATGCGAATTGATGTAGAGCTTCCCGGGTGGAAAGATCCACAGCGTGCCAAAGAACTTATAGGGCAGACTGCGCTACTTGAATTCAAAACTGAAGATGGTACCGTTGTTCTAACGGGCGATCATATAAAAGATGCAAATCTTGCATTTAGCAATGATCCCGAGTCTCTTGGTGAACCTATCATACAGTTTAAATTAGATAGTGAGGGTGCTACGATATTTGCTGATGTTACTGCTCAGAACGTGGGCAAAACAATTGCAATTTATCTTGATAATAAATTGCTGATGAATCCAGTTGTGAGGAGTGCCATTACTGGAGGAGAAGGAATTATTGAAGGAGGCTTTACAGCCGAAGAAGCTGCGGATGATGCGGCACTTTTGAGAAGTGGTGCACTCCCCGTTAAGCTTAATTTTATAGAGGAAGATGTTGTGGGTCCTTCTCTTGGGCAAAAGTCTGTTAGAATGGCTTTAATTGCGATAATTATTGCAATACTTCTCATTTTCCTTTATATGATTTTCTTCTATCGTTTTCTTGGCGTTCTTGCAGCCATAGCACTTGTGTTTTATATGACAGTTGAGGTGGCTCTACTTTTTTTACTACATGCAACATTATCACTACCTGCTATAGGAGGTGCAATTCTTTCACTTGGTATGGCAGTAGATATTAATGTTATTGTATTTGAGAGGATGAAAGAAGAGTTAAAGCTTGGCAAATCAACGCGCTCTATTATTTCGGCTGGTTTTGCCAAAGCGCTCAGGACGGTATTTGATTCAAACTTGACGGTTCTTGTTGGGGCAATAGTGTTGTTTTATTTTGGTTCCGGCGTGATTAAAGGATTTGCCGTAACTGTTTCTGTAGGTATTCTTGTAGGTTTTTTGAGCGGAGTTGTTGTGACCCATTCTCTTGCTAATTTATTGATTCCGGATTCCGCGGCAAAGAAACCGTGGATGTTTGGGATATAGGGGGTGCGCAGATGAACTTGAGAGAGAAAATAGCAAATTGGAATATTATAAAGCATACAAAGATCTGGCTAATTATTTCTGCTGCTATCATTTTAGTTGGCATTACTTCAATGGTAGTTAATCAGCTTACTATTGGATCCCCCTTGAATTTTGGCATTGATTTTATGGGAGGGACGGTAATTACCCTTACATGCGAGGAAAAACCAGACGTAGGAGCAGTGCGTGACATTCTTGCTTCTGAGGGGTTTAAAGATGCAATTATTCAGGAAGCGCAAGGGAACAAAATTTTTATTAAAATCAAAGCAGAGACATTGGATAATGATGTAAAAAATAGAATTATTGATGGAATATCTGTTAATATAGCTAAAGTAGACACGGAGCAAATTGGTATTACTTCTATTGCGTCGGTCATTGGCAATGAACTTAAAAAAAGTGGGCTTATTTCACTTGCTCTTGCTCTCCTCTTTATACTTTTTTACATTACAATGCGATTCACATTTAAATTTGGCCTTGCAACCATTATTGCCTTACTTCATGATGTCTTTGTTACCCTTGGCTTGCTTGCAATCTTCAGAATAGAACTTAATGCTCCATTTATAGGAGCATTGCTTACCATTATAACATATTCCGTGGAAGATAGTGTCGTTGTGATGGATAGAGTACGAGAAAATGTAAAGTTTAGAGGAAAGGAAACTTTTCCCATGCTTGTTAACAAAAGTATCACTGGTGTCTGGGTAAGATCTATGAATACGTCCATTACAACATTTTTCGCATCCTTTGCATTGGTCGTTTTTGCAGGGCCTACAATGAGAGATTTTTCGATGACACTAATGTTTGGACTGCTTGCAGGAACTTACTCTTCGATTTATATTGCTTCTCCGCTTCTTGTATTATGGCACAAGGGTAAGGAAAAGGTAAGTAGCGTGACGGAAAAGCGCGTTATCTCTGTAGAATCTCGCGTTGAAACTACTACTAGCGAATCCCATACGGAACAGAAAGTTTCTTTGAGTAAAAAGGCTTTAAAGAAAAAGAGAGGAAAAAAATCTAAAAGGAAACGAAGATAATTTTTTTATCTTTTGCTGAGTAAACATTTTTGGATATAATTTAATGTAGCAATAAGGGAGGAGGTAAAAATGGATTTAACAAAGTATATACGGAACATTCCAGATTTCCCGCAGAAAGGAATTCTATTTCGGGATATTACGCCTTTACTTTCTGATGGCAAAGCATTTGGCTATGCGATTGAACAAGTTGCAGATTTTTTTAAAGACAAAGGTATTGATAAAGTGGTAGGCATTGAAGCAAGGGGATTGATGATAGGTGCTCCCATTGCTATTAAACTTGGTGTAGGTTTTGTGCCAATAAGAAAACCAGGCAAGCTTCCTTTTGAATTAGTAAGAAAGGAATACCAATTAGAGTATGGTATGTCTATTTTAGAGATGCATAAAGATGCCATAAAAAAGGGAGAAAGAATATTGATGATAGATGATTTGCTTGCTACTGGAGGCACTGCAGCTGCAGCAAGTGAGCTTGTCGAAGAAGCTAGTGGAAAAATTATTGGTTGGGGTTTTATTATTATTTTGAAAAATCTTAAAGGAGAAGAGAAGTTAAAGAAATATCCTGTATTTTCATTAATAAACTTCGATTAACTTGAACGAGCAAACATTATTTGAAAAATTGCTGAAAGAAATCTCTTCTTATCTTGGCGATGAGGAGATTTCTTTGGTTAAAAGGGCTTACGAATTCGCAAAAAAAGCGCACGGCGAGCAAGCAAGAGAATCTGGAGATAAATATATTATCCACCCGCTCCATGTTGCGCTTATTCTTGCTGAAATGCGGCTTGACGCAGAAAGTTATGCTGCAGCACTTCTTCATGATGTTGTTGAAGATACATCCGTTACTCTGGACAAAATTAAAAAAGAGTTTGGAGAAAATATTGCTTTTCTTGTTGATGGTGTTACAAAATTAGAATACATGGATCATTTTTCTTCCGAAGAAACAAAGCTTGAAAATCTTCGCAAAATGCTTCTTTCAATGGCTTCAGATGTAAGAGTTGTCATTATAAAGCTGGCAGACCGATTGCATAATATGAGAACTCTATTTTTTCTTCCTCCTGATCGGCAAAAACAGATTGCAATGGATACAATGGATATTTATGTTCCACTGGCACACAGGCTGGGTATTTACAAAGTAAAGTGGGAATTAGAAGATTTAAGTTTTAGATATCTCAAGCAGGATGAATACTATGAGCTTGCAAAAAAGGTTTCAAGCAAAAGAGATGAGAGAGAAAAATTTGTCAGTGATATTGTGAAGGAAATCAAGGATTTACTGAATGGACAAAGTATAAAAGCAGAGATTTCTGGGCGGCCAAAAAATCTTTATAGTATATACAGAAAGATGATGAGGGAGGAAAAAGAGTTTAATGAAATTTATGACCTTGTCGCCGTACGAATCATTGTGTTATCTGTCCCTGAGTGCTATCAAGTATTAGGCATTCTTCATAATTCATATAAACCAATTCCCGGGAGAGTGAAGGATTATATAGCGATGCCGAAGCCCAATGGTTATCGATCTCTCCATACAACGGTTATCACAAAATCTGGTGAGCCACTCGAAGTTCAAATTAGAACAAGAGAAATGCATAAGCATGATGAAATTGGCATAGCAGCACATTGGAAATATAAAGAAGGCATTCAGCTTGATAAGAATTATGAGAGTAAGTTGATGTGGCTTCGTCAGATTGTTGATTGGCAAAAAGAAGTTCGGTCTACAAAAGAATTTGTAGAAATGGTAAAAGGAGATTTATTTAGCGAAGAGGTGCTTGTTTTTACGCCAAAAGGCGATGTTATTGATCTTCCAGTGGGGGCTACTCCTATTGATTTTGCATACAGAGTACACACGGATATTGGAAATTATTGTGTTGGAGCTAAAATAAATGGCGCTATTGTTCCTTTGCCGACAGAGCTAAAGACAGGAGACCGTGTAGAAATTCTTACGTCAAAGTCTTCAATTGGACCAAAACTTGACTGGTTACAATTTGTAAGAACTTCTTCTGCACGTTCAAAAATTAGGTATTGGCTCAGAAAACTGCGAGAGACGCCGGAAGAAAAAAGCGAGAAAAAGGAAGAACAACAGGAGAAGAAAGAAGTCAAAAGATCTTATGTACGCAGAGCTACTCCGCGCATCTTTCAGAAGGAAGAAACAGTTTATTATCCTGCTGTCCCCGGTGTTAAAGGAATAAAGATATCTATTGCAAGATGTTGTAATCCGGAACCACAGGATCCAATTATAGGTTATGTAACGAGAGGAAGGGGAATAAAAATTCATAAGAAGGATTGCCCGAATTTAGTAGCGATTATAAGCAGTGGTGGGAAAGTGTTGCCTGCTGTTTGGGAAGCAAAAGGGAAGGCAAAATTTTTGGTATATTTTAGAATAACTGTTTGGAATGTGCCAGGTATTATTTATAGAATATCAAGAGTTACAAGTGAAATGAATGTGAATATAGAAAACTTTCGTACATCAAATAGAACAGAAAAAAGGAAACACGGGTATTACCAATCATATTTACGTTTTTCTTTTGTTGCTGAGAAGCATTCTCTTATAACGGATATTGCGAGGGAAATTAAGCTTATTCCTGAAGTAATAACGGTGCGGTGGGGTAAAAGGAGAATATATGAGGATAGTTCTTCAGAGAGTGAAGAGAGCGTCAGTTAGTATTGACGGTGAGATAGTTTCAACAATTGGCAATGGATTGCTCATTTTAATTGGCGTGGAAAAGAGAGATACAGAGAGAGAAGCAAAATATCTTGCAAAAAAAGTTTGTGGACTGCGAATTTTTCCTGACGAACATGGAAAAATGAATCTTTCTGTAAAGGATATAAATGGTGAAATTATGATTATCTCGCAATTTACACTTACCTCTTACATTAAGAAGGGCAATCGGCCTGGTTTTAGCAATGCAGCGGGAGAGGATTTGGCAATTTCGCTTTATAAATTATTTGTGGAAGAGATAAAAAAGCAGGTTAAGACTGTTAAGACTGGGATTTTTGGCGCATATATGGAAGTAAATCTTGTTAATAATGGACCGGTTACTTTTATTTTGAAAAAACTTGGTGGAGCAGAGGGGATTTGAACCCCTGACCTCATCCGTGCGAGGGATGCGTTCTCCCGCTGAACTACTGCCCCGTCAAATAATTATAGATACAAAGTTTTAAAAAGCAATAGAAAAATTCTTGAAAAATGTTAAAATGATATGGAGGTAAACATGAAAAGTATCGGCATTATTGGAGGTACTGGTGTTTATACGCCAGACTTTTTACAAAATGCAGAGCCAATAGCTGTAAAAACTGAATTTGGCACTGTGAATCTTATACAAGGAGAATTAGAAGGAAGAAATGTGTTTTTTGAAACTCGCCACGGCACAGGACATACTGTACCGCCTCATAAAATAAACTACAGAGCCAATATTTTTTCTTTATATAAGTTGGGTGTAGAACGTATTATTGCAACTGCTGCCGTAGGTTCAATTAACAGGGAGATTTTGCCTGGTACGTTTGTTATTGTTGATCAATTTCTTGATTTTACAAAAAAACGAGAAGATACTTTTTTTTCTCAAGATAAGGTAGTGCATACAGATTGCACAGATCCATATTGTCCTGAATTAGCCATGGCTATCCAAAAAGCAATGGAGAAATTTGACTATCCTTATTCCAAAAAAGGTACATATGTATCTGTAGAAGGTCCAAGATTTGAAACAAGAGCAGAAATACAAGCTTACAGTATTTTAGGCGGGGATGTGGTTGGAATGACTGGTGTTCCTGAAGTAGTACTGGCAAGAGAATTAGGTATGTGTTATGCTACGATTGCTGCTGTAGCAAATTTTGCAGCAGGTATTTCTGATCATATGATTTCTCATAAGGAAGTGGTAGAAAAAATGGGAGAAATGAACAAAATGTTCCGCAATGTTTTAAGTGAAGTAGTAATAAATATTCCTGGCGAGAGGCATTGTTCTTGCAGTAAAGCTCCTACATCGGGAGATTAGAAACGTATTTAGTAAGGATTACAATCTTTAAGAAAATGGTGTATTAGGAAATAATAAGTTTAATCCTATTTTGATAGTGATTAAAAGAGGAGGTACTATGGCATTTATGCGGAAGATTTTAGTGACAGGAGCAACGGGCCAAATTGGTTCCGAGCTTACATTAGCACTGCGTGAAAAATATGCTAATGAAAATGTAGTAGCAGCAGGGCATAAAAGAAAACCTAGTGAAGAGTTGCTTAATTCTGGGCCATTTGAAATTATTGATTGTGCAGAAATTGGTACGATTGAGGAAGTTGTAAAAAAGCACAAAATAGATACTATTTATCATTTGGCAGCGATACTTTCTGCAGTGGCAGAAGCCAAGCCGAAACTTGCCTGGAATGTAAATATTAATGGACTTTGCAATGTTTTAGATGTTGCGCGTGAGCATAGATGTGCTGTTTTTACTCCTAGTTCCATTGGCGCATTTGGTCCCAATACACCAAAAGATAACACGCCTCAAGATACAATTCAGCGCCCCAATACAATGTATGGTGTTACCAAGGTTGCAGGAGAATTACTTTGTGATTATTATTTTAAAAAATTTGGAGTGGATACTCGTGGAGTGCGTTTTCCCGGTATTATTTCTTATATAACATTACCCGGTGGGGGAACCACTGATTATTCTGTTGAAATCTTTTATGAAGCTCTTAGACATAGAAGGTATACGTGTTATTTGAAACCCGATACATATATGGATATGATGTATATGCCAGATACGATAAAAGCAGCAATTAATATTATGGGGGCAGATCCTAAGAAATTAGTGCATAGAAATGCCTTTAATGTGACGGCAATGAGTTTTGCTCCTAAGGATATTGCAAATGAAATTAAAAAATATATCCCGGATTTTGTTATGGAATATGACATTGACCCGATGAGGCAGGCAATTGCTGATTCTTGGCCCAACAAAATGGACGACAGTGCTGCTAAAGAAGAGTGGGGATGGAAACCAGAATATAATCTTGCTTCTATGACAAAAGATATGCTTGATAAACTGTCCAATAAGTTAGCAATTAAAATATAACATCAGGGAGGTGGAATAATGCCACTTAGTAAAATTAAAGAGACGTTATCAACTTATTTAAAAGAACTGCAAGATAAGGGAGTGCTTAAAGGTAATGAAACGGTGATAGCTGGTATAAAACCAGCACAAGGTGACAAGGGTCCTAGATATTTTATAAAAGGTTATGGTGAAAAAGAATTTTTGCGGATGAATGCGAATAACTATCTTGGAATGTCTTTAAAAAAAGAAGTAATAGAAGCTGAGGAAAAAGCTGCAAAGGAATTTGGGGCTGGACCTGGTGCTGTAAGATTTATAAGTGGTACCTATACTTCTCATATAGCGCTGGAGAAAAAACTTGCTGAATTCCATAATAGAGAAGCAGCCATGATCTTTAGTTCTGCATATTCGGCAATGGTAGGTATTTTAGCACCTATGATTACGCAAAATACTATTATAATAAGCGATGAATTGAATCACAATTGTATTATTAACGGTATAAAATTATCCAGACCACGTGATAAAAAGATCTATAAGCACAATGATATGGATGGCCTGGCGTCAGTTTTAGAGAGCTCAGTTGGTAATTGCAAACGGGTTATAATTGTAACTGATGGTATCTTTAGTATGAGGGGTGATCATGCTCAGCTTAAAGAAATAGCAGATTTAGCTGAAAAATACAATTCTAGTTTCGAAGAAGGGGTTCTTACATTTGTTGATGATTCACACGGTGTCGGTGCTATTGGAGAAACAGGTAGAGGAACAACGGAATATACACATGAAGATAGGATTGATGTGTTAATTGCGACCCTTGGCAAAGCTCTCGGAGTAAATGGTGGATACGTGGTAAGCAGTGCAGAAGTAATAGGGTTTTTACGTGAAACTGCTCCATTTTATATTTACTCTAATCCTATTACTCCACCAGAAGCAAGTGCGGCGCTTGCTTCATTAGAGATATTGGATAGCGATAAGGGAAGGGCGATGCTAAAGCATCTGCATGTCATGACAGCACGGTTTGAATCCGGCTTAATAGATATGGGATATGAGGTAATAAAAGGAGAGCACCCTGTTGTGCCTCTTATGGTGAGGGATACAGAGAAGACTACAGAGCTTGTTGGATATTTAACAGATAACGGTATTTTAGCAACTGGTCTTAATTTTCCTGTAGTTCCAAAAGGAAATCAAGAGATACGATTCCAGATCTGTGCTGATCATACTGAGAGTGATATAGATTACGCGCTTGGAGTGTTGCGTAAATACAAAGAAACTTGCTAAATTGTTGCCATAACCTGTCTCGTTAGGCAAAGAGTATTGTTTGTATTATTGATACGAAAGAGAAAATGATGTTGAGTGTGAAAAATATGAAAGTGAGATGGTTTTGTTGTTCAAATAAGATTTATGGCTTGATAATAAGGAGTTGTGAACGATGAAAAATGTATGTATTGTTTTAGCTGCTGGAGTAGGAAAGAGGATGCATTCATCTCTTCCGAAAGTGATGCACCCAATTTGCGGGCGACCTATGGTGCAATACGTGATAGATGCTGCAAGGGGGGTATCTGATAAAGTTATTGTAGTAATTTCCGAAAAAATAGATAAAACTGTTTTTTCTAATGTTGAACTGGTTTACCAAAAAGTCCCTCTCGGGACAGGAGATGCAGTTAAGCAAGCACTTACTGCATCTTGTAATATTCCAGATGAGACACCAGTGCTTATTGTCACAGGAGATAATCCTTTGATAAAATCCTCTGATCTTGAAGAACTTCTTGCTTTTTATAAAGACACTAAGAGTGGTGTAGCGTTGCTTACTGCTTTATCTGATAATCCGATTGGTTTTGGCAGAATAGTCAGGTGTAAGACTGATTTTGTTAAGATCGTTGAAGAAAAAGACGCAACAGAGGAAGAAAAAAAAATAAACGAGATCAATACAGGAATATATGTATTTGCAAAAAAGTATCTTACTGACGCAATTAACGAAATTACTCCCAATAATTTACAAAAAGAGTATTATTTGACGGACGCACTTACAATATTGAAAAAAAAAGGCGTAAAAGTAAGTGTAAAAAAGTTGAAAAGGAAATTTCCCGTGTATGGCGTTAACAATAGAAAAGAACTTTCTATTGCAACAAAGATTATTCAAGGAGAGATACTTGATAAATTAATGCTTGCAGGTGTTACAATTATAAATACGGATACTATATGTATTGATTTTGATGTAAAAATAGAGAATGACGTGACAATTCTTCCCGGGGTGTTAATCCAAGGGAAAACAACTATAGGGAAAGATTGCGTGATCGGACCAAATACGCGTATTGTTGACTCTGTTATTAAAAATCATGTGAATGTGCAATATAGTGTAGTAAGACAGGCTAATATGGGAGATAATTGCAAAATAGGACCATTTGCTTATGTGCGGCCTGATAGCAAAATGAGCAAGAATGTTAAGATAGGTACTTTTGTTGAGGTAAAGAAATCTCAGTTTGGGGAAAATACAAAAGTTCCACATTTAAGTTATATTGGCGATACAAAAGTTGGGAAAAATGTGAACATTGGGGCAGGAACAATCACTTGCAATTATAATGGGCTTCAAAGTAAGAAGAAACCCACATTTATAGAAGAAGATGTATTTATTGGTTCTCACAATACACTTGTAGCGCCTGTAAAAATAGGGAAAGGTGCATATACAGCAGCTGGATCTGTGATTACAGAAGAAGTTCCCGAGGATGCGCTTGCTATTGGGAGAGCTAAACAAATAAATAAAAAAGAATGGGCAAAGAGGAGGAAAAAAAGTAATGGTTGATTTGAAAGGAAAAGGAATAAAAATTTTTTCTGGTACGGCAAATAGACAGCTTTCTGAGAAAATTGCAAAATATCTTGATTTATCACTAGGGAAGGCGATTATTAATTATTTTCCCGATGGAGAAATTCATGTAAGATGCCTTGAAAATGTACGAGGGCGAGATGTATTTATCATTCAGCCGACTTTTTCCCCGGCGGATAATTTAATGGAGTTACTTATTATGATTGATGCTTTGAAAAGAGCATCGGCTGACACTGTAGGTGCTGTTATTCCATTTTTTGGATATGCACGACAGGATAGAAAGACAAAATCGAGGGAGCCTATTTCAGCAAAGCTTGTTGCAAACCTCATTACGATGGCGGGAGCAGACAGGGTAATGTCTGTAGATTTGCATGCAGGCCAGATACAAGGGTTTTTTGATATACCGATGGATAATCTTACGGCTGTGTTGACACTTGCTGATTATATGCGGGAAAAAAATATTGAGAATCCTGTTGTTGTTTCTCCTGACGTGGGAGGTGTAGCGCGAGCGACTGAATTTGCCAGAGAGATGTCTCACTCAACCCAGGCAATATTTGTCAAGAGAAGACTTGGACCAGAAGAAGTAGAAACGAGCAGGCTTATTGGTGAAGTTAAGGGGAAAAGCGTTATTTTTGTTGACGATGCGATTCATACGGGCAATACTATCATTAACGCAACAGAAGAAGTTTTGAAAAGGGGGGCAAAAGAGGCTTATGTATGTGTGACACACGGAATATTTGCGAAAGATAGTTTGAGTAAATTTGAGGAATCGCCCATAAAGGAAATAATCGTAACGGATACGATTCCTGTGGAAGAACGTAATCATTTACCTGATAAAGTTAAAGTTCTTAGTGTAGCTCCATTGATAGGAGAGGCGATCAAAAGAGTATTTTTACATGAATCTATAAGTGCATTGTTTGAAAAAGATTGAAAGAATGTTATAATTAAGCTTCAAAAACTATAAAGGAGATGTATCTAGATGGAAAAGATAGCATTTAAGGCGATGAAAAGAGATGTTTCTACTAAAGGAATGTTAAAGAAGCTTCGTAGTGAAGGGTTTATTCCTGGCATAGTTTACGGAAAGACTGCAAAACCTATTCCTGTTGCAATTAATGAAAAAGAATTTATTAACATTATAAAACATAAAGGGACAAGTGTTATTGTTAATCTTGACATTAATGGCACTACTTACTTTACAATCCTTAAAGATATACAAAAAGACCCTTTTGGTGATAAGATTGTGCATGTGGATTTTCTAGAGGTAGATCTGAATAAATCTGTGTTTACGAAGATACCGATCGTGGTTGTAGGTGAATCGAAAGGAGTAAAAGTTGGTGGTGTGCTTGAACATACGCTGTATGACATCAAGGTAGAAGCTGCTCCTCTTGACATTCCTGACAAAATTGAAGTTGATGTAACGGAACTTGATATAAATGATGTTGTGCATGTAAGCGACCTTGTTCTTTCTGATAAAGTGAAAGTTCTTACCTCATTAGACACAGTTGTGGTAGGAATTGGACATCCCACAAAGGAAGAAGAGGTGCCGGTGGAAGTTGAAGCTGGTGAAGAAACTGGTGAAGAAGCTGGTGAAGAAGCTGGCGAAAAAGAACAGAAAGAAGAAGCGAAAAAGGAATAATAAGTTAGCTTTTAAGATATAAAGCGGCCGGTACTATTTTTACCGGCTCCTTTTGTTTGTGATGGGAGAGATAAATGAAAATACTTTTTATTGGAGATGTGTTTGGGAAGCCTGGAAGAAAAGCCGTTAAAAAGGCACTACCTGAATTAAAAGAAAGATACCATCCTGATTTTATTATCTTAAATGGAGAAAATGCAGCGCACGGGACAGGAATCACAGAAAAAAGTGCGCGGGAACTTTTTTCTTTTGGTGTAGATGTCATTACTGGAGGAAACCATAGTTTCGATAAGAAACAATTTTGGGATCAGTTTGATGATTTTCCTTTTCTTTTGCGTCCTGCAAATTTTCCATCCGGTGTAAGAGGTAAAGGTCATGTTATCGTTGAAAAAGATGATATGAAATTGGGAGTAGTGAATTTACAGGGAAGGATAGAGCTACCTCCACTTGATTCGCCTTTTGTTGTAGGAAAACAGTTAGTTGAAGCGATGCAAAAAGAGACTTCTTGTATAATGATTGATTTTCATGCAGAGGCAACCAGCGAAAAGAGAGCGTTTGGCTTTTTCATGGATGGATTTGTAAGCGTAGTTGTTGGTACGCATACACATGTGCCTACTGCAGATGAAACAATTCTTCCCCGTGGCACAGCTTATATTACAGATGTTGGAATGGCTGGCGTAGAAGAATCTGTTATAGGAGTAAAAAAGGAGTTAGCAATCAAAAGATTTTTAACGCTTCTTCCGTTAACATTTGAAGTTGCAGAAGGTAGTGTGATTTTAGATTTTGTAGTTATTGATATTGCAAATAATGGCAAGGCAAAAAGCATATCGAGAGGAAGATGGAGAGAGTAAAAACCATTATAACTGATGCACTTTCAAATACATTTGTTGAGGCACTGAAGGCAAAGAGAATTGACATCTATATTGTCGGAGGCGCTATAAGGGATGCTTTTTACGGCAAAAATCTTAAAGATTTTGATTTCATAGTAAGGGAAAACGACTTTGAAAAAGTTTTGGATTTTTTTGAAAAGAGTAATCTGAAATACTTTTTTTTGAATGCAAAGAATTTTTTGCTTCTGAGAACTATTCAAAGTAATTATACATTTGATTTTATGAAAATTACAAATAGTGTTGACAACAACCTTATGCTGAGGGATTATACAATTAATGCTGTCTGTTATTCCCTTTCAGAAAAAAAGTTTTTTTACAGAACTATTTCGCTAAAAGACCTTGAAAATCGTGTGTTGAGAGCTGTTTCTCCGAATTCTATTAGTCAAGATCCGGTACGGGTTCTTCGGGGAATCCGGCTTGCAGCAGCATTTGATCTTTCCATCGACGAAGATACAAAGGAACAGATTAAAAGTGCATTTTTTTTTCTTAAATCGACCAAAAGAGAGAGGCGAAGAGAGGAACTAAAAAAGATTCTTGATTTAGATGTTCAATCTGTATTAAAAGTACTTGAAATATTTTTTCCCGGAAAAGATTTCTTATTTATTCTTAAAAGAACTGATTTATCCGGGCAATTTAATAAATTAGACAAAGAGATTAACATGGATTTTACATACAGAGATGCTTTTATTGTGGCACTATTTTCACATGTTCTTTTAGATTATCCTGTATTGGATATTTTAGGTTTAAACCGGAAGGAAGTCGAAATAGCGAATAAAATTGCTGGAGAAAAAGTAGAGGACAACTTTGATTCATTGTTTTCTCTTTTTATTCGATATAGAAATATTTGCGTTCCTTTAGCAGCGGCTCTTTTTTCGTTAGAAGAAAAGGAAGCGATAAAGGCGAGCAAATTTTTCGCTGAATGCAGTAAAGTAAAAATTGATGGCAGTAAGCTAAGAGAAAAATTTAATGTGGAAGGAAAAGAGCTGGGAGCTTTGAAAAGACAAATCCTTGAGAAGGAGTGTAAAAAGCTTTATGAAAAATTTTAAGATTGTCACATATGGCTGCCAGATTAATGAATATGAGTCCGAAAAATTTAGAGAGGCACTCTTGTCTTTTGGGTATAACGAGGTGGAAAAGGATGAAGATGCGGATTTAATTCTATTGAATAGCTGTGCTGTTCGGGAAAAGGCGAATTTAAAGCTTCTTAGCAAAGTAGGACGCATAAGAAAACTTTTTGAAAAACAAGGCCACCCGGTATCTGTTGTAACAGGATGCGTTGCCAGCGTAAAAGAACAAGCAATAAAGAGAGTCGGTGAAAAAAGCATTATTGCTCTATTCAAAGGATACGAGTCTCTTGATGACCGCATTAAAAAGTTAAGAAAACTGCTTTCTGTAACGAGTGAGAAAAAAATTCTCCTTGCAAGAAAAGTGTTTGCATATGTGCCTATTATTTATGGGTGCAATGATTTTTGTAGTTATTGTATTGTTCCTATTGCTAAGGGGAGGGAACGGAGTAGGGCAAAAGAAGAAATATTGGAAGAGGTAAATACGCTTGTTAGAAACGGTACGCAGGAGATTGTTTTGCTGGGGCAAAATATTAATCATTATGGGCGCGATCTGGGATATAAAAATGGTTTTATTGAAATGCTTGAAGATGTTGATAAAACTCCTGGCCTTAAGAGGTTAAGATATCTTACTTCTTACCCTGCAAATTTTACTCTTTCTATTTTAGAACGGATGAGAAAGTTAAAAAAGTTATGCTCGCATTTTCATTTGCCTGTGCAGTCAGGGAGCAATAAAATATTAAAATCTATGAAGAGAGGTTATACGAGAGAACAATATATCGAGCTTATAGATAGTGTGGGTATGCTTTTTCCTCATGCAAGCATTACTACTGATATTATTGTTGGGTTTCCCGGGGAAAGCGAAAAAGATTATAATGAAACTAAATCGCTTGTTGAGTATGTGCAATTTGATAGAAGTTTTGTTGCTGCTTATTCAAAGAGGCCAAATACTCCGGCAGCAGTGATGGAAGAGCAGATTGATGAGAAGGAAAAAAAGAAAAGACTGAACGACCTTCTTTCTTTACAGAATGCTATTTCTTTAAAGAAAAACCGCTTCTTTATAGGAAAAACTGTTGAGGTTTTAATCGAATCAATTGTTGGCACACAGGCTTTTGGCAGGATACCGCAGGATAAATTGGTTATTGTAGAAGGGCGTGCAGCACGTGTTGGTGATATCATTGAGACGGAGATTGTTGATGCTGATTTTATTCACCTGCGAGGCAAATGAAAAAAATTATTATTATTTTAGGACCTACTGCAACACATAAGACGCAACTCAGTTTATGTATTGCGGAGAAATTTCCCGTTGAGATTATATCTGCAGATTCTATGCAGTTTTATATAGGAATGGAGATAGGAACGGATAAAGTGGAGAAGGATATCCGAAACAAAGTGCCACACCATTTAATTGATGTTGTAACTGTGCAGGAAGAATTTAATGTTTCAGAGTTTAAAAAACAGGTCGAAAAGGTGATTAGAGACATTTTTAAGCGGAAAAAAGTGCCACTGATAGTTGGTGGGTCAGGCCTCTATATAAAAAGTATTACAGAAGGATTCCCTGTTGAATTTTCAGCGCCTCCTGATGCGGTATTGCGGGAAGAGCTCAATATGTTGCCTTTTGCTGCTTTAAGAAAAACGGCAGAAAGTATTGATAAAAACGCTTCAGACAAGGTTAGCGATAGAAAGCGTCTTATAAGGATTGTTGAATTTTTCAGGCAAACCGGGTATAAAATTTCTTCTGTTGAGAATCAGGAAGTTCGTTATGAGTTTTTAAAAATAGGGTTAACAAAAGAGAGGGAGCTTCTCTATCGGGATATTGAAAAGCGCGTAGACGAGATGTTTGATAGAGGTTTTGTAGAAGAAGTAAAAAGGTTAAGGGATATTTATTCCAATTGGTCAAAAACAGCTTTGCAAGCAATTGGATACGGGGAAGTTTTGCAATACCTTAACGGAATCATTTCTCTTAAAGAAGCTAAAGAAGAAATTAAAAAAAGGACAAGACATCTTGCCAAAAAACAAATTACCTGGTTTAAAAAAGAGAATAATGTGTACTGGATTGATACAGCAGATTTCAATGACGCAAAAGAACAGGCAGAAAAACTTGTAAAGGAATTTTTATATGAACATTCAAATTAGGAAAGAACTTATGAATCTTGCTGAGCGATGCGAAGGTGAGCTTTCGGAGGAGTTCAAAAAAGTAGACAGGATAAAGAGTAGTAATTTTTATAAAGTATTAGATGCGTTCAGGGAATCTCATATTTCTGTTTTTCATTTCAGGGATACAACAGGATATGGACTTTCCGACCCTGGTAGAGATAAAGTAGAAGAAGTCTACAAAAGGATCTTCAAAACAGAAGCGGCACTTGTCAGGCCACAAATTGTTTCCGGCACACATGCAATTTCCATTTCATTTTTTGGTCTGCTTCGTCCTGCTGATACGCTTCTTTATCTCAGTGGGGATCCATATGAAACAGGCGAAGCTATAATAGGATTAAGGAAAGTGACAGGTTCTCTGAAAGAATATGGAATAAAGTTTGATAAAACAGATATGGCTAAAAATATTGGGGAAGAAAAAATAAAAAGAGCAGCCGTAGGAGTTATTCAACGCTCGGGCGGATATTCATACAAAAAATCTCTCACAATCGGGGAGATTAGCAGGATGATAAAAAAGGCAAAAGCAATTAACCCGAATATTTGTATTATGGTAGACAATTGCTACGGGGAATTTGTTGACGAGAAGGAACCAACGAAAGTAGGTGCCGATATCGTGGTGGGGTCTCTTATAAAAAATATGGGTGGAGCAATTACTCCAACAGGCGGTTACATTGTTGGAAAAGAAAAATATATCAAAAAGATTGAAGCAATGCTTACTGCTCCGGGAACAGGAAGGGAAATCGGACCAATGCTTTCTCTTACTCGTCTTTTTCTTCAAGGTGTTTTTTTTGCTCCACTTGTTGTGTCCAATGCATTAAAAGGAGCAATTTTTGCCGCAAAGTTTTTTAAAGAGTTGGGATATAATGTAAAACCCCTTTTTAATGAAGAGCGGGGTGATATTGTTCAGGCAATTCTCTTAGGGTCTCCCGAAAAGCTTGTTATGTTTACACAAGCTGTCCAGACTATGTCACCAATAGATTGGGATGCTGAAGTGCTACCATCGCCACTTGCAGGTTATGAAAATGATATTTTAATGGCAGCAGGTACATTTATACAAGGTTCTTCGATTGAATTATCAGCTGATGCCCCGATGAGGGAGCCGTATGCAGTTTATTTGCAAGGTGGCATTTATTATGAGCATTCAAAGCTTGCTTCACTTTTCGCTGCTGAGAAATTAATAGAGCTTGAGAAAAAGATATAAGAATAGGTAATTACAAGTACTGATTTTCAGGGACTTTCTTTCTGATCAACTTTAACATTATATTCACAGGGACAAGCATTGTGGGCCATGGTAGTTGGGCAAGCGCAATGATTAAAGCGACTTTCGGGTCAAAAAATTCAAATGCAAGAACCATTACAATGGATACATTCGCAAATGTTTTTGAGTTAGATACGGCAATTTTTTCTTTCAGGTTTAGCCAGAAGACCATAACAAACCCAAAGACCATAAAGAAAAAATATTCAGGATACACGATTAATAAATATTTTACTACTTGGAATGGATTGGATTTTATAAACGGTGCATTTATAGATATTACTGTTAGTGAAATAAGAAATACTGGAATTATGGTTAACAAGCTACTTCTTTCTTTTATGAAATTTAGTTTCTTTTTGAGAAATTGTTTTGAGAATAGAGCAGCTGCCAGTGGGATTAAAATAAGCTTAGCCATAGTGATGAGTACATTAAGATAGTCAAGTCTTATATCTTTTCTAAAAAGGACAAAGAAAAGGAATGGAATGGTAAATGGGGCTATTAAGTGGCTTATAAAGATTATAATAACGTTCAAAGATGTGTCTCCGGAAGTTAAGTCAGTCATTGCAGGCGATGCTACTCCTGCAGGCGCTGCCGCCAGCAGTACAAGAGCTGCTACTACGATGTAATTGAATTTGAGCAATGTAAGAACGAAATAAACAATGATTGGAGCGGCAATCAGACTCATACCTTCAATATAGAGGAGCAGCATAGGTCTTTTGATATGATGTACAATCTCCATTATATCCATCTTTAAAAATGTAACGAATAAAACAAGCATAAGGAAGTAAGTGATATAATTTTTGAGAAATGCAAAATAAGGAAAAAACAATCCAAAAGGTATGCTTATTATTAAAAATAACGAGACATTATTTTCGATGAAATTAACTACTTTATTTCCTTGTGATTTCATGTTGTTATTTTATTTATTTTTATTATTTATTCAAGGTTTTATTGTATCGAAAAAATGTTACAATATAATAAAATATGAGAGGAGGCAACATGCGAGACGTTACAAAGCGATTTCTTGATTATATTGCTTATGACACGCAATCAAGTGAAGATTCTTCTACTACGCCAAGTACGGCAAAACAACTTAAATTGGGAAGAAGACTGTCGGAAGAAATGAAAGGTATGGATGTTGATGTTGAGATGGATAAAAATGGATATGTTATGGGGAGTGTTCCTTCGAATATTCGAAGGAAAGTTCCTATTGTCGGTTTTATTGCTCATCTGGATACATCTCCAGAAGTATCTGGCAAAAATGTGAAGCCACGTATAGTGAAAAACTATAAAGGTGGCGATATCGTTTTAAATAAAAAATTGGATATTATTTTGAAAGTTCAAGAATTTCCTGCAATGAAAAATTATTATGAGAAAGACATTATTGTTACTGATGGAACGACTCTTCTTGGTGCTGATGATAAGGCAGGTATTGCTGAGATAGTGACTGCTGTTCAATATTTGGTAGAACACCCGGAGATAAAACATGGTACGGTAAAGTTTGCATTTACTCCTGATGAAGAGATAGGTAAGGGTCCAAAAAATTTTAATGTAAAGAAGTTTGGGGCTGACTATGCGTATACGATGGATGGAGACGAGATTGGTAGCTTTGAATACGAAAATTTTAATGCTGCATCAGCTACCTTTATTATTCATGGAAAAAGCATTCACCCTGGCAGCGCTAAGGGTATAATGAAGAACGCAATTCGTATTGCAACTGAATTACTTGAACTTTTTCCAAAAGGTGAAGCTCCAGAATTTACAGAGAAGTATGAAGGTTTTTATCATATATATGAAATGAATGGAGGAGTAGAGAAGACGGTACAGAGATGTATTATAAGGGACCATGATAAAGATAAGTTTGAAAAAAGAAAGAAATTTGCAAGAGAATGTGCGCATTTTATTAATAAGAAATATGGTAAGGGGACAGTGGAGCTACAACTAAAAGATACGTATTACAATATGAAAGAGATCATTGCTAAAAATCCTCAACTAATTGATATTGCACAAAAAGCAATTAAAGACGCTGGAATTAGCCCAATTATAAAGCCGATACGAGGTGGAACTGATGGAGCTCAATTTTCATTTATGGGATTACCAACACCAAATTTATTTTCGGGTGGGCATAATTTTCATGGCGTATATGAATATATACCAATATTTGCTATGGAGAAAGCGGTTGAAGTTATAGTAAATATTGTTAAAGAGATTGGGAAGGTGGAGCAGTAATATTTTATGAAGTTGTTCCTCAAAAGGAGAGTAAAAATAGCAGAGTACTTTAGTAGCGATGCAATTTTTATTTTAGTTTTTTTCGCCCACAAAAACAATCATTTTTGTAAAAAACTCTCTTAGGGGTGTTTTTAATAAAAATCTGCCTTTTTTTTTCAGCGGCATAATCTTGTAATGGATTGGTTTAAATGGATTTTCATATTTTATAATGTGTTCGAATCGCTTTACTGTCATTCTATTTATATATGTGATTTTTTCTTTCCCATTTACCGTGCCGAATCTCAAACTTACTCTTTTTCCATAGGATTTTGTATTTTCTGCGAGTTTTTTATATGTATTTATAAGAACAGGTTCGGGAAACAGGATATGTACATAAGGGATACCAATAAGATCTGAAAGGTGCGCACCGTATGGATGGTAGTACGGTGGTGAATTGATAAAAATTTTACCTCTACCTTTTAGTACTCTGTAAGTTTCTTTCAATACTTTTTCTGGATTTTGCAGGTGTTCAAATACATCGTTCATTACACAAATATCAATTGAACTTTCCTTAAAAGACATATTCTCTGCATTTGTTACATGGAATTCAATGTTCTTTGTGTTTTTCGACATCGCAAATGTTTTTGCTTGCTTTATAAATCCTTTTTCTGTGTCTATTCCTATTACTTTTTTGGCTCCACTTAATGCATAAAATGTGCTTTTTCCTCCACTGCCTGCCCCGATATCCAGTATGGTCTTGTTCTGTATTTCTCTTAAAAGATCTATTTCAGGAAGGTAGTAATAGCTGATGCGTTTTGATTGCTCAAATTCCCACTCTGCAAATGTTTTTATTGATGCATCTTCCAGATTGAATGGATGAACAGGGCGATTAAAAAATCTGTTCATAAAAATAAGAAGATTTACACCGATACTATTTTTATGCATATTTATCCTTTCATGCGGAAATTTATTGGCTGTCCTATTTTATTGTTATTCTGTGATAAGTCAAAGAGCCCCAACCCTTCCCCTCTCGCCTTTTAATCTCTCGAATCTTGGAGAGATGCAAAAGTTTTTGGTCAGAGATGCAGGACAGGGCCAGGGCACAACTCCGCGAGAATTATATGCATATTTCAAGTTTTGTCAAATTAATTGCTCAAGAAAAAAATGGTTTTTATTAATTTTAAAAAAGTTGTATTGCCTGGGTTGTATATTTTGGTTTGCTAAATTTATTAAGCTCTTTGTGTGAAATTAAGTAACAGGTATCTTCAATTCGGTAAATATTTGTAAGATACCCGTCACTTGTTAGCGCTTATTAATCAAATGTGTATATAACTTGTACGGTTGCCCGAATTGTAAGCATTCCACCCTCTACCGGAATTTCTATATTTTCTGCGCCTTTTTCTGCGAATGCCATATCGATACCTCGTGTTTGATCAAAAATAGAACCGATAGAAATAGTTTTTATCCCAGTAACTACATATCTTGTTCCATCTAACGATATTTCTGCTTGCGCTTTTGCGTTATCCATTGCTTTTTTAATTGCTTCGAGTTTTAGTTCTTCACGGTTTGAGATGTCAAATGAGATTCCATGTATTATATTTGCCCCACTTTCTCCTGCACAGGTGAGAATTGCTCCGGCATTGTTAACTGTGCATTTTACTCTGAAAGACTCACTTGCTCTGTAGTAATCTAAAATAGATTTTCCTGTTTCTTTATCCCAGCGATACACAGGCACAAGACTTAATCCTGTTGTTTTAATATCCTCTTCTTTTACCTTTCTTTCTTTCAGTGCGTTGATAATTGCGTTTGCTTGTAAAGACATCTCTTCCATTGCAGCACTTGCATCTCTGTTTTCTATCTGTATTCCGAATGATACGTACGCGATATCGGGTATTGCCTGTATAGTGCCTATGCCTGTTGCAGATATCAGGTGATGTTCGTCCACATTTAGGTTCTCCGCGGCTACTCTACTTTTTGGCAATGTGCTTCCACCAATTACTACAGTACTTAAAACCAGTACAGTCAAAATAAAAACGGCAATAAATTTTTTACTCATACCGTGCCTCCTTTTCTTTTTTTATAAATTAAATAAATTATGTATATGATAATGGCCCATGGAATTACCCAGCCAACAAATATTATAAATCCAACCAATGACGAAACAAGAGCGTTCAATGCTATTTTCCAAGCAGCAATAAGGCGCAGAAGTATTTCTGGTTTTTCTACTGGAATTTTCCCGTTTTCTGTGATGCTTATTGTAATCTCGGAAAAATCTGTGTGAAATGTGATGTAATTCATTCTTCCTTTAATTTGTTCGATTTCGCTTTCTACTTTTTCCAGTTCATTTCTCAGGGCAATCATATCTTTTATATCATTTGATTTGCTTAGCCAGGAAAGAAGGAGATTTTTTTGTGATTCAAGCACTTTGATTCTTGATGAAAGATCTACGTATTCACCTGTGACATCCTTGGTTGACACGCGCATATTTTCTGTTTTTCCAAGTTTTGAAATTTGTTCAGCAAATGTATCAAAATCTTTAGAAGGAATCATTATACTAACTGTTCCATAATAGTGTTCATCTTGTTTATAATAGTTTGAATTTGAAACAAAACCATTCAAACCTTTTGCAGTAAAGATGATATTATTCCATACCTCGAAGAATTTTCCTTTTTCTACTCGTAAACTTGTACTGCCGTTCTTGATTATTTTAATGCCAAACTGAGCATTTGTATCGCTTTCACCAAAGTAGGTACCAGATTCTCTTGCGGCTTCATCTTCAAAGGTTGTGTCTTGCGAATAGGGTGACAGAAACTCGTTTATCTGATTTTGTGGGGACATTGCTTTTTCAGTTCTGATTATTTTTGTTGCAAGAAAAAGATAACTTACTCCGCCGATTCCTATTATCATCACGATGATGAGCAGAATCAAAACAATTTTGTTTTTCTTTAAAAAATTTACAAAGTTATTCATTTTTTCTCCCTTTTTATCTTTAGACAGGTGGATATCTAAAAAGTTCGGTTATTTTAAAGAAAATTTTAATTACTTTCTATTTGCAAAATTTAAAATTTCCTTTACAATATTTACAGGTTTTATATGGAGAAGTGGGAATAAATGTGCCCACTTTTTCGTTTGATGGAGAGGATTTATGGATAGAATAAATGAAATTGTAAAGAGGAGCACCGAGCGATTCGGATTAATATTGGTAGAGTGTTTGGTTTCGCACGACAGAATTGAAGCAGTTATCTATCGAAGGGGTGGTATCGTAGGCATTAAAGATTTGGAAAATGTAACGAGGGAAATTCAAAGTGAACTTTTTTCTGTTGGGCTTGAAGGAACATACAGCATTGCACTTTCTTCACCTGGGTTGAGTAGAGTTTTGAAAACAAGGGAAGAAATTGATATTTTTACTGGGAATGAGGTAAAAGTTTCTTTCAAGGCCGGAGAGAATATAATGAAAGAAGAGGCTGTACTTGAAGGATTTTCTGGCGATAATGTTGTGTTTAGGAAAAATGGAGAAAAATTAGAATTGCCATTCGACAAGGTGGTAAAAATTTCTCTTTATAATAGATTATTGGAAAAGAGAGGTGAGAAAAAATGATAGATATTGATATATTGAGGAACATAGAAGAGGAAGAAGGCGTTTCTAAGGATTATATTATGGAAGTTATACAGGCGGCATTGCAAGCTGCTTATAGAAAAACATTTAATGGGCAGAATTCTGTTGTTAAAATAGATCTTTCTCGTGGTAGTGTTAAGATTTACGCAGAGAAGACAATTGTGGAACAGGTAGAAAATTCAGTGCTTGAAATAAGCAATGAAGAGGCAAAGAAATTTACTGACAATGTAGAAATAGGCGGCACCGTTCTTATTGAAATTCCAACAAATAAACTTTCCTCGACGGGAATTCGCACAGCACGGCAAGTTTTTCAGCAAAAAATACTTGAGAAGAAACGAGAAGTTGCATTTGAAGAATTTTCTGGACTTGTAGGTACAGTAATCACAGGAAGGGTGACGAGGAAAAAAGGAAAAGGCGAAATTGGTGTAAGTATTGAGCCTCACAATATTGAGGGTGTTATAATTTCAGAGGAAGCTATTCCTGGAGAGCAGTTAAGAAAAGACAGATTGGTGAAGGCGTTAATAAAAGAGGTGAAAAGCAGTGTTAAAGGGCCTCAAATTATTTTATCTCGTGCGTGCCCAGAATTTTTGGAAAAACTCGTAAATATGGAAGTACCAGAAGTTCAGCAAGGCATTGTTGAAGTTAAGGCTATTGTAAGAGAGCCTGGTTTAAGAGCTAAGATGGCTGTTGCTACAAAAAATTTACGGGTTGATCCTGTGGGAGCATGTATTGGCACTAAAGGCGTGCGAATTAATGCAGTTTCGAGAGAATTGAATAGAGAGAGAATTGATGTAATCAGGTATAATACAAATCCTGTAGTCTATATAGAGAATGCACTAAGTCCGGGGAAAGTTGAAAGAGTTGAAATTATTCCTAAGACTAAGGAAGCTAATGTTTATGTGTCTTCTAAAAATTATCCTTCAACACTTGGAGGAGGAGGTATTAACGTAAAACTTGCTTCTAATCTTACTGGGTACAGGATTCACCTTATTGAATTGTCAGAGGAAGGTGATGCAAATGAACAAAAATAAAATGAGAGTTTATGAAGTTGCTAAAAAACTGGGAATAAAGTCTCCTAAATTGATTAAGATTTTAGGGGAATTGGGAGTTGATGTGAAAGGGCATTTATCGTCACTGGAGCCTGATGCGATTTTTTTGGCAGAAGAGTATGTTAAGGAGATGCACAAAAAACAGGAAGTTACGGAGAAAAAATCTCAAAAGATATCTGGGGATATTAATGTCGGGGAGTTTGCGAAACGCTTTAAGGTCCCGATAAGGACAGTAAAGGAACGAATTATGAAATTGGGAATTCCTTATAAACCTGACAGAAGGCTCTCAAAAACTGAAGTACATTATCTTGCTTCTGAGTTAAATTTTGACGTTCCAGAGTTTAAAGATAAAGAATTTTTAAAGCAATTGTGTTCTCGTGCACCTGTTGTAACTGTGATGGGGCATGTAGACCACGGCAAGACTACATTGCTTGATACAATAAGAAAGACATCTATTGCTGCCCAAGAGAAAGGGAAGATTACTCAGGCAATTGGAGCCTCTGTTGTTAATGTAAATGGAAAAGAAATCATCTTTATTGATACTCCGGGGCATGAGGCATTTACGGAAATGCGCTTGAGAGGGTCATTAGTTACAGATATTGTTATTCTTGTTGTTGCAGCAGATGAGGGTGTTAAGGATCAAACGATAGAGTCGCTTGATCATGCTCGTGCTGCTGATGTTCCAATTATTGTAGCACTTAATAAAATCGATAGGCCAAACGCTGATCCGGAGGCTGTAAAAAAACAACTTGCAGATAGAGGTCTACTTCCAGAGGATTGGGGTGGATCGACAATATATGCTAATGTTTCGGCGAAGACAGGAAAAGGTGTGGGAGAGCTTCTTGAAATGATTAATTTACAAGCTGAACTTCTTGAGCTTAAAACAAACCCCACTACTCTTTGCTCAGGCACTGTAATTGAATCAGAAATGCATAAAAATATTGGTCCACTTGCTACGGTAGTTGTTCAAACTGGTACATTAAAAGCAAGTAATTATATTAGAGTAGGAGATGTTGTTGGAAGAGTGAGATTCCTTACAGATATTAGAGGTAAAATGGTCAAAAAAATTAAAGCTGTTTCTGTTGTGGGAATTGTAGGGCTTCCCAGTGTGCCGAAGGCGGGTGAGATATTTTATGTAATAGATAATATTAAAGACGCAAAAGAGGAAACAAAACAGATTGAAATTGGAATAAGAAACCAACAAATGAAGACTCAAACTGTTTCAAAAACTATGGATGATTTATTTAGAGAGATGGAGGAAAAGGAGCTTAAAAAACTTTTTGTTATTCTTAAAGCTGACACTCAAGGCTCGCTTGAAGCAGTAAAACATGCAGTAAAAGAACTTAAATCTCCTGTTCCTATTGATATTATTCATGAAGGCGTTGGCGGAATAGTTAAGAGCGATATCTTGCTTGCAGAAGCGACAAAAGCGGTCATATTAGGTTTTAGCGTACGTCCTACTACTGAAGCTAAAAAAGATGCTAAAGCGAGAAAAGTAGAAATAATGACTTATGATGTTATCTTTGAATTAATGGACGATATTGAACGATTGCTTAAAGGAATGGTTAAACTAGAAGTTAAAGAAGTGGTAGTTGGCAGAGCTACTGTAAAGCAGGTATTTAAGGTAAGTGGTACTGGCACGATAGCCGGTTGTATTATTAGTGAGGGAAAGATAGTAAGGGATGCAAAAGCAAAAGTCTTGCGTGATAATGCAGTTATATACGATACAGTGATTTCATCCCTGAAAAGATTTAAAAAGGATGTAAAAGAAGTTGCAAAGGGATATGAATGTGGTATAGGGTTGAAAAATTTTAACGACATTAAGGTGGGAGACGAAATCGAAATAAGCAAGAGCAGCGAATCTGAAACAAAATAATGAGTTTGCATGTCTGTCCTACGCCAATTGGCAATTTAAAGGACATTACGCTACGGGTAATTCTTGTGTTGAGGAAAGTGGATCTTATAGCTTCAGAAGACACGCGGGTTACCCGTATTTTATTAAATAAGTACGCCATACATACTCCGATTACAAGCTTCCATAGTTATTCCAGTGCACGTAAGTTAGAAAAACTTGTAGAAGAAATGGAAAAAGGAAAAGAGATTGCTCTTGTGACAGATGCAGGTACTCCTGGCATTTCTGATCCTGGTTATAAGCTTATTAAGGCTTGCATTGATAAAGGAATACATGTTGAAGTTTTGCCTGGTCCTACTTCTTTTGTCCCGGCACTTCTTCTTTCAGGGTTTTCTCCAGCTCATTTTATTTTTTATGGATTCCTCCCAAGGAAAAAAGGGAAAAGGAAAAAAATTTTGCAGGGTTTCAAAGATTTTCCCGGCCCTGTTATTTTTTTTGAATCCCCCTTCAGGGTAAAGCAATTTCTCTCTGAGCTTATAGAAAGTGCAGGCGATGTAAATGTTGCAATAACCCGTGAAATTACAAAGATTTATGAGGAAGCATTGAGAGGTAGGGCTTTAGATATTCTTAATAAATTAGAGAGCCGCTCAGTAAAAGGGGAAGTCATTATAATCGTGTCTTATAAATGACATTGTTTGCTATAGATTTTATACTATGTTAATTTTCTATATTATATCAAGCTTTACGAAACAGGTAAGGCAATCTCGTACAATGGAAGATAATATTGCTCAAATGATTTAACCAACTTCTTGACAGTTTATTAAACGAAGGTATAATAAATTTTAACGAATATCGGAAAGGAGCGAAGGTATAATGGAAGAAATCGAAAAAACATTCTCAAAGGAGCAAGCCGCGATAGAAGCTGAACGATGTCTTTATTGTTATGATGCCCCTTGTGAAACAGCATGTCCGGCTCATGTTCCTATTGCTGAATTTATTCAATCTATACGCACCGATAATCTAAAAGGGGCAAGAGAAATTATTCAGGAAGCACATCCCTTTATTGAAACATGTGGCAGAATTTGTCCTGAAGAGAGCTTCTGCCAAAGTGCTTGCACAAGGGTAAAAATGGATACACCTATTAAAATTAGAGAGCTTCATAGATATATAACGGATAATACGGACCCTTCCGAGAACCTTGAACTTGTGCCTGCTACAAAGGAGAAAATTGCTATTGTAGGTGGCGGTCCCGCGGGTCTTGCCTGTGCAAGAGAGCTAAGAAGATTTGGCTATCAGCCGGTTGTTTTTGAAAAGAAACAGTTGGGAGGAGTCCCTGCTAATGAAATATCTGTAACAAGACTTCCAGAAGAAATAGAAAAAAAAGAAGCTCGCTTCATTCATCAAAATTTTGTATCGGAGATAAAAGATACCACAATAAAATCAGTGGGAGAATTAAATAAAGAGTACAGCGCAATTTTTATTTCAACAGGTCTTTCAGATGAACTTGGTTTAGATATACCCGGGAATAATTTAGACGGTGTTTACTATTCACGAGAACTTCTTAAACGGGCAAAATCCGGTGTCAGATTACCCCACTTTAAAAGAATAGGAATAATAGGCGGAGGTAATGTAGCAGTGGAAGTAGCAAGTGTTTTGAAAATTGAAGATCCATTACGCGATGTCGAGGTGATATATAGAAGAGGCACAAAAGAGTTAAAGGCGTTTAAGAAAGAAATTGAAGAAGCAATAGAGGTAGGTGTAACATTCCAATTCCTTGCAATTCCAAAAGAAATCAAAGGAGATAAAAAGGTAGATGGACTTGTTGTGACAAGAGCACACCTTGGCGAAAAAGATACATCCGGAAGGAGACACCCTGTACCAATTCCAAATTCCGATTTTGTAATTCCTCTCGATGCTGTGGTGATTGCCATAGGACAAAAAGCTGATGTTTATTTTCCTAAGGTGGAAAGAGACGCAAAGGGTTTAGTAAAAGTCGATGGTGGCTTAATGACAAATGTAAAAGGTGTTTTTGCTGGAGGTGATATTGTAAGGGGAGCAAGTACTGTTGTTGAATGTGTAGCAGATGGCAAAAAAGCTGCGCAAAACATTGCGAAGTATTTAGAGGGAGAAAAAAATGTATAAAAAAATAGATCTTTCTATGGAATTTTTAGGCATTCGCCTGGAGAATCCCTTTATTCTTTCCGCAGCGCCTCCTACGGATGAGTTTGATATAGCATATAATGGATTAAAAGCAGGTTGGGGAGGTGTAATATTAAAGACGACATCTGTTGAAGGAAATCCTGTTCCGCTTAAATACCCTATGATGTCTTCATTTGGCTCGATGAGCAGAAAAGTTATTGGTTTGGGGAATATTGATCTTATTTCTGGATATCAGATTGATGAAATTGAAAAGCGGGTAAAGACATTAAAAGAAGTATTTCCTGAAAAAATGATTGGTGCGTCTATTATGGGCGCAAAAAAGGAAGATTGGCAGACACTTGTGTGGCGATTGAAAAAAGCTGGTGTTGATCTTATAGAATGTAGTTTTAGTTGTCCTCAAGGAAGCATGGGTGAAAAAGCAGGGAGAATGCTTGCTCAAAGTGTTGAGGCAACGGAGAAAGTGGCACGGTGGGTAAAAGAGGCAGCAGAGGATACTCCCGTGCTTATTAAAATAACCCCCCAGGTTACGGACATTGTTGAAGTAGCAAAAGCCGTAAAAAGAGGCGGTGCAGATGGCATTACTGCGAGTAATACCATCCCGTCTTTATTAGGTGTTGATATAGATACATTTGAACCATATCCTTCTCTTTTTGGCAAAGGCACATATTCAGGTCTTTCGGGCCCAGCTATAAAACCTATTACCTTGCGTACCATTGCAGAAATTGCCAAAAATGTGGACATTACAATCTCCGGGAATGGTGGTGCATTTAATTGGAGAGATGCCATAGAATTTATGGCTGTTGGAGCTTCTAATGTGCAATTTTGTACATTACCTATGCATTACGGATTTAGGACAATAGAAGATTTGAAAAGAGGTTTTGCTCATTATTTATCTGATATGGGCTTTGATTCTCCTTTGGATGTTGTTGGGAAAGCGCTGCCAAATATCAAATCCCAGGATGAACTTCCATCGCCCGAAACCCGTGCTGAATTAGTGGAGGAAAAATGTGTTGGTTGTGGTCTTTGCTATTTAGCTTGTTACGATGGAGGGCATATGGCAATTGATTGGGATAGCGAAAAGAGACTGCCTCATTTTGATGACGAAAAATGTGTTGGATGCGCAATGTGTATGCAGGTTTGCCCTGTGGATGCAATTAAGATGAATGAAAAAATAGTTGGGAACAATAGTGTGCATTATTTTGTAGAAAAAAGGTGAAATGATGCAGGAAATGGATATTAATTTTACTCTGAACGGCAAGGAATATAAACTGAGCGTTCCTACCAATGTAGTACTTCTTGATGTAATACGAGATAAAATGCATCTAACCGGGACAAAAGAAGGCTGTGGCAGGGGAGAATGCGGTG